>JBBRYK010000135.1:0-2230 GCA_038237665.1 Gaiellales bacterium | reverse complement strand
TACGCAGCACCCCTCCAGGCTCCCCGCGCGTCATCCCGCGTGCCTGAACACCAAACTCTTCCCCCCACCCGCCCCGAACCGGCACCCAACAGGCCGACCCCGGCCGCCACGGCAGAGAAAACGGTGGATCGAGGCTTAGGCTGGCGCAATGGCTCCACCGCTCCGCATCGGGATTCAGCTGCCGGAGGTCGAGCGGGAGGTGCGCTGGCCGGAGTACGCGACGCTGGCGCAGACGGCGGAGGCCGCTGGGTTCAACTCGATCTGGGTCGGCGACCACTACCTCTACCGCGGGGACGGCCGGCTTGAGCGCGGGCCCTGGGCGGCCTGGGCGCTCCTCGCCGGGCTTGCGGCCGTCACGGAGCGCGTCACCCTCGGGCCGCTCGTCGCGTGCCTCGGCTTCCATGTGCCGGCGGTACTGGCGAAGACCGCAGCGACAATCGACGAGATCAGCGGCGGCCGCCTCGTCCTGGGCGTCGGCTCGGGCTGGAACGAAGAGGAGTTTCGCGCGTTCGGGATCCCCTTCGACCACCGCGTCTCTCGTTTCGAAGAGTCGTTCGAGATCGTGCGGCGGCTGCTCGCCGGCGAGCGCGTGACGTTCCCGGGCCGCTATGCGCAGACCGAGGACGCCGTGCTCGTTCCCGCTCCCTTGCGCCGGCCCCCGCTGATGATCGGAGCGACCGGCCCGCGGATGCTCGCGATCACGCTTCCGCACGTCGACGCCTGGAACACGTGGTTCGACTGGTACGGCAACACGCCCGACGGCTTCGCACGGCGGAACGCCGAGATCTCGGCAGCCGCCCAGAGGGCGGGCCGGGATCCGGCCGAGGTCGAGCGGAGCGCGTGCGTCTTCGTCGAGCTCGGCGGGGCCGTGGGCGGGCGGACGAACGCAGCCATCGCGCCGATCGGAGGCCCGCCCGAGCGCATCGCGGAGCACCTACGAGAGCTCGCTGGAGCGGGTGCCGACGAGGCGATTTTGGTCGTTGACCCGATCGACCGCCGCTCGATCGAGAGCCTGGCCGAGGTGTTCGCCCAGCTCGACTAGCGCCAGCTGGGCTCGAACGCCGTGAAGGTCATACGCGAGAGGCGCCGCTCGCGGGAGCCGTCCCCGCTCATCACGTAGAGCTGCGGGATGCCCTGGAGGCGGCTCGTGAAGATGATCTCGCGGCCGTCCGGCGACCAGACGCCTGCCTCATCCGTGCCGGCGCGGGTGAGCCGCTTGACGCCCGTTCCGTCCGCGTTGATGACGAAGACGTCTGCCGGTCAGTGTCCGCCGCCCGCTGCCGTCGAGGTGCACGAGCTGGAGGTGGAACTCGCTGAGCGGCGGCTTGCCAGGCGGCGTGCCGTCGAACGCGACCCACGTGCGGTCGGGCGAAAGTCGCGGTCGCTTGCCGTTCTGCTGCGTGCGGAGGAAGCGGTGCCGCCCTGATCCATCCGGGCGGATCGACCAGAGCGACGGAATCGGGTTGTCGCTCCAGTAGAGGATCAACCTTCTGCTCTTCGCAGGGCGTTGCGGTGTGCCCGTGGCGCCGGCCGCAAGCGCCACCGCCAGCACGGCCGGCACCAGAAGCACAGATACCCGGTGCATCTCGTTCATATCCCCTCAGGGGCGCAAAACGTCTCGCACCGCGGCGCTAGACTGGATCGCCCCTGCCGACGTAGCTCAGCTGGTAGAGCACTTCACTCGTAATGAAGGGGTCCGCGGTTCGAATCCGCGCGTCGGCTTGAATCCCCGCCTAGGTTCTATGGTCGGGCAGACGCCGTCTCGGGTGTCCGAATGTACTCCGGATGTACCAGCTGGTCACGCGCCTGCAGGATTCTCGCCTCGGCTGACGCATGACGCTGTCCATCGAGTTCGTCGATCACGTGTGCGTACGTCGACAAGCAGACGGCAGGGGAGTGACCTGCCTGCCGAGCCACGTCCACGACGGAGACGCCCTCGGGCTGCCGAGGTCGAAAGCCTGGTCGACGATCACGATCGAGTGACCCCGGCTCTCAGCGTCCTCTACGAGACTTGCAAAGTCGATTAGCGACCGCGTCAGCCTGTCGAGCTTCGAGGACACGATCGCTCGCACGTCTCCGGAACGGCACAGACTAAGTGGTCTGGCTCGTAATTATCCGGCGTTTGTGGGGCAGGACTGCGCCGCTGGTCGAGGAAGTCCTGGTTGGTGGCGAGGTCGAGTCCGTACCGGATCGTGCTGACTGTTGAGCAGGAGCGTGAGCTGACCCGCCG
>JBBRYK010000134.1:0-2298 GCA_038237665.1 Gaiellales bacterium | reverse complement strand
CCCATCGTCGGCGGCCTCCTGGTGGCGGGCTTCGGCCCCGGCTGGCTGTTCGCGATCGATTCCGGCACGTTCGTGGTAAGCGCGGCCTTCCTCGCGCTGCTCGGGGTCAGGGGCTTCTCGCGCTCACGAGCGCGGGGCTACTTCCTCGCCGAGCTCGCGGGCGGCTGGCGCGAGCTGACTGCGCGCAGCTGGGTCTGGACGAGCGTCGCCTACTACTCCGTCGGCAACTTCGCAGTAGCGCCCCTCTGGGTGCTCGGGCCGATAGTCGCGAAACGAGACCTCGGCGGGGTCTTCGACTGGGCGATCATTCTGGCGGGCGCCGGGGTCGGCTCGATCGTGGGAAGCGCCGTGGCGTTGCGCTTCCGTCCGGCACGACCGCTGCTTGCCGGCTATCTCTCGCTGATCGCAATCGCGTTCCTGCCGATCACGCTCGTGCGACCGCTCCCGACCCTCGTGATCGCGGCGGTTGCGGTTCTCGGGATGGGCGGGCTGAGCCTCTCGAACGCGCTCTGGCTGACGACGCTCCAAGAGCACGTGCCGAGCGAGGCCCTCTCGCGCGTCAGTGCGTACGAATGGATGGGCTCCCTCGTCTTCATGCCGCTCGGGTACACGCTCGCCGGCTTCCTCGCCGACGGAATCGGGCTCGACGAGACCCTCTGGCTGATGGCCGCGCTGCTCGGATTCTCGACGCTCGGGATCCTCTCGGTGCCCAGCGTCAGACGTCTTCGCCGGGTCGGCGCGCCGGAGCTCGGGGGCATCGCGGCGTCGCCCGACTCCGTGTCTGGCAAGCCCGTCACCTGAGCTCGCAGACCTACGGCCGGACGCGCGTCACACCCGCGCGGCAGCCCGTCTTCGCGGCGGCGGCAGGTGGATCGCGCGCCCGAGCGCAACGAGGCCTGCCTCCTTGATCGCCTCTGAGAGTGTCGGGTGCGCAGCCATCCCGTCGGCGATCGTCTCTACGGTCGACTCGGCATCGAGCGCGACGACCCCGGCCTCGATCAAGTCAGTCACGTGCGGCCCCACCATGACGAGGCCGAGCAGCTCGCCGTACCGCGTTTCGTGGATCGACTTGACCCAGCCGATTGTCTCGTTCTGCATCACGGCGCGCGCGTTGGCGGCCCAGGGAAACGTCCCGGTTGCGACGTCGTCGCCGTACTGCTCACGGGCCTCCGCCTCGGTCAATCCGACGGCGGCAATCTCCGGATCCGTGTAGATCGGTCGCGGAACGCCGCGGTTCTCGACGACCGCATCGTGACCCATGGCGTTCTCGGCGGCCACCTCCCCCTCCCGGAAGGCCGTATGCGCGAGCTGCCAGTAGCCGGCGCAGTCGCCGACGGCGTAGATGTGCGGGAGGGTCGTCCGGCGGTGCTCGTCGGCAGCGATGCCCTTCCGTTCGTCGAGCTCGACGCCGATCTCCTCTAGGCCGAGGCCCTCGACGAGCGGCCCCCGCCCGACAGCGACGAGCATCAGATCGCACTCGACCGTCTCGCCGTCGCCGAACGTGACCGTGAGGCCGCCGCCCTTCTCCTCGACGCCGGTGCACTGCTTCTCCAACTCCAGGGTGATGCCGCGACGACCGAACTGCTTCGCCAGTTCCTTTGACGCGTCGGCGTCCTCCAAAGGGATCAGGCTCGGCAGCATCTCGATGATCGTGACCTCGGAGCCGAAGCGGCGAAAGATGGACGCGAACTCGCAGCCGATGATTCCACCGCCGAGGATGACGAGCCTCTCCGGCACCTCGGTCTGGGCCAGCAGGCCGGTCGAGTCGACGCAGAGCCCCGAGTCGAGGCCCGGGATCGGCGGTCGCAGCGGGAACGAGCCGGTGGCGACGACCGCCTGCTTGAACGTGACGGCCTCCCCAGCATCGACGGAAATCGTGTTGGCGTCGGTGAAGCGGCCGGTGCCCTTGACCCACTCGACGCCGTTCGCCTTGAAGAGACTCGCCACGCCGCTCGTCATCTGCTTGACGACCTGGGCTTTCCACCTATTGGCGGTGCCGAAGTCGAGCTCGGGCTCCCCCACCTTCACGCCGAGCTTCGCGAAGGTCTCCCCGGCCTCCTTGAGCGCGAACGCCGTTTGCACCCAGGCCTTCGTCGGGATGCAGCCGACACGCAGGCAGGTGCCGCCGAGATCCGGCTCCTTCTCGATGCACGCGGCTCTGGCGCCGAGCTGCGCGGCTCGGATTGCCGCCGTGTAGCCGCCCGGCCCGCCACCGAGGACGGCGACGTCACATTCCATGCTCTACTCCCTGAGGTCGCTTGCGCTCGATCCTATCCGCGAGAGCGGTGTCTCGTTCTG
>JBBRYK010000133.1:0-2660 GCA_038237665.1 Gaiellales bacterium | reverse complement strand
GGCGTTAGCGTGCAGATACATCCGGGCCCTCCTTCTCGGGCGTGGTCTTCGCAGACCCACAGCCTCGAAGGAGGGCCGGATAGATCCCTCAGCCGTTCACAACCTGTTTAGGCAGGACAACTTAACGAGCTCGAGCCGCGAACTAGGCCGGAACCAGCGGCCCACCTTCGCGGAAGGGCGGCCGTCCGTGAGGACGATGTCCCCCGTGTAGTCGTTCGATCCACGGATCAGCGAGGAGCCGACGCCGTACGAGTCGACGGGCACACCCAGCTGCTCGAACTGCTCGATCCGCTCGACGGTGAAACCGCCCGAGGCGACGATCCGAACCCGCTCGAAGCCGTCGCGGTCGAGCGCGTCGCGCACCTTGTGCACCAGCCGCTCGTTGACTCCGCGCGGGTCGAAATCGCCCATCTCGTCCCAGAGTGCGCGGTCGACGAGCTGGCCGGAGGTGTCGAGGCGCACGCCCCAGAGCCTGTCGCCGAGCGCGCGGGCGACCTCCAGCGACGTGCGCACGGAGTCGTTCTCGAAGTCGACGAGGACGACCACGTTCATGTCCTGCGGCGCGTGCTCGACGAACTTGGTCGCAGCGAGGACGGTGTTCCCGCCGTACGAAGCGATCAGGGCGTGGGGCACGGTCCCGATCCCGCGGCCGCCCCACCAGGAGGCCTGCGCGTCGGAGGTGACGCCGATCGGCGCCCCGACGACTGCGCCGGCGACGTAGGCCGCATACCCGTCGCCGGTCTGGACCCGGTGATGGTCGTGCCTGGCCGGCATGAAGATGATCGGCTTGCCGTTCGCGGCCTCGAGCACCTGCGTCACGTTCGTCGTGATCAGCGTTCGGCGCGCCAGAACACCGAGATACACCGTCTCGAGGTGCGCAAAGAGGGTGTAGTCGCCCTCGATCGTCATCACCGTCTCCCAGGGCTCGATCCTGTCCCCGTCGTAGAGGGCGTGCACGGTCAGCTCGTCCCAGTCCTCGGAGCAGAGCTTGAGGACGGCAATCGCTTCGTCCATCCCCCCGAGAACGGACTGCTTGCGCTGGAACACCTGCATGACGACCCGCGGATGGCGCCCGTCGGTCAACAGCACCTCACGCGTGTGGTTGAAGTACGCGTCGGTGTAGTAGCCCTCCCGCATCTTCTCGACCGGCAGGTCGAAGATCTCGGGCGGGAGGCGCGTCGCCCGCTGCCTAGTGGTGCTCATCCTCGAGCTCGAGACACGCGGCGAGCGCGGCCTCGGCGACGTCCAGTTGCTCCGGCGTCGGCTCGGCGGTTGCGAGGCGGTGCTGGAGCTCGTGACCCGGCCGCGCGAGGGCGCGCGAGACGGGGCTGTCCGGATGGCGCGTCATCCAGCCGAAGATCTCGGTCGAGGCGGCCAGCGCACCGAGTGAGGCGGCGAGGCGGGCAGGTCCGCGGAACTGTTCCGGGGCACGCCCGGCGATGGCCGCACCCAGAATCGACGTTCCGAGCAGCGGCCCGACGAGGTGCGAGCCGCAGCGCTCGTGTTCCCGCGGGCGGCTCTTGCCGTGCTCGTACGTCCCGATCGAGACGTGCTCCGCGCCGTGGTAGGCCGCGAGCGTGGAGCCCCGGAGCGAGAGCGTCGCCGGCAGCAGCGCGAGCAGGCCGCCGATCAGCTCCTGGGTGGCGGGCCCGAGTCGGTCCGACTCGCGCATCGCGCGGACGGTCAGCGCGCTCGCGAACATCGTCGCCAGGATCGCGGGCCGCTCGAACGGAAGCCGCGCCTCCGGCAGCCTCCGCCGCACAAGAGGCAGAAGCGCGAAGACCTCCGCCAGCCGGGCCGGCCCCCGCAGAAACGGGCTCTCGACGCGCGAGGCGGGGAAGCGCTTGCGCCCCGAGGCGACCTTCAGCTCGCCGTCGTCGGTCCGAACGGCACATGCCCAGGCCGTCGGCCCGTGCACGAGAACACCGTTCGAAAGCGCCATTCCGCCCAGGCGGATCTTCTCCTCGGCCATCCGGCGAAGCCTAGCCAGCGCAGATTGCCTGGGCGGCGTGCCGCAGGAAGTCCACTCCTAGCTCGAGGTCCTCGACGGGCACGCGCTCGTCCGCGGAGTGGATCAACCTCGCGGCCAGCTCCGGATCCATCGCCCGCATCGGGAAGAAGCCGTAGGCGACGGTGCCGAACGCCTGGCGCAGCCAGTGGCTGTCGGTGAAGCCGGCCACGACGATCGGAACGGCCTGTGCACCGGGCTCGGTCTGCTCGACGAAGGACGAAACCGCCTGCCAGAGCGGCGTCTCGATGGCCGACCGCGACCCACCCACGCCCTGAATCCAGTCCAGGTCGTAATCGCCCTGGCCCAGCCAGCCGCGGATCAGGCCCTCCGCCTCCGCCTGCTTCTGGCCGGGCAGCAGCCGGCAGTCTACGGTCACCTCGCACTTGGCCGGAATCACGTTCCGCTTCTGCGAGGCGTCGATCATCGTCGGCGCCACGGTCAGCGCGAGCAGCGGCTGGATCAGCTCGGCGGCGAGCGGATGGAGCTCGCGTGCGCGCGCGAGTGCGTTTTCGGCGGCCGGCGCCTCGCCCAGGACCGCCTGGAGGAACGCCGTCGTCTCGGGGCCGAGCCGCGGCTCGTCCTCGAATGCGGCAACGCGCTCGATCAGCCGGGCTGCCTTGACGAGCGCGTTGTCGGCGATCCCCGGCAT
>JBBRYK010000132.1:0-2920 GCA_038237665.1 Gaiellales bacterium | reverse complement strand
GAGCCCGCGATGAAGATCCTGATGCGGAACATCGGCATGACGCTCCACGTCATCCACACGCTGCGCGCCCGCGGGCTCGACAACGTCAAGGTGAACATGGACTGGCAGCACCTGATCATGAACGGCGAGAACCTGGCCGAGTACGCCGCCCTGCTCGCCGCCGAGGGGCTGCTCGGCCATCAGCACGCGAACTCCGGCTGGGGCACGTTCGACGACGACAACATGGTCGGCGCGACCGCGTTCATGGAGACTTTGGAGCTCGCGATTGAGCTCCGCCGGGCACGGTACGGGGAGAACGGAGAACGCCTCGGTTTCGACCTCTACCCCTACACGGAGGACGCGGTCGCGGCAGTGCGCCGGAGCGTCCTGCAGTGGCGGTTCATCGACTCGGTGGCGGCGCGGATCGACGACGCGGCGCTCCGGGAGGCACAGTCGCGCAAGGACGCGATCCGCGCCTACGAGCTCGTGTATCAGGCCCTCGGCGGGGAATGACCGCCCTCGTCGGCCTGGACGTCGGGACGACCGGCGTCAAGGCGCTGGCCGTCACGCCGACGGGCGAGGTGCTCGCGCGCGCGGAGGAGGGATACCCGCTTTCCACGCCGCAGCCAGGCTGGGCCGAGCAGGACCCGGAGGACTGGTGGCGCGCGGCGCAGGCAGCGCTCGCCCGGCTGGGGGTCGAGCCGGCCGGAATCGGCCTGTCGGGCCAGATGCACGGGCTCGTCTGCCTCGACGCGAGCGACCGGGTACTGCGGCCGGCGATCCTCTGGAACGACCAGCGCACCGCGGCCGAGTGCGCCGAGATCGAGGAACGCGTCGGCCTCGCCCGCCTGATCCAGCTGACCGGCAACCGCGCCCTCACGGGCTTCACCGCGCCGAAGCTGCTCTGGCTCCGGCATCACGAGCCGGAGGTGTTTGCGCGGATTCGCCACATTCTCCTGCCGAAGGACTACGTGCGGCTCCGGCTGAGCGGCGAACGCGCGATCGACGTGGCCGACGCCTCCGGGACGCTCCTCTTCGACGTCGCACACCGGCGCTGGAGCGACGAGGTCCTCGACGCGCTCGAGCTGCCCGCGGAGTGGCTCCCACCGGCGCACGAGTGCCCGGAGATCGCCGGCGCCGGCGACCAGCAAGCGGGCGCGCTCGGAGTCGGCATCGACCGCCCCGGGCCGGTGTCGGTGGTGCTCGGCACGTCCGGCGTGGTCCTCGCCGTGCTGCCCGAGTACGCGGCCGAGCCGGAGGCCCGTGTGCACGTGTTCTGCCACGCCGTGCCCGGCGCGTGGGAGGCGATGGGCGTGATGCTCTCGGCAGCCGGATCGCTGCGCTGGTTCCGCGATGCGCTGGCACCGGGGACGGACTACGCAGACCTGGTCGAGGAAGCCGCGGCCGTTCCGGCCGGGTCGGATGGGCTCACGTTCCTTCCTTACCTGCAGGGCGAGCGGACGCCCCACGCCGACCCGTCTGCTCGCGGCGTGTTCGAGGGACTGTCCCTGGGTCATGACCGAGCCGGACTCGTTCGCGCGGTGCTGGAGGGGGTCGCATACGGGCTTCGCGACTCGCTCGAGCTGCTGCGCGGGCTCGGCGTCGAGCCCGCGGTCGGACGTGTCTCCGGCGGCGGGGCCCGGAGCCGTCTGTGGCTTCGAATCGTCGCCTCCGTCCTCGGGCTACCGCTCGAGCTGACGGCCGTCGAGGAAGGGGCGGCGTACGGGGCCGCGCTCCTCGCCGGCGTCCGTGCCGGCGTCTTCGACGACGTCCACGCCGCCGTTGCCGCCTGCGTGCGCGTCCGCGAGACGGTCGAGCCGGAGCCGTCCTGGCAGGCTGCCTACGACGAGGGCTACGCGCACTTTCGCGCGCTCTATCCCGCCATCAGGCAGGCATGACCGAGGCCCGACCGCACCGTATTCAACCAACGCGGGTCTACCGCTTCTACCTCGGCGGCAAGCTGATCGGACGGCTTCGGGGGGTGAAGGAAGAGGACAGCTCGTTCCCGGAGGACTGGGTCGGCTCGACCACCGCCGCGGTCAACCCCGGACGGGACGAGCCCGACTCCGGTCTGTCACGCCTGGACGACGGACGGCTACTGCGAGACGCAATCGCGGCCGATCCGGACGGGTGGCTCGGGCGAGAGCACATCGAGCGCTTCGGGGAGACGACGGGCCTGCTCGTCAAACTTCTCGACTCGGCCGAGCGGCTTCCCGTCCACTACCACCCGAATCGCGCGTTCGCGCGCGACCACCTGGGCTCGGCGTTCGGCAAAACGGAGGCTTGGATCGTCCTCGCCACGCGAGGCCCCGACGCCGAGGTCTGGGTCGGCCTCCGCGAGCCGGTCAGCCGCGAGCGCTACCGCGGCTGGATCGAGGCTCAGGACACGGACGCTCTCCTCGGCTCGCTGAACCATCTGCGCGTCCAGGCCGGTGACGTCATCTACGTGCCCGGCGGCGTCCCCCATGCGCTCGGCGCGGGCCTGCTCGTCGCCGAGCTGCAGGAGCCGACCGACTTCTCGTTCCTCTGCGAGTGGAAAGGGTTCCCGATCCGGGCCGAGGACAGCGACCTGGGCCTCGGCTGGGAAGCCGCGATCGGGGCTCTCGACCTCCATGCGCACGAGCCGCAGTTCGGCCTGCCCGATCAGGCCCGCACGTACTTCTGGGCCGACGAGGAGCCGGCGGTGGCCGGGCGCTTTGCCGTCCTGATCGTGCTCGAAGGCCGAGGGACGATCGGCGGCGAGCCCGCCCGAGCAGGCGATTGCTTCGCCGTTCCCGCCGTGGCCGAGCTCGATTGGCCGGAGAGCCTTCGTGTGCTTCGCTGCCTCGGCCCGTCGTAGAGTGCGTGCGTGAAGCTCGAGCAGGCGCGCGCGATCGTCGACCTCGTCGTCCGCGAGGCCAGCGGGCCCGTCTCCGTGTTCGTCGCCGATACGCACGGCGAG
>JBBRYK010000131.1:0-3214 GCA_038237665.1 Gaiellales bacterium | reverse complement strand
GCTCTCGACGAAGGCGAGCTCGGCTCGACCGGCGAGCGCACCTTCGAGCTGGCGCCGGTAGCCGCCGATCGACATCCCGGAGTAGTGCGGTGCAAGGACGAGGCCGACCACCTTGCGGGCGCCCGAGGCTAGCGCCGCCTCGGCGGCCTCCGCGATCCGCGGGTGCCAGTGCTTCATGCCGGTGAAGACCGAGAGGCCGAGCTCCTGCTCGAGCGCCGCGCGGGTCTGCTCGGTGATGGCGTTCAGCGGGTTGTCGTCCTCGATCCCAAGCCGGCGATAGCGCTCGACGAGGTCGTCGAGGAGCTCCGGACGGATCGGCCGCCCGCCGCGGATGTCCGCATAGTAAGCCGGCACGTCGGCGATCCGTTCGGGCGAGCCGTAGGCCATCAGGACGACCGCCGTCTCGCTCATGAGCTTCGCTCGTGCACGAGCTCGACGAGCCGGCCGAGGTCGTCCGGATTCGTGTCCGGCAGCACGCCGTGGCCGAGGTTGAAGATGTGGCCGGGACGGCCGGCGGCGCGGTGCAGGACGCCGAGCGCCGCCGCCTCCACGCGCTCCCACGGTCCGAGCAGAGCAGCCGGGTCCAGGTTTCCCTGCACACCTCGGTCGCCGCCGACCGTCTCCCAGCCCACGTCTAGCGGGATCCGCCAGTCGAGGCCGATCACGTCTCCGCCGGCTTCGCGCATGTCGCGCAGGAGGGTCGCTGTGCCCGTGCCGAAATGAATCGTCGGGCACTCGAGCGCCGCCAGGATCTTGACCGAGTACGGCTGGACGAACTCGCGGTAATCGGCCGGCGAGAGCGCGCCGACCCAGGAGTCGAAGACCTGGATCACGTCCGCGCCCGCGCGAACCTTGCCGCGCACGTAGGGGACGAAGGCCTGCGTTAGCTTCTCCAGGAGCGCGTACCAGACGTCGGGCTGCGAGTACATCAGCCGCTTGACCTTCGTGAACTCGCGCGTGGGCCTTCCCTCGACGAGGTAGCCGGCGACGGTGAAAGGGCCGCCACAGAAGCCCACGACCGCCTGGTCGGCGCGCAGCTCCGCCCGAACGAGGCGCACCGCCTCGAGCACGAAGGGCACCGACTCCTCCGGCTCCGGCGTGCGCAGCCGCTCGACGTCGGCCATCGTCGCGATCGGACGTGCTACGACCGGACCGACGTTCTCGACGAGGTCGACGTCGATGCCCATGCCGATGACCGGCAGCATGATGTCGGCGAACATGACGGCGGCGTCCACGTCGTGGCGGCGGACGGGCTGGAGCGTCACCTCGGCGCAGAGCTCGGGCTGACGGACGATCTCGAAGAGCCCGTAGGTCTCGCGGATCTTGCGGTACTCCGGCAGCGACCGTCCGGCCTGTCGCATGAACCACACCGGCGTCCGCTCGACGGCCTCCCGCCGGGCGGCGCGCACGAGGAGCGGCTCGGGCACGGGTCTAGGGGCCTGTCCGGAAGGATGCCGCGCCCTGGTTTGCTTCCCGGACAGGCCCCTAGACTAGCCCTCGAGGTGAGGCGTGTCGGCGAGCACCCCATCCCGGCCGGGCCGCTCGCCGTGCGGTGGGTCGCCGAGGAGGTCGGCGCGATCCGCGCGGGCGCGCTGCACACCTTCCGCGTCGGGTTCGAGAACGTCGGCGGAGCGCCCTGGCGCGACCTGAAGCTCTCCTACCACTGGCTCGACGACCGCGGCAACCCGATTCTGTGGGACGGGCTGCGGACGGAGATCGGCGTCGTCGAGCCCGGTGCGCAGGTCGAGGCACGGGCCCGGGTGCGCGGCCCGATCCCTCCCGGCCGCTACCGGCTCGCGTTCGACCTTGTCCTCGAGTGGCGCTACTGGCTCGGAGAGGTCGGCAACACGCCGCTGACGCTCGCCGTCCAGGTCGCGCCGCGCATCGAGCGCGCGCTCGGGGCGGTCGGCGCCGAGGTGCAAGGGCAGGAAGAGCCGCTCGTGGCGGTCGAGGAGGCACAGGCGATCGCTCACCTGGCGCCCGGCGTGCAGCCCGCGCCCGACTGGTCGCGGCGCGTCCTCGACGCCCACCAGGAGGGCTACGCGCTCGTCGGCGGCTCGATCGATGCCGGCCGCGCCCGGAGGCTCGGCCCGTGGGCGCCCGGGACGGGCCGGAACCCTTCCTTCGCGCAGCCGCTGCTCTGCCCCTCTGTCGTCGCCGGGGTCGAGCCGGCGTGGGTCGAGCCGATCGAGGGGCTTCCGGCCGCCGAAGCCCCGGCTGAGGAGCCGGGGATCTTCGACGGCCGGATCGCCCAACAGCTTCGGCGCTAGCCTCGAGCCGGTGCGCTGCCGACGCCGTACCAGCTCTTCACGCCCGTGAGGCCGACGACCTGGAGCTTGTAGCTCAGGACGTGCTTCCGCGCGGCGAGCCGGTCGAGGAACGCGTAGCTCGCCGAGGTCGGCCGCCCAGAGCGCTTCGCGTGGATGAGCGTCGGGTTGACGCGGCTCAGGCTTCCCTTGCCGCTCACGCGGTAGACGTTGAAGCCGAGAATCTGGCTCTCGTTCTTCGTCCTCCAGGACACGCGAGCCCCCGCATTCCGCTCCCAGCGGGCGGCGAAGGCGACAACCGAGACCGCCGTCGGCAAGCACAGCCTGAACGACCCGATGCGGGTCCTCCAAGCGAACGCGGCCGTGGCGGCGTAGTACTCGTTCGTGTGCCAGAACGTGCAGTCGTCGGTCGGGTCGATGTCGAGTGTCGTGTAGTCGCCCCAGCGGCCTCCGCTCATGAGCTGCGAGCCGGTGCCGCTCACGAGCGTGCCCTCACCCTGCGGGAGCGTCCCCAGGGGGTCGGAGACGAGGCGCGCCGTGTAGAAGACGGACGGGAACTGCGTCGTCCCGTCGGAGATGCTGTACCCGAGCGCGATGTTCCCCTGACTGTCGATGTTCGTGCTCGCCATCCACCGGTGCTTCGCATCCTGCGGCGAGCCGGCGAAGGTTCCCTGCTGGAAGATCGAGCCCGTCCCGTTCAGGTTGCGCAGCTCGTACCAACGGATCCCTGCCTGATCGTTGCCGGTGGCGTCGACCGTATGGTCGACGACCCAAGTCTCGTGTGCAGGAGCGGTCGGCCCGGTCGTCGCCGTGAACCGCCGGTAGACGAGCCGGTACATCAGCCGATCAGAGAGCGTGTCCAGCTTGTCGGTCGTCGCGGGCTGCGGGACGCAGGGGTTGTAGCCGCAGAGGGTGGAGTCGAACGCCGCTGGCGAGAGGTCGTAGGG
>JBBRYK010000130.1:0-3357 GCA_038237665.1 Gaiellales bacterium | reverse complement strand
TAGCCCAGATCTCGTCGAGCGAGTGGGGTTCGAGGCGCCGAGCTCCACTCGCTCTCCGATGCGCTCGGGAGGATTCGAACCTCCGACCCGCGGATTAGAAGTCCGCCGCTCTGTCCCCTGAGCTACGAGCGCCTGCGCCGAAGCGTAGCGTTAGGACTCAGCGCCGAACGCCGAAGCCGTCGTCACGATCGTGACGTCGAGACCCTCGTACGTGCCCGGGGCGGCTGCGACCTCGATCACCGAGACGCCGATCTCGCGCCACTTGGCGGTGAGGATGTTGGCCCGGTGCTCCGGGCTCGCCATCCAGAGCTTCAGCGCTCCGGGGCCGTCGACGCCCGGGGACGACCACAGCAGGTTCTCGCCGACTGCCCAAAAGCTCCGTCCGTTCGATGGATAGAAGCGCTCGACGCGCTTCCAGAACGCGGAGCCGTCGGCTGACTCGTGCTCGAAGTAGCCGGCCGACGCCATCTCCCGCGAGTGTGCCTCGGCCGCCTTGCCGAGCGGCGCCGAAAGCCTCAGCGGCACGAGCCCGTGCTCGCGGCGAACCTCGTTCAGCTGTTCGAGCACGTCGGCCTCGAGCTGCGCCGACCGGGTCAGGCCGGCGACGTGATCGGCGGCGGGCGCGCTCGGCCTGGCCGACGCGACGCCGACGACGCAGAGGGCGGCCAGGGCGGTCGCCAGGAGTCTGCTTCCCCGCATTGGAGCAACCATCGGCCTGTTCGACGACGTCTACATCGGCCAACCGGGGGATTTGGTCACGGCTTGACTGCGCCGGCAGGCGTCTCCACGAGCGCGAGACGGCGATGGGCCTGCCAGTCGACGAGCAGGACCTGGATCGCGCCGGCGACCGGGATCGCTCCGAGCGCGCCGAGGATTCCCGCCACCTGCGCGCCGATCAGCACCGAGATCAGCACGGCGAGCGGCGACAGCTGCACGGTCCGGCCGTAGACGAGCGGCTGCAGGACGTGGTTCTCGAGCTGCTGGTAGACGAGGAAGATCACGGCGACGACGATCCCGATCGTGACGCCGTCGGCGGCGAACGCGACGAGCGTCACCAGCACGGCGGCGATCGTCGCGCCGGCGAGCGGGATCAGGTCGAGCAGCGCGACGAGCAGGCCGAGCGCGACCGCGTACGGCACACCGAGCGCAAAGAGCACGATGCCGAAGGTGACGCCCGCGATCACGCTGATCAGCAGGTTTCCGGTCACGTAGCCGCCGACCGTGCGGTAGATGTCGCGGCCGATCCCCTCCCACCGCGGGCGCTGGTGCTCGGGTAGGAGGCCGTAGAAGCGCCCCACCCAGGCGGGCCCCTCGAGCAGCATGAAGAGCGTCATGAACAGGATCGTGAGCACCGCGACGACCGCGGTCAGCACGCCCTTCGTGACGGCGAGCGCCGTGCCGGTGACACCGAGGAGCTTCGCGCCGCCGCCGTCCTTGACCGCCTTCTGCACCTTCTCGACGACGTGGTACTTCGTCTCGAGGAAGCCGAGGCGGCCGCGACCGTGCGTCAGGTCGTCGGCGTAGCCGGGCAGCGCCTCGGAGAAGTGGCGACCCTGCGCGACGGCGGTCGGCACGAAGGCGCCGATCACGGCGGCGGTGGCGATCAGGGCGCCGACGAACGTGATCGCGACGGCGATCCCGCGCCGGCGCACGAAGCGCCTCTGCAGCGACTCGACAGCCGGGTTGAGCGCGACGGCGAGGAAGAGCGCGACGAGGATCCACGAGACCACCTGCCGCGAGATCCAGGCCACGTAGAGGACGACCACGACCGCGAGCAGCACGATCAGGACGCTGAGGATTGCGCGCGGACGGAAGAAGACGAGGCGCTCGGGCGTCATGGGAGGAGGATCGCGGCGCCGTCGGACGTTTAGGCCGGCGAGACGCGAGGAACCGGTGCCTAATGAGCCTCCGCGGAGCGCCGCTCGAACAGGCCGTGACCCTGCCGGACGGGCGCGCGCTCGTCGTCCGCGTCGGCGTGCCGGAGGACGGCTACGTCGCGCGCTCGGAGCGCGACACGGTCGCCGTCGAGGTGCTCGAGGAGGGCCGCGGCGTCGCGGCCGTCAACACCGTGCTCGATCCGGACCAGTCCAGCGAGGCGCTCGCCCTCCTGCGGGAGATCGTGGCCGGCCTCGAGGCTGGAACGCTCGAGCCGACCGCCGGCGCGATCGAGCCGCTCGCGGACGAGCTGCGCAGCGTCTGAGCCGGCGGGCGCACCTCGCTGGGAACGATGGGGAGGGGCCGCCGAAACGGCCCCTCCCCGGTCGGGGCCTCCCGGTTCGCGCTAGGGGGTCACGTGAGAGATCCGCGTGTACCAGTTCGCGAGCACGCCGCGGGTGCCGTTGCAGCTGCCGATCGGCGGGGTCAGGTACTGGGCCAGCGTGCAGGTCTGCCCGATGTACTCGGAAGCGATCCAGAACGACTTGCCGTCGGTGACGGCCGCCCCGTAGTCGCCCCAGCGCGGGCGCGGCGGGTCGCCCACCAGGGCCTTGTAGCCGGTGAATCCGTCGTCCGGGCCGAGGCCTGCCTTTGCGATCTGCACCGCTCCGAAGGTGGAGCCGTTGTAGACGGCGTATCCGGCGCTCGGGTAGTAGTCGTTGCCCATCACCGAGAACGCCATCACCCCGGTGCCGTCGGGCCGAACCGCGAACGCGGGATACGTGAGGTTGTTCCCGGCGGTGCCGAGGTAGCCCTGGTGCTCGATCGAGGCGCTCAGCTTCGCGTCGACTCCCGTCACTCGCAACGACGGAGCCACCTGCCACCAGGCGATGCCCGCGCGGGTGGTCGAGTCGCCGCTCAGGTTCATGCCGGTGCCGGCCGCGCCGTAGAGGTGGCCGGCGCGGTACCACACCTGGAACTCGCGCGTGTCGCTCGAGTCCGGGCTCGAGAGCACCTCGTCGTGCGCGGGCTCGTCGTTGACGAGGAGCGCCCAGCACCCGAGCCCCGGGCCGAAGAGGCTGGAGGTGTCGTTGAGGCACTGGCCGAGCGGGAACGGTCCCGGCTTCTGGTTCGAGGCTGGCGGGAAGACGTACGTCTCGCTGCCGACGACCGCCGACGTCAGCCGCACCTTCGGGTTCTTGTCGGTGAGTGTCGCCGTATTCGTCAGGGCCCACACGGCGAGCTTGTTCGCAGTGCCTGTGGGATTGCCGGTCTCAGAGCCGTCTCCGGCGATCGTGCTCAGGAAGTACTCGGTGCCGTTTGCCTGCGAGGCGTAATCCCCGGGGTTCGACAGCGCCGGGGCGAGCGTGAAGCCCGGCGAGCCGCTGACACGGGCGTTCTCGATCTGCGTCACGTTGAGCGGCCCGCCGCCGTAGAGCTGAGCCTTCGGCAGCGCGTAGATCTGCGACCCGTTGAACCCCG
>JBBRYK010000129.1:0-3367 GCA_038237665.1 Gaiellales bacterium | reverse complement strand
TGGTTCACTTTTTGGACAGGCCTATAGACCGGCTCGACCGGCTGGGCTCGACGACCACGATGCGGTCGGCGGCGACGTCGGCGAGGCGGGTCGCGCGACCGCCGGGCCAGCGCACGACGAGCTCCTTCAACCTCGTCGACTTCCCGAGACCGAAATGGACGCGAGGATCCTCCGACGAGAGGTAGCTGCTGCCCGCCTGCAGCTCGTGGACGAGCTTGCGTCCGTCCGGCAGCACGGCGGTGACCACTGCGCCCGGCGAGAACGTGGCCAGCTTCACCTCGACCCAATGGCCCGTGGCGCCGGCGTTGCGGAGCAGGATCAGCCGCCCCCCGATCGAGTTGACCGCGATGTCGACGCGCCCGTCGTTGTCGTAGTCGGCCGCCGCCAGGCCACGCCCGTTGATTCGCCGAGCCTGATCCAGACCGGTTACGGCGCCGGCATCCGCGAAGCGGCCGTTGCTCCCAGCCAGCACCTCGATCGTGCCGGCGCTCCTCTTCAGGTTCGTGACCGGGATGGCGCCGTTCGCGAGCACGAGGTCGAGGTGCCCGTCGTTCGCGAGATCGATGAAGGACACGCCCCAGCCCGTCTGGTTCCGCCCGAGCCCCGGCGCGAACGTCTTGCGGGCGCTCCTGAACGTCTCGCCCGGCCCGCTGCGGAAGACCGCGTGTCCCTGCCCGCGCGAGTTGGTCACGAAGAGGTCGGGGCGCCCGTCGCCGGACCAGTCCTCCGCTGCGATTCCCATGCCGGCGTTGCGGTCGGCGATCCCCCAGTCGCGGGCGTGCTCGACGAAGTGGAAGCCGAGCGGGCCGCCGGGGAGGTTCAGGTAGAGCCGGTTCGGATCATCGTCGTTGGCGACGTACAGGTCGGGGCGCCCGTCGCCGTTCACGTCGGTGAACACCGCTCCGAGGCCGTGATCGACCCGGGTCTTCTCGATCCCCGCCCGCACCGCCACCTCGCGGAACGTCGAGCGCTCGCGCTCGTCGGGCCCCTGGTTGAGATAGAGCCGATCGCGCACGGCCTGGAAGTTCGTCGGGAAGCCCGCGGAGGAACCGGGCGTCGGTGCGTTGACGTCGACGTACCCGGCGACGAAGAGATCGGGGCGGCCGTCCCCGTTGACGTCCGCTACGGCAGCGCCCGTGTGCCAGCCGAACGAGCCGAACGCCGTGACTCCCGCGGCACGGCCTCCCTGGGTGAACGTCCCGTCGCCGTCGTTCCAGAGGAGCTGGTCGTAGGTGGTGGTGGTCACATAGAGATCGGTGCGGCCGTCTCCGTTGAAGTCCGCGGCCACGCAGCCGTCGCCCTGCCCTGGGAGGTTCGCGTGCGAGCGGACACTCACGTCGACGAACCGGCCGTGCACGTTGTGAAAGAGGACGCTCCGCGGCAGTCCACCCCGGTCGTTCCAGGCCGGGATGTTCGCGTCCGCGTACGAGTTGACGACGAAGAGGTCGAGCCAGCCGTCGTCGTCGTAGTCGAGCCAGCAGAGCCCGCCACCCATCATCGCGTGCGTGTCGTACGACATTCCGAACCGGAAGTCGCCCTGCCGGAAGTCGAGCCCGACCCGCGCCGCCACGTCCGTCAACCGCACGCCGGCGAAGCGCGCTGCGACCGCGCGTAACGGGGCAGGGCGCGCGGCGGGAGAGGCCCGCGGAGTGGCCGGACCCGCCTTCGGCGCGCCCAGGAAGCGAAGGAGCAGGTAGTGCGAGCTCTTGTTCGCCAGCTGGATCGTCTGCCTGAACCCCGCGGGCTTGCTCTGCAGCGCGGTCATCGCGGCCGAGCCGCTGTAGGAGGTCACCTGTCGCGTCCCGACCAGCTCGACGACGGCGATCGGCAGGGTCTGGCCCTCCCCGGGCTGCAGCCAGATCCGGACCCGGTCGAGCCGGTAGCTCGGGACCGCTATCGCCCGTCCCTGGGCGTCGCGGATCTGCCTGCGCAGTGCGTCGAGCTGGTCGGCGGTCGCAGCCTTGGCGGCGAGCGCAAGATCGCGCCTGCGGAGCGCGTCCGTCTGCAGGCGCAGGTTGGCGACCGTCTCGGCGACGATCCGGCGGGCGGTCGGGCGGTCGAGGTTCGAGCTGACGCCGAGGGAGGGCAGGATCGTGATCCGCGGCAGGTGGGCGGTGTTGAGGGCCGGCGCGCCGGAAGCGGCGGCATCTGGGCGCGCCGGGATGCCGGCGGCGACGAGTAGCCCGGCATAGGCGGCGAGTGCCGCGGCCGCGACCAGGGCGAGGCGCCTCGAGCGCGGCCGGAGGGCGGGGAGGAAGCGCTCGAGCAGCGGGCGCGCCAGGCAGACGAGCGCGAGGGCGCCGAGCACGGCCACCTTCGTCGCGAACTCGGTCTGCTGCGGCGCGATCAGGATCGAGGCGAGCATCCCGACGGCGACGGCGTACGCGATGCGCGCGACGCGTCCGCGGGGGATCGTCTTCGGGTCGCTGATCATGAAGAAGAGGAAGACGAGGATTTCGGGCGAGGAGACGAGCACCCACCAGAAGTAGGCTCCGGTGATCGGCCCGAGGTGCCAGCGCGCGGTCATCGCGTGGCCGGTGGCCGCGAGCACGCCGATCCCGGCGGCGAACGAGAGCCAGAACGCGACCGCGATCTCGAGCAGGCGCAGCCGGGAGAGGATCGCGAGCCCGCCCGCGACGATGATCGCGAGCGCCAGCGCCAGCCAGGGCGACATCCGGGCCCACCAGAAATCGAGCGGCTCCGCGCGACCGCTGCCGAGGACGAGGAAGCAGACCACGAGTCCGAAGTTCGAGGGGTTGAACAGGTGGCGCCCGCGGAGCTGGACGACGTGCTTGGACAGGAGCGACACCGCCGCAGTCGCCGCAAAGATCCACCCGCCGCGAAGGCTCCACCAGTCGCCGTGTCTCGTGCCGGGAACGCGGAGGATGAAGGCGACGCCGTTCCCCGTGAGGAGGGCGCTCGCCGGCCATAGCACCACCTGCTGGCGCCAGAAGGCGATTCCCACCTCGAGAACGGCGCAGGTCAGCAGCGAGAGCAGGATCTGCGCGATGGAGACCTGAAAATCGAAGGCCACCTGCCCAAGAACCTGGAGCGAGACGATCACGGCCGCGAGGTGGAGGCGGGGATCGCGCAGGGTGGGCAGCAGGACCGGGTACCGCGTCCCTCGGATCAGCAGCGTCGGCCTGCTCGGCCCGGCCAGTGCGGGCGCGCTCATCTGGCGCTCATGCTAGTCCTGTTTGGTGGCATTGTTGACGCTCGTGACTCGCTACGACCCGCTGATCGTCCGGCTGCGGGGGGCCGCGCGCCCGAACCGGGAGGCTCCGCCGGCCTTCGGTGCGTACCTCGACAAGGTCCGCCGGCACGCCTACCGGACGACCGCAGAGGACGTCGAGGCGCTGAAGGAAGC
>JBBRYK010000128.1:0-4669 GCA_038237665.1 Gaiellales bacterium | reverse complement strand
GTGACGCTGGCCGTGGTCGCGATCGTCGCCTACGAGAAGGGGCACTACGTGAGCACGGTGTTCCACGCCCGGGTTGCGACCAGCAACGCCTCGACGTCGACCCACCTCGGCATCTACGACTTCATCCCGCAGATCCTCCATCAGCATCCGCTCTTCGGGCTCGGCCTGAACAACTTCTCGGTCTACTACGAGCTCGTCACCGGCAAGACGAACTGGGGCCCGCACTCGTTCTACGTCGCCCTCTTCGTGGACACCGGCCTCGTCGGCGTGACGATCTTCGGTACCTTCCTCTGGTACTTCTTCCGGCGCCTCGCCGCCGCCCGCGCCGTCGGACGCACGCTCGCGGCGCAGCGCGATCCGGCCGCCGCCCGCGTCCGGCCGCTCGCCTGGGGAATGACTGCCGCGCTCGTCGCGACGATGGCCGCGAACGCCTTCTATCTGACGATGACGTTCTTCTATTTCTACGCCTTCGTGCTCCTCGTCGTCGCCGTCCCGATCGTCTTCGGGCGCCGTGCGGCCGGGAACTCGCTCGCGACGTGATCGTCCTCCAGGTCGTCCTGTGGGTCGCCCTCGGCCTCCTGGTCTGGACACACGCCGTCTACCCGCTGGTCGCAGCCTTCGGCGCCCGCCTCCGGCCGCGCGGGGTGAAGAAGGCCCCGATCGAGCCGGCCGTGACCGTGATCATCGCCGCCCACGACGAGGAGGACGTGATCGAGCGCCGGCTCGAGAACCTGCTCGCGCTCGACTACCCCGCCGACAAGCTGGAGATCCTGATCGCCTCGGACTCGTCCACCGACCGCACCGACGAGCTCGTCGAGGCCGTCGGCGCGCGCGACCCCCGCGTACGCCTCCTGCGCTACCCCCGCGGCGGCAAGCTCGCGGCCCAGAACAGCGCCTTCCACGAGGCGAACGGCGAGATCCTCGCCTTCTCCGACGCGAACGCGACCTGGGCGCCGGACGCGCTCCGCAACCTCGTCCGGAACTTCGCCGACCCCGACGTCGCGTACGTGTGCGGCCAGCTCCGGCTGCAGCGGGCCGACGGCTCCAACCGCGAGGGTGCGTACTGGCGGTACGAGATGTGGGTGCGCTCGAGCGAGTCGCGGCTCGGCTCGGTCACCGGAGGCAACGGCTCGATCTGCGCCGTGCGCCGGGCCGACTACATCGAGCACCGCTTCGGGCACGACCTGGGGTTCCCCTACAAGCTCGTCCAGCGCGGGCGGCGGGCCGTCTTCGAGCCCGAGGCGCATGCCTTCGAGAAGCCCTCCGCCGAGCAAGAGGACGAGTACCGCCGCAAGGTGCGGATGTTCGAGTGGTGCTGGCTGACCGTCTTCGAGGGCGGCATGTTCCACCGCCTGACCCCGGTCTACTGGGTCGAGCTCGTCTCGCACCGGCTGCTGCGGTACGCGAGCGGGGTGCTCCACCTCGTCCTGCTCGGGACGAGCCTGGCGCTCGTCGGCATGCGGGCAGGCCCCGTCTACGACGCGGTGCTCGCCGGGCAGGTCGCGTTCTTGGCGCTGGCGGTGCTCGGCCGCTACCGGCTCCCCGTTCCCGGTGCGGCTCTTGCCTACTACTACGTGCTCGTCACCTGGGCGACGCTCGTGGCGCTCGTGCGCTACGCGCGCTTCGGCGTGCCGGGCACCTGGCAGAAGGCCGAAGGAACCCGCTAGGCGGGACCGGTGCGCGAGCGCAGGTAGGCGAGCGACGAGAGCGCGGGGGCGGGATCGTCGAGTGCGAACGTCGCCCGCACCTTGCCGCGCCTCAGGTAAGGGGCCAGGAACCCGCGCGCCCCGAGCTCCTGCCGCCGAGCCATCTGCGCCGAGACGTAGAGGTCCTTGCCGAGGTAGATCCACGTGGCGGCGCGCTCGAGCGCGCCGAGCGGACGTGGCCGCCCGCCCGTCAGGTCGTCGTACGCGAGGCGGCCGACGTCGAACGACCTCGTCATCGCGATGCCGGCCCAGACCGGTAGCCGTGTGTTGACCTCGAGCAGCTTGAGCTGCCCGTCGCGCTCGTCGTGGGCGAACTCGACGTGGGCGAAGCCGCGGTAGCCGGCGGTCTGCAGGAGGCGATGGCCGAGCTCGCCGACCTCGGGCCGGGGCAGGACCTCGAAGACGGCGCTCGTGCCGAAGTGCAGCGGTCCCTGGCGCACCTTCCGCCCGACGACGTCGGCGAGCGGCTCGCCCTCGACCCCGATGTAGGTGAAGAGCGAGAAGACCCGTTCGTGGGAGCCGGGAATCAGCTCCTGCACGATCGTGTCGAACCCGTGCTCGTGCGCGCGGCGCCACGCGGCGACCGCCTCGTCGACCGTCTGCGCGACCACGACCTTGTGGCCGAACGTGAGCGCGAACCCCTGGCCCTCGGCGGGTTTGACCAGGAACGGCGGCGTCAGGGCCGCCTCGCGAATCGCCTCCTCGCTTCCGGCGAAGAGCGTCCTCGGCGCCGGCACGCCGGCTGCTGTAGCCAGTCCAGGCAACACTTCCTTCCGGCGGAGGCGCCGCACGACCTCGGGATCCGACGGCAGCGGCACGTCGGCGAGCTCGCGAACGTCGTCCCACCGGCGCAGGACGAACTCGACGTGCTCGTCGCGCTCGGGGAAGAGCACCGGGCGTTCGGTCCCGCGCAGTGCGGCTAGCGCCTCCTCGTCGGTGCCGGCCTTCGTGCGGCGGCGTAGGTAGCGCGACGAGAGCCCGAAGTCGGATTCGGTCAGGACGATTCCCTCCACGGGGACACCGCTCCGTCCGAGCGAACGTGCCAGCGCCAGGCCTGCGTGCAGCAGGCCCATGACCACCGCGCGCCTCACGGCTTCGCTGCGCGCCGGGCCCGCTCGATGTTCATCGCGTCCTCGACCGGCTCGGGCTCGTCGCGGCTCACCTGGGCCACGGTCAGCCAGAGAATCCTCAGGTCGAGCAGGAGCGACCAGTGCTCGATGTACCAGATGTCGAGCGCGATCCGCTCGGGCCAGGGGATCTCCTCTCGCCCCTGCACCTGCGACCAGCCGGTGATGCCCGGCAAGACGCCCAGGCGCCGGCGGTCCGAGTCGGTGTAGTGCGCTGCCTGCTCGACCAGGTCCGGTCTCGGTCCGACGAGGCTCATCTGGCCGGCGAGCACGTTCAGGAGCTGGGGCAGCTCGTCCAGGCCCGTGCGACGAAGGGTCCGGCCGGCCCCGGTGATCCGCGGGTCGTCCTTGAGCACGCCGAACGGGTCCTCGAGCTGCAGCTCGTCCCGGCCGATCGCGACCGCGTTTCGGACCATCGTCCGGAACTTGAACATCCCGAACGGCTTGCCGTTCTTGCCGGCGCGCCGCTGCCTCATCAGCGCCGGCCGGCCGGAGTCGACGAGGATCCAGAGGGCGATTCCGAGCAGGACCGGCAGGAGCAGGAAGAGGAGGAGCGCCGCCAGGAGGCGGTCGGCGAGGTATTTCAGGGCGCGGCTCATGCCAAGCTTGTGCGATGCGCGTCGCCCTGCTCGACCTGCCGAGCTACACGCCGCCGTACGACCATAGCCTCGCAGCCGCCCTTGCGCGCCGGGGGCACGAGGTGACCCTGCTGACCTCGAAGTTTCCGTACGGCGAGCCGCCGCAGCCGGACGGCTACCGGCGCGAGGAGATCTTCTTTCCAGCCAGCGGGCGGCTGCGGCGCTTCGCTCCGCGCTCGCGCGTCCACCGTGCGTTCAAGGCGCTGGATTACTACCCGAGCGTGGCCCTGATCGCGCGGCGCCTGGCGGCTCTGGATCCCGATGTAGCGCACATCCAGTGGCTCGCGCTGCCGAAGCGCGACCTCGGCTGGCTGCGTCGTGTCGGGCAGCAAAGGCCGACGGTCTTCACCGCGCACGATCTGCTCGGACGAAGCAAGAGCCGGCGCGACGTCTGGATAGCGGTCTGCCGGGCTGTCGACCGTGTGATCGTCCACTCGTCGCGCGGCCGTGACGAGCTGCTCGAAGCGGGAATCGAGCCTGAGCGCGTCGCGGTCATACCGCATCCGGTGTTCGATTCGTCCGCGCACGAGCCGTCGCCCGCCAACGGTACGACATTGCTCTTCTTCGGGCTGCTGCGTGCCTACAAGGGCCTCGACGTGCTCATCCGTGCGCTGCCACAGGTTCCCGAGGCGCGCCTGGTCGTCGCCGGTGATCCGCTCGACCCGGTGGAGCCGCTTCGGCGGCTCGCCGAAGCAGAGGGCGTTGCCGCGCGGATCGAATGGCGCCTCGGCTTCCAGCCCGACAGCGCTGTGGCGCCGTTGATGCGAAAGGCGGTTGCGGTCGTTCTCCCCTATCGGCAGGCCGACTCCTCCGGCGTTCTCGCCGCGGCGCTCGGCCATGGACGGCCGGCGATCGTCAGCGACGTCGGCGGCCTCGCCGACGCCGTACGTGAGTTCGGCGCCGGGCTCGTCGTCCCGCCGGGAGACATCGATGCGCTTGCAGCGGCGTGCCGAGCCCTCATTGCCGACCCGGGTCCCTCGTACCAGGGCGCACTGGCCGCCCGCGCCGCACGCGGCTGGGACGCCGCCGCCGAGGCCCACGAGCGGGTCTACCGCGAGCTCATGGGGGCCCGGCGGGCATGATCTCGCGATGCGCTATGCAGTAACCGGGGCCGCCGGGTTCATCGGCTCGCACCTGACCGAGGCTCTCGTCGCGGGCGGACACGAGGTCGTCGGCATCGACAGCTTCACCGACTACT
>JBBRYK010000127.1:0-4733 GCA_038237665.1 Gaiellales bacterium | reverse complement strand
GTCCGTGACCGCCGTCGCCGACTCGCCTGAGGTGAAGGCGGCGATCGAGCGCCACTGCTCCGAGCTGCGGAACCTGACCGTCGACTTCCGCCCGGGGAACACGACCGAACGCCGCGTCCTCGACTCGCTCGGCGTCGAGAACTTCGACCACGTGATCGTCATGTGCTACTCGGACGTGCTCGAACCCCAGCGCGCCGACGCGAAGACGCTTGTCACGCTCCTGCACCTGCGGGACATCGCCTCACGGCAGGGCGCCAGGTTCTCGATCGCGAGCGAGATGCTCGACGACCGCAATCGTGAGCTGGCCGAAGTGACGCAGGTGGACGACGTCATCGTCAGCGACCGCGTTCTCAGCCTGATGATCGCCCAGATCTCGGAGAACGCGCATCTGCGCGAGGTCTTCAGCGAGTTGTTCGCCGCGGAGGGCTCCGAGATCTACTTGCGCCCGGCCAGCGACTACCTCACCAATGGCCGCGCAACGACGTTCGCGACCATTGTCGAGGCCGCTCGCCGCCGTGGCGAGACCGCCCTTGGCTACCGCGTTCGCGCCGAGTTCGGCGATCCGTCACGGAGCTACGGCGTCCGGGTGAACGTGCCCAAGTCCACGCCGATCGAGCCGAAGGAGGGCGACCGCGTGATCGTCCTCGCCGAGGAGTAACTCGCTAGCCGCGCGCTAGGACCGCGATCCCGTAGGGACTGCCGTCGTGGTGGATCGGCAGCCGGATCGGCGACGTCGCGATCTCCGTCAGCCGCCCGTCGGCGTGGACGTGGAGCGCGTGGAGCCGGTTGCCGGCCCTGGTCGGGGCCCGGTCGACCGCCCGCGGGTCGACCACGAAGAGCGTGCGGCCCCGGGGGTCGAGGGCCAGGCCCCAGGGGTTTCCGCCCGTCTTCAGCCTCAGCGTCTGCAGGCGGCGCGGGAAGAGTGGATCGCGCGAGAGGTCGAAGGCCGTGACCGATCCATTGCCGGCGTTCGCGGTGTACAGGCGGCGTCCGTCCGGGCTCACCGTCGCCCAGCAGGGCAGATCCGAGAAACGGTTGCTGACGGCGCGCACGAAGGTCAGACGTCCCGCGGCGTCGTAGCGGTAGACCAGCAGCTTTTCGGTCGCCGCCTGGTTTGCGTACAGGATCCGTCGCCGCGGATGCGCGGCGAGCCCCAGCGACCAGCGGGCCCCGTCATAGCGAGGCCGGAAGATCGATGCCTCCGGCCCGAGCGGCGAGTTCGGCCCGTCCTTCAGCGACCCGTCCTTCCCGAGGACGAGCACCCGGAACGGACCGAGCTCCTCGGTGCTGACGATCAGCCGAGGCGATAGGACGAGAGCCTGGGTGGGCGACGAGCCGAGCGGCGCCTCGAACGGCTGCCCCACCGGGGTCAGCGCCCCTGTCGGGTCGATGCGAAAGACGGCGTAGCGGGGAGGGGCGAGGCCGAGGTCGCGAGAAACGTCGTGCGCCTTGTCCGCCACGACGAGGAACGAGCCCGTGACCGACAGGCTCCCCGGCGCTTTGCCGCGTGCGGAGAACGGCGAGCCGGAGACCGGGACCAGTGTCCCGTCGTTTCTGATGTGGAAGACAGCGACGGTGTCCGAGCCCTGATTGACGGCAAAGAGGAGGCGCCGCCTCTGATCGACGGCGATCTGGCCGTCCGCGTCGAGTGCCCCGGTCTCGCCGAAGTCGACTGAGCCGCGACCGCCCGTCGGGAAGTCACCGAGCAGCTGGAGGCGGCTGTGGGCGAAGCGGTACGCGAGGATCGAGTTGCGAGCCGGGCGGTTGCTCTGGATGTAGACGAAGCCGTCGAACTTGCTCGTCGGCCCGCCCCAGGTGACGAGCAGGACCAGCGCGATGCCGACGAGCCCGGCCGCTGCGGCCAGGACCAGCGCCGCCTCCTGGCGGGTCGGCCGGCGCCGCGCTTCCGAGAGGTAGGGGATGTCACTCAACGGCGGGGCCGGGCTTGCGCTCGAGCGGCGTGGGATTCGGGAAGGCGGTTGCGAACTCGCGTGCGACCGGGGTGGCGTGCGGGTCCGGGCGTGCGGCGGCGACCACCGGCACGGGCTCACGCGCGGCCGGGACGGTCCACCCGACCCGCCGGAACTCGCCTCCGTTCTCGATCCAGGAGAGCGAGATCAGCGGCAGGATCGCGATCTTGGTTGCGATCGCGAGGCACCAGCTACCCCAGTAGAGGGCAATCGGATGCCAGTCATTGTGGTGCGGGAGCGGATCGGGCTCGGCATAGCCGATCTGCCCGGGCTTGAGGATCTTGACCAGCACGAAGACGAGGACGAACTCGGTCACCGCGATCACACCGGTCAGCCACGGCGGCTGCCAGCGGATCACCCACGGGTAGATGGCGAGGTCGAGCGTGACGCCCACGATCAAGTAGATCCCGATCGTGACGATCCAGCCTTCGTCCCAGAGAGCCAGGGTGAGGCCGGTGGCGAGGACTGCAGGTAGGACCAGTGTCGCGACCCGCGTCTCGATCCGTCCGAGAATGGTCGGGCACATCAGGGATGCGCCATCTAGGAGATCTGCTCCGACTCGCGGATCCCGCGGATCGAGCCGCTGGCGGCGCGGGCCAGCGAGAGCTGCATCCGAAGCCTCCCGGCCAGACCGCGCCGACGGAGCCGCTCCGCCTCGGAGCAGTCCGCGACGAACCGGCGGGCGACGTACTTCAGACCGGCGATCGTGTCGCCGTGCGTGATCACCGTGTTGGCCAGAAGCCCCATCACGCACAGCCTCGACTCGGGCAGGTCCAGATGGGGCACGCCGCAGTTCGAGCGGAGCATCAGGCGCCCTTCCTCGACCGGTAGCCCGTACTGCTCGACGAGGCGGCGGACCACGGGGATCGCGAGCGCCGACTTGACGAAGCCGGTGCCGCAGACCACGCCCGTCACGTCGAGCCACCCTGGGTCGGGCCCGTGTCTGCTCGAGACGTGGATGGCCAGGCCGGCAGGCCCGCCCTTGATCTCGTCGATCTCTCCGATCAGCTGGTCGAACCGATCCTGCTCGATCCCCTCCTGGACGATCTCGATCCAGCCGCGCCGGCTCGGCGACGTCCCCTTGAGTATTTTGCCTAGGAAGGCAACACGCTGCTGGAAGCTCAGCTGCTGGTACGCGTCGATTCCGTAGGCCTCGAAGAAGCAGCGCGGCGTGTTCAGATCCTGCTCTTCCGGAGCCGGGCTCCTGAGCAGCGAGATCACCTTCGCGCCGTCGTCGAGTGCGTTCGCCCAGTCGTTGACCGAGGCGATCCCCGCGCCGATGACGACGTAGCGGCCGCCCGGCTCGTAGCGCTTCGGCTCGTAGCTCTGGACGATCCGCTCGGCCAGCTCGGGGTCCTCGCGGGCTTCGGCCAGCACGCGCGGGAACGTGAGCGGCCCGTGCCCGACCGCGAGCATGACGTGCTTGGCCCGGCCGAGCGGCTGCGCGTCCTCGCCGTAGAGAACGAAGTGGGGCTCGGGCTCGAGCTTTCGCTCCACCCAACCGACCTTTGCCGGGACGCGCTGCTCGTCCCAGCCGAGTCGCTTCTGCACCGTGACGGCCTCGGAGAGCATCTCGGGAAGGCCGGGGTTGTAGCGCCGGCGGATCGAGCGCAGGAGCGGCTCGAGGCTCCGGCGCGACCAGGCGTCGAGCTGCGCGAACGTCGGCCAGTCGGCGGGGAGGAAGTGCGACTCCGACTCGGAGCGCAGCACGGTCTGGCGGAGGTTTCCCGCGAAGGTGCCGTAGGTCGTCACCGCCGCCGGGCTCGGGCCGTAGACGGCCAGCTGGTCCTGCCGGAAGCCGAGATAGACGGCGGTCGCGTAGACCATCAGCGAGCCGAATCCGTCGCCGACGACTGCGATTGTCGAGTCGTGCATCGAGTCGGCCAGGGTACTCACGCGCGGCGTACGAACAGCGTCGGAGCGGCTCGCGGGAGCGCGCCCTTCGCGCTGCCGAGACCCGCGATGACGAGACCGGCTCCGGCCGCTTCCCGCTCGAGCTCCTCCGGTTGGACGACGCGAAGCGGCGCACCCGTCTCGCCTGCGATCTGCCCGCCCAGCTCGAGGGCCAGCTGGTCGTTCGGCTCGCCGCCGAACTGGACGGCGACCGGGTGGGACTCGTCGATCTGCGGCATCTGCTCGCGCTCGACGAGCACGGCGACGTCGCACGGCGCCTCGCGGAGCACCGCTCCCACCTCGCCGCGCGCGACCTCCGCGCCGACGAGGGGCCGGCGGCCGTCGACGAGGATGAGGTCTGCCCCGCGCTGGCGCGCGATGCGTGCGAGGTCGCGCCCCCGGTCCGAGGACGTGACGACCACCGTGCTGGTCGAGATTCCGCGGGATTCGAGCGACGCGCGCACGCGCTCGAGCGCGTGCGTGGCCTCTGCCACCTCCCGGTCGTGCGGCCCAAGCGTCGCCGTCACCCGCGGCGGTTGGAGGAGCCGGACGATCAAGAGACGCTGTTGCGGGTGTGCTCTGGCCATCGGCTCGGCCAGCGCGAGCAGCTCGTCGACGTTGCGTTCCTCGAGCGGTGCGACCACGATCGTCGGAGCTTCGGCGTCATCGGGGAGTTCCTCCTCGACGGGAGCGGAGAGCTCGCGCCGTGGGTCGAGCGCCCGCAGGAGCGGCGCGGCCATGAACGTCGTCACGAGGGCCATCAGGACGAGCATCGTGAAGAGCGCGCTCGAGATCACCCCGAGCTCGAAACCGATGTTGAGGACGATCAGCTCGGTCAGGCCACGGGTGTTCATCAACGTGCCCAGCACC
>JBBRYK010000126.1:0-4815 GCA_038237665.1 Gaiellales bacterium | reverse complement strand
CGGATCTGGGACTCGAAGACCGGCAAGGTGCTCGACAAGCGGAAGTTCCCCGGGCTCCACACGGCGGCGATCGACCCGACGGGAACGCGCGTGCTCGAGATGGACAACCTCGAGGGCCGGATCTACCGCTGGCAGAACCGGAAGGCCAAGCCCGTCCTGATCAACAAGCCCAACGCTGACGCGCAGACCGACACGATCAACGGCGTCGCGTGGAGCGACGACGGCCGCTACGTGATCACCGGCAGCGAGGACAGGACGGTCGTGGTCTGGGACGCGCGCACGGGTGAGGAGATCGTCCGGCTGTTCGGCTCGAGAGACGGGGTGAACGGTGTCGCCATGAGCCCAGACGGAAGCCTTGTTGCTGCTGGGAGCAAGGACGAGGCGCTCTACCTGTGGGAGTGGAAGGCCGAGAACCGCCTGCCGAGGATCCTCGGCCACGCAGACCTCGTGTCCGATGTCGCGTTCAGTCCCGACGGGAAGCTCGTCGCCACCGCCTCCGGCGACCGGACCGCTCGAATCTGGGCCGTACCCCCGGTACAGGCGATGGTGCATAACCAGCCGGTCAAGTGGGCGGCCTGGTCGCCGAACGGCAGGTATGCGGCGACGGCGACGGCCGAGTGCGACAGCAACCCCTTCGTGTGCAAGGCGTTCCTCTGGGACGTCTCCAACCCGAAGGTCGACCCGCGCCTCGTGAAGGTGCTGAAGAAGCACACCGACTGGGTGACGGCGGCGGGCTTCAGCCCTGACAGCAGCAAGCTCGTCACCGGCGGTGACGACAACCTGGCGCGGGTGTGGAGCGTCCCGGGCGGGGTTCAGCTCCGGACCCTGAAGGGACACACCGACTGGCTGACGAGCACGTCGTTCAGCCCGGACGGGCGCCTCGTGATCACGTCCAGCCTCGACGGGTCGGCGCGGATCTGGGACTGGTCGAAGGGCAAGACGATCAAGACGATCGATCGGCCCGATGCGATCGGGAGCGCCTCCTTCGACCCCAGCGGCCGCTACGTCGTGACGACGAGCGGCACGCCACACGACTACACGGTCAAGGTCTGGGATTGGCGGAACAGCGCGGACCGGCCGTTCCGTGTTCTCAGCGGTCACTCGGGCCGCGTCGACCATGCGGGGTGGAGTCCCGACGGCCGGTACGTCGTCGACGCCAGCAGCGACAGAACGTCCCGCGTCTGGGATTGGCGGGCGGCGAGAACCGTCGTGGTTCTTGGAGGCGTCGGTCCTGCGTTGATCGATGCGGCCTTCAGTCCGAACGGGCGTTGGGTCGCCACCGCAGGGGTGGACGGATCGGTACGGGTCTGGGACTGGCGGCACGGTCGGATCGTCGCGATCGTCACTGTTCACGTAGATCGCGTGCACTCGGTCGCGTTCAGCCTCGACAGCCGCCGGATCCTGACCTCGAGCGACGACTGGTCGGCCGACATCTTTCCGTGCGAAACGTGTCAGCTTTCATTGGAGCAGCTGCTGAACGCTGCTCGAGCGAGGGTCTCGAGGACGACCACTCCGACCGAGCTCCGGTCAATCGGGGCGGGATAGGCTCACGGTCCGGCTGCGGGACTAGCCCCGACCGGTCCCGGTGAAGCCAAGGACTTGTGCCGCGGCCCCGTCGAGCGGTCTAGAGGCGGTTGCTGCTGCGGCTAGACGCGGATCAGGATCTCGTCGAGCTCCTTGTCCGGCACGTCGGGGACGACGGCGCCCTCGGCTGGATAGCCCACGGGGACGAGGAGGAAGGGGCGCTCGTTCCTCGGCCGGTCGAGGATCTCGCTGAGAAAGCCCATCGGCGAGGGCGTGTGGCAGAGCGTCGCGAGGCCGGCCACGTGGAGTGCGGCGAGGAGCAGGCCGGTCGCGATACCGACCGATTCCTTGGCGTAATAGTGCTTCCACTGCCGCTCCCCGTCGAGCCCGTAGACCAGCTCGAAGACGACGATCACGTAGGGCGCGTCGGTGATGTGCGGCTTGATCCAGTCGGTTCCGATCGGCTCGATCGCCTTGCGCCACTCGTCGGGCATGCGTTCGTGGTAGGCCAGGTACTCCTCGCGTTCGGCCGCCTCGCGGATTCGCCGCTTCGTGTCGGGGTCCTCGATGACGACGAATCGCCAGGGCTGCTGGTTGGCCCCGGACGGTGCGGTGCCGGCCACGCGAACGGCGTTCTCGACGAGCTCCCATTCGACCGGCTCTGTCGAGAACTCCCGCACGGACCGGCGGCGCTTCATCAGGTCGAGGAACGCGCGCGACCGCGCCAGCTGGTCTGCCGGTGGGAGCCGACGGAAGTCGAGCGGGATCGGGCGGTAGGCACGGTGATCGAACTGCGTGGTTTCGGGGTGGGACGTCATCGCCTCAGTAGTGTTCCCGAACGTGTCCACCTTCCGCTACGTCGTCGCGGATGTCTTCACCGATACGCCGCTCGCTGGGAACCAGCTCGCCGTCTTCACCGACGCCCGCGAGATCCCCGAGGAGCTTCTCCAGCCGCTTGCGCGCGAGCTGAACTTCTCCGAGACGGTGTTCGTCCTTCCGCCCGAGGCGGGTGGGCACGTGCGGATCCGGATCTTCACGCCGGCCGCCGAGATCCCCTTCGCCGGGCATCCGACCCTGGGGTCGGCGTTCGTGCTCGCGGGGCCGCTTCAGCTCGAGGTGATCCGGCTGGAGACGGGTCGTGGCATGGTGCCGGTGCGGCTGGAACGGGAGGGGGCCCGGATCGTTTTCGGGCGGATGGAGCAGCCGATCCCGTCGGTGGAGCCGTATGCCGAGGCGGAGGCGCTGCTGGGCGCTCTTGGGGTCGAGCGCTCCGAGCTGCCCGTCGAGGTCTATGACAACGGCCTCCAGCACGTTTACGTGGTGCTTTCTTCCGAGGCCGAGGTGGCGGCGCTGAAGCCGGACCTCTACGCGCTCTCCGAGCTCCCCGAGGTGCTCGGGATCAACTGCTTCGCCGGCTCGGGGCTGCGTTGGAAGACCCGGATGTTCGCGCCGAACGGCGGCGTGCCCGAGGATCCGGCGACCGGCTCGGCCGCAGGCCCGCTGGCGCTGCATCTGGCGCGTCACGGACGGATTGCCTTCGGAGACGAGATCGAGATCTCGCAGGGAGCCGAGATCGGGCGGCCTTCCACCCTGTACGCCCGCGTGGACGGCACGGCGGCTGCGGTCGAGCGCGTCGAGGTCGGCGGCTCCGCCGTCGTGGTCGCGCGCGGCGAGTTTCGGCTTTAGACGAAGCTCACCGACTCGATCTCGGGCAGCTCCAGGGCGAGCGCTTCCCAGAAGCGGCCGCCGTCGGTCGAGAGGTAGAGGCGGTTGCGGGCAGCGAAGAGCATCAGGTCCGGGTTGTCGCTCGCGACGGCGACGGCGCGCGCGGGCGGAAGGCCGCGGCCGGATTCGCGCCAGGTGCGGCCCGCGTCGTGCGACACCACCAGGGGAGGCTTCGTGTCGACGGCAGCGAGAATCGTCGCGCCTGTGCGCGCCGCTCCGATCACGCGAGGCAGGCCGAGGTCCGCCCCTGGCTCGGGCAGAGGCGGCGCCTCCGGGGCCGGCTCGACCTCGTCCGTCTCCAGGTCGACCAGATACGAGCCGTCCGTCGTGCCCACCAGCGCCTTCATGTGATGCGCCCGGAGAGAAGTCCGGCGACGACACCGCTGGCATAGCGGGCTGCAGCCGTGGGAGACAGACCGCCGGCGCGTGCGACGAGGTAGGAGGCCGCGAACGCGTCGCCGGCGCCGGTGGGATCCGGGCCCGTGAGCGCGTTCGTCGGTACGTGCTCGGCGAGCCCGTCGGCGAACACGATCGAACCGCGCGACCCGAGGGTCACGACGATCTCCGCCACGCCGAGCTCTCTCAGCGCCTGTTCCGTCGGCTCTCCGACCAGAACCCTTGCCTCGTCCTCGGCCAGCTTCAGGATCGACACGTGCCGGAGCAGCTCGGGGTCGAAGTCGGCCTGGAGCTCCAGCGGGCCGGTGCGTGCGGGGCGAACTAACCCTTGGCCGTCGAACGAAATGCGGCGCCCGCTGCGTGCGAGCGCCGCGAGGGTCTCCGGCGGGAAGTCGGAGCCCGCGAGTGGGGCCACGTGGAGCCACTTGACGGTGGCGAGCGCCTGCTCGGGCAGGTCCTGTGGCCGCCAGGGCCCACCTAGCTCTTCGGCGACCATTCGTCGCTCGTCTCCGTCGTACTCGATCGAGAAACGGGCGGTCGTCGCGGTCTCCCGCCACAGCACGGGGATGCCCAGCGCGACGAGCGGCGGGAGCATTAGCGCCTTGTCCGCCGCCGCGCCGGCGGCGACGATGATCGCCGGGCGATTGAGTGAGCGCAGCGCGCGAGCGGCGTGGAAGGGCCCGCCGCCCGGCCGGAGCTCCCCGCCGTCGATGCGGTCGAGCGAGAGGTTCCCGAGGACGGCAACGGCCCGCATGGCGGGATATTGTCGGCCAGGGGTCGAGTGGGCCGCTTCGCGGCTTGGCTCATGACCTAGACGGTTGAGAAGTTTCCGGGGGGCTCACGCCCCCCGAGTCCCCCCGATGTTTCCCAGACCGTTGGAAGTTGTCGCTCCGCTGCGCTCCGCTCGGTGGGGGGACTACGTCCCCCCACGGCCCCCCTGGATCACCGCGGCTTACGCGCGGATCTAGTTTGTCCACCGGCAAAGCCGGCGGACGGGCACGCCCGCCTCCGGCGGGAACACCAGGAAGCTTCCTCGGAAGGAGTTGGCAGTCCGAAAGCTCTCCGCAGGTTCTCATCAGTCCGCGGAGCCATACCAGCCAGGGGGGCCAATGGGGGGACGGGAGTCCCCCCATTCGAGCGGAGCTTGCTCCGCGATTAATGCGGTCCATG
>JBBRYK010000125.1:0-4855 GCA_038237665.1 Gaiellales bacterium | reverse complement strand
GAGGGCCTGCCGCTCAGGATCGTGCAGCTCGAGCCGAGGCCGCAGAGCGTGTACGGAACGGTCCTGGCGGCGGGAATCAGCTGGTCGTTCTGGGTCGACCCACCGTTGCGGACGGCGATGTAGGAGATCGGATAGCTCTGCGCCTGGAGTGGTGCGACGACAACCGCGGCGACCTGTTGGTTGCCCGGGAGCCGGTACTTCGGCGCAACGTGCTCGGCGATCTGGCGCGCGCCGTTCAGGCCCGAGTCTCTGGGCTTCCACGACGACCACTGGACGCGGCTCGGGCCGGGTTGCTTTAGGACGACGGCGAAGGCGATAATGGCCGCGGAGACGATCATGGCGAGGCCGATGTAGGCGATGCTGAAACGGCCCTCGTAGGCGTGGAGCGGCTGCGGCGCCTTACGCTTGCGTACGAGCGACTCGGGGGCGGTCGTGCCCTCGGTCACAGAGTCGGCCACGACGCCTCCTGCAGCAGGTCGACCTCAGGGATCTCGAGCTGCGCCTGGTTCAGTACCTCGACCAGCTCGTCCCCGTAGAGCTCTTTGCGCGCGATGACGGTGTCGGCGATGCGCTCCACCCTGTCCTTGTTGTAACGGATCAGGTTGTAGGCGTCGACGTAGGCCTGGCCGAGGATCTGGGCGGCGAGCTGGCGCTTGTGGCGGTCACCGAGGACGCTCGCGATCGTATCGTGGCCGAAGGGGCCGCCCCCGCCCGTCCGGCTCATGAGCTGGTTGCCGATCCCCTCGAAGCGCCGCATCAGGCGGGCACGGGCCTCCTCCTCCGACTCGTCGTCGAGGCGCTCGCTGGCGAGATCGACCCGGGCCGGCGCCATGCCGCAAGCCCCCACCATGTAGGCGGCGCGTGCCGTGGCGCTCTCGAGGTCGCCGCCGACGCCGGTCGCGTTCTGACCGAAGAAGACGTTCTCGGCGGCCATGGCACCGAGGGTCCAGACGAGCCGTGCCGCCTCCTCGTCGCGCCAGGAGCTGAACCGCTCCTCCTTCTCGAGCGCCATGTGGTGGCCGAGCGAGCCGGCCCGCATCCGGATCGAGAGCCGCGTCGACTCGGAGCCCTTCATGTGGACGTGGGCGGCGGCGGCGTGGCCCGCCTCGTGGATCGCGACGGCGCGGGTCTCCTCGGGAACGTACTCGATGCCGATCGCAGTGCCCGACTCGACCGTCGTCATCGCCTCGAGGATGTCCTCCCATTCGAACCGAATCCGGCCGTCGTGGTGTGCATACGTGAGCGCCATCGAGCACACCTGCTCGACCATTGCCGGCGAGTAGCCGTTCGTGATCCGCGAGAGCTCGTCACGGCGCTCGGGGCGGTCAAGGTCGGGCGCGTGCGCAACCCGCGCGAGGTAGAGCTCGAAGATGTCCTTGCGGTCGTCCTTCGTCGGCGTCCGAAACCAGACGTGCCGGCCCATGCGGCCGGGGCGCCGCAGCGCCGGGTCGAGCGCCTCGAGAGGCACGTTCGTGGCGCCGATGAAGTAGATCTCGGCCTTGCGCGGCTTCGGCGGGGGGAGGCGGAGCGAGACGTCCTTCACGCGCCGGGGCACGACGAACGCGGCGTCGAGGAGCGAGTTCGTGCGGTTGACCCAGAAGCGCCGCCAGAAGGGCGGGTTGTCAATCCCGTCCATGACGACCAGGAGCTGGTTCAGGGCGAGCTGACCCCCGCCGCCGCCGAACATTCCGGGCGGTACGGCCTGGTTGACGATCGAGCTGACTCGCTGGAAGAGGTTGGGTGTCCGCGACGGCTCCCGCTCGGCGAAGATCCGCTCCCGCCAGGCCCGGCTCTCGAGCACGAGGTCGCCGCTCGCCGTGAGCGCGCCGTTCGGGCCGTAGAAGCAGTGGTCGTGGAAGCTGCCGACGCGCATCGAGGCAGCACCTCCGAGCGACTGACGCCGCATTCCGACGGCGTCGATCTCGTCGATGAAGACGATGCATTGGCCGCCCCACTTGCGCGCCAGCCGCTTCGCCTTGAAGGCGAGATAGCGCACGATGAGCGCGTCGATACCGATGAAGGTCTGCGCGAATCCGGAGCCGGGAATCGAGACGAAAGGCGAGTTGAACCCGGTGGCGATCGCCTTGGCGAGCATCGTCTTGCCGGTGCCCGGGGCACCGAAGAAGATCAGCCCGCGCTCGCGCTTACCGCCGGCCTTCTCGAAGGCCTCGCCCGACTGCCACAGCGAGACGACACGGCGAACCTCCTCCTTGGCCTCCGCCTGTCCCCGAACGTGCTCGAGCTTGACGCCCCAGTCGGCGTCTCCCGGCTCGAAGCCCCGGATCTGCGAGATCCCCATGAAGAGCATCGGCCCCATGAAGATCAGGAAGTTGAAGAGGAAGAAGAACGGCAGCTGGAACCAGAGTCCCTGAATGTTCGGATCGGTGATCTTCTTGTGGGCGAAGTGCCCGATCGAGCCGGCGGCGCCGAGCCAGTCCGCTTGCTGGCCCTGCAGGATCCGGATCAGGAAGATGAGCGTGATGACGGCTGCCGGCCACGCTGCGAGCCGCAGGAGCCAGCGCCAGAACCAGGCGCGGCGTCGCCCGACGACATCGTCGTCCTTCAGCCGCGCGTCGTCGGTGCCGAACAGGCTCGGCCAGGGGATGAAGCGGCGGAAGCCGACGTCGACGAGGCCGCGGAACCCGATCACGACGGCCGCCGTCGCGAGCAGCGACCAGCCGAGGTTCCAGCCGTTGTGGTGGTGGAACCAGGTAAAGGCGACCGGGCTCGTGACGATCGCGACTCCCGTCGCGACCCGCGTCAGTCGGCGCCACTGGTGGGCGAGCTCCGCCGACTCGCGGCCGGAGGCAAAGCCGCCGGGGGCGGGCTCGGCCGTCGTCGTCACTTCTGCATCGTAGTCGCCAAGGCTCCGTTCCCGGTTTAGACGACGTAACCTCGATTCGGATTGTCAGGGGCGACCGATTTCTTCACCCGCGCGAGACAGCGAGCGCGCACGCTGCTACCAGCGACCGCCACGACATGCCTCCCCGAGCTGGAGCACGAGCCGGACAGGCGCTCCGGCGTCAACCGGCGCCCGGCTTGCGGCTCGTCCGCTCGGGGAGTACGGGTTATGCGTGGCTATACCGCCGCTTTACCGGCGTCCTCCATCCTTCCTTCATCGATCATTGTCGGAAGGGAGCGCGGGATGTCGGTTCGTCTGGTCACATCGCTCGTTGTGGTAGTCGCCCTCGCAGGACTCGCGGTGCTGGCGGGCGAGGCGCATGCCGGAAACCCGCTCGTGCTCGGCCGTCAGGATACGCCGGGCCTGAGGTCCGCGCGGGGGACTGTCGCGTCGGGACAGCTCGCGATCTCCGCAGCCCTTGCCCCGGCCTCGTTTCCGAGGCCGGAGGGCGAAGCCCAGGCAGCTCGCTTCGCGCGATCCGACTTCGAGCTGTGGTCGCTGGCGTACACCGGCGCCACCCCGAAGGCTGCCACCGCCTCGGTTCGCTCGATCGTGAAGGCGCTGCGCCGCAAAGGCCTTCGACCCGCACGTGTCTCCGTCGGAGATCAGGGCTTTGTCATGGGGCCCGTCCGCGGCCGGCACTCGGTGCTCGTCTTCTGGCGACGGAGGCAGGCGGTCTCCGCGATTCTCCTGCGCACGCGCCGGAGCCGTACCGCCCTCCGAGCGCTCGCCCGCGACTACGCCGCAGTCGCCGACGCCAGGATCCACTACCTCCTCGGCCGAGATGCGTGGCAGCGCACGCTCGACGAGCTCCGCCCGAACGGTGTGGTTCCAAGGAAGACGGCGCTCGCGCTCTTCGCACTCGCCTACGGGCCCCTGCCTGGGACAAAGACGCCGGCGCGCCCATACGGCCGGGTCGAGGAGGGAACGATGGCGGCCCGTGGCGTGCTCGGCCTCTGGCGCACGCTGACACCGGCCCAGCGCGCGGCCGTGCAGCAGCGCCTCGGCCTCGCGAGCGTCTCCTTGCACAGGTCGCGGCTCGAGCGTGCCGCGCGTGTCGCGGCCCCACGCGACTACGGAGACCCGAAGTTCACCCAGGACGACGACCTGACTGCCGCTGCCAACAAGTGGGCGAAGGTGTTCGAGGGCAAGCTCGGCGCCCTTCCGTTCACGATCGTGGCCGGGAATACCTCGACGGCACCCGGCCCGGCAGCGTCCGGGGGCGTGGCGCTGCTCGACACCCTGCCGCTCGACGCTGCCGGCAACTTCTCCGACACCGCCAAGATCTGCCGCATCCGGGTCCTGCCAGCCGGCCAGTCGGTCCGGCGCTCGAACCCAGACTTCTTCGACCTCGCGATGGCGCACGAGGTCTTCCACTGCTTCCAGGACAAGTACGCGAACGGCAACCTGATCGCTCTGCTGACGACCAACCGCCGCAACTGGATGCTCGAGGGAATGGCGGACTGGGCAGCGCTCTCCGTCCGCGCTCAGGTCGGGCGGCCCGTCACCTGGGAGGTCGGAGGCGCGAACGAGGGCGCCTATCTGGCCTCCTGCGACGAGAAATCGGTCTTCTCGCGGGTCTACGACGCCGTCGGCTTCTTCGGCCAGTCGGCAGCGACGTCGGATCTCTGGTCGCGGATCCCGAAGATCATCACCGCCGCGGGCGACGTCGACGCGTACGGCGAGGCCGGGGGGGACGACGTGCGCTTCCTCCAATCGTGGGGCTCGAGCGCGCACCTCCAGACCTGGGGTCTCGACTGGTACGCGGAGAACCCGATCAAGCCGCCCCAGAGCGCGGCGTGCCCGCTGACGCCCCTTGTGGTCGTGCCCGTCGCGACCGCACGGGCGGAGCCGTTCAGGGTCAAGCCCTACAAGATCACGGCGCTGTCGCCGAACCGGCCGCTCCTCCACATCCGGATGGAGGGGCAGGGGCGCCTCGGGGACGGCTCGCTC
>JBBRYK010000124.1:0-5460 GCA_038237665.1 Gaiellales bacterium | reverse complement strand
TGGGCTCGGGACACGCTGCTCTCCCTGGGCGGGGCCGCGACCGCCCCCGCGGCGCAAAAAGCTCCCGAGACGACACCGGCGACGAGCCACTGATCAGCCGCGAAGTAAGACGGGCCGACAAACGTCGAGCGTCTGCAACGGGAACGTGCAGGTCGGCTGCCCCATGACGGCCTGCGGGCCGTAGGTCGGGACCAACGCGGACTCAGGAGCCGTGGTCGTCCCGTTGTCGTAGAAGAAGATCGAGTTCGACACCGCGTCGTCCTCGGGCCTGGTGTCCGGGATCCAATAAAAGCTGGTCTGACCGTACGGTACGGGGCCGAGGGTGACGACGCCGTCGGAGGCGCGGATCCGGTAAAAGTGATTCAGGTCCGATCCGGCCCAGTAATTCGGGGAGAGCGTGATCGTCGGGTTGGTGAAACCCGGGGTCGTCGATGAGATACCACCTCACGACCGATTCGACAATCCAATCGGGCCGTCCCGCGCGTCCAAGAGGCCAGTGGGCCGAGCCGGGTATTACGCGAACCATGACATGCCTGTTCAGGCACTGGCTCTGGAAGTTTGATGGAGTGGCGCAATCGGAGCACAGAGCAGTGCTACGCGGCCGTTAGTTCGGCGGGAGGCCGAGGCCGGCGTCGTGCGCCTTGGCTATTGCCTCGGCGCGGTCCGCCACGCGCAACTTGTTGAAGATGTTCGAGACGTGGTTGCGCACGGTCTTGAGGTTGAGCGCGAGCTGGTTTGCGATCGCCTGGTTGGTCCGGCCCTGGGCGATCAGCCCCAGCACCTCACGCTCCCGCGCGGTCAGCTGTGGGAACGCATTCGACGAGCCGGTCGAGAGGTAGGCGATGAGCCGCTCCGCGATCGCCGGCCCGAAGATCGCCTCGCCGGCGGCCACTGCTCGCACCGCGCGCAGCACCTCCTGCTCGTCCGAGCCCTTGAGCAGGTACCCGCGGGCCCCGGCTCGCATCGCGGCGAAGACCGAGTCGTCGTCCTCGAACATCGTCAGCACGAGGATCCCGATCTCAGGGCGTTCCGCGACAATCCGTCGCGTCGCATCGATCCCGTTCAGCTCCGGCATCCGCAAGTCCATCAGGACGACGCTCGGGCAGACCTCGAGCGCTAGGCGGACCACTTCGGCGCCGTCGCTCACCTCGCCGACCACCTCGATGCCGTCGGTCGACGCGAGCACCGCGCAGAGCCCGCTGCGGAAGAGCGGATGGTCGTCGGCGACCAGGACGCGAACGGGGGCTTCGGTCACGAGCTGTCGAGCGGGATGAGGGCACGCACGAGCGTCCCTCCGCCGGACCGCCGCGAGACGGTGCAGGTGCCTCCGAGCTCTTCGGCGCGTTGCTGCATCGAGCCCAGGCCGACGCCGGACCGGTAGTTCCGCGGCAGCCCGTCTCCGTCGTCGGAGATCTCGAGTGTCAGCGAGCCGTTGAGCTCGATCTCCAGCCGGCACGCCCCCGCGTGGCCGTGCCGCGCCGCGTTCGTCAGCGCCTCGCCGGCGATCCGGTAGGCAGCCACCTCCACGGCGGCGGGCAGAGCCGGCAGGCGCTCGGGCCCGTGGATCCCGATCGCCGGACCGCCGGCCGCGCCGAGCCGCGCCGCCTGCTCGCGCAGCGCCCCCATCAGGCCGAGCTCGTCCAGGGCAGGCGGGCGCAGCTCGTAGACCAGTCGCCGGATATCGGCAATTGCTTCCTGCGTCTCGATGCGAAGCTCCGCGAGCAGCCGCTCCGCGAGCTCGGGATCCTCGGCGAGTGCCCCTCGTGCAGCGCCGAGCTTCAGCACGATGCCGGCCAGTGCCGGGCCGAGGCCGTCGTGGAGGTCACGGCGCAGCCGTCGCCGCTCCTCCTCTCGCGCGGTCACGAGCCGCTCCCGCGAAAGTTGTAGGGCCGCCGTCAGGCGAACCGCATGGACGGCGGCGCCCGCCTGCCGGGCGAGGTCGCCCAGGAGCCTGCGATCCAACGCCGTCAGCTCCGCGCCCGGCGAAGGCTCAACGAGGAGCCGGCCGAGTATCCTCGCCTGGTAGCTCAGCGGCAGGCCCACCTGCGGCGTCCGCCCCGAGCGGCCCTGTGCGGCCACGATCTCGTAGACCCCGTCGCGCTCGAGTGCGATTGCCGTGTAGCCGAGGCGAAGGGCGCGCGCTACCGACTCGACGATCGTCCGCAGCACCTCGGCGGCGGCCGGTGCCGCCTCGAGCCGCTCGCCGAGCCGGGCCAGAGCGACGTACGGATCCGCCCGGTCGCCATAGACGAGTCGCCGCACCCGCCGCTGCAGCGGATCGCGCAACGGCAGCGCGCCCAGCGCGACGAGCGCGGCCGCCAGCGCGCCCACGACGCCGCGCACGTGCACGAACGTGTCCAGGCCGACGACGAGACCCAGATAGGCGACCGCCACACAGAGGCTCAGCGCGCCATAGACGAGCGTCCGGCTGAGCGCGAGCTCGATGTCGAAGAGCCTGTGCCTGAAAACCGCAATGCCGACGGCGGCCGGCAGCGCAGTCAGCGCCAGCATGAGCGCGGCCAGCGTCGCCGGTCCCACGCGACCGGTCACGACCTCCTCGACCAGGCAGGTGACGAGGGCCGCAGGAATCAGGAGAGCCGCGTACGCAAGCCAGAGCAACTGCAGACGCTCGACACCGGACGCGCGGCGGAACCGGGCGCGCACGGCTAACGCGGCTGCGAACAAGCTCGCGAACGTCCCGATCCAGAACGGCAGGAAGAAGGGGAGTACGCGCTCGGGAATCGCCGGCAGCGGACTGGCGATCCCCCGGAATCCACCCCCCCCGAAGTGCTGCGACTCGAACGCTTGGACGAGCAGCAACCCGGTGAACGCGACCCCCGCGCCGAGCGCAACCTTGCGCCAGCGTCCGGGGAGCAGCCGCCCGTCCGGAAAGACGAACGCGAGGGCCGTGATGCCCGCGAACAGGGTCGGCCAGTCGCTCGCATCCCAGAGCAGTGCCCAGCGTGCTCCGGGCAGCGATCCTGGCTGGGTGACGATCGCGTACCGCGCATAGGGCTCGACGACGAAGTCGAGCCCGACGATCACGGCGTTCGCGAGCAACAGCCAGCCAATCGCGTTCGCAGGTCGGCGCAGCGCGATCAGCAAGCCAATCGCGGCCGGAACCAGGATCGCCGGCGAGGCGAAGCCCGGCGCGAGGCTCTCGTGGCTCAGCGCGGCCAAGACGAGCGTGAGGGCGAGCAGGGCAACGGCGACGACGGCGCCAAGCACAGCCAAGGAGACGCGGGCGCGGGTCAGTCCCGTCGCGCCCGGCAGAGGCTGCGCAGAGGTCGCGGCCGTGTCCATCACTCCAGTGTGACATCGCGCTCGCCGGATTCACCGCTCCGTCGCAAGTTCCCGGCTCCCCGGGACCGCTTTCCCGAGCGCCCGGGACAGCAGGCGCGCGACTGTAGGCAGGTGTCATCCATCGGACTCGAAAGGACATCCATGCGCACAGACCGGATCCAGCGGCTCCTCCCACTCTCCGGGGTGCTGTTCACAGCCCTGATGTTCGCTGCCCTCTACCTCACCCGGGGCGAGGCCGACGCAGGAGCATCGCAACAGACGATCTTCGCCTACTGGCACAGCCATCACGGCGTTCAGCTCATCAGCGCCCTGATCCTCGCGCCATACGGGGCGGTGCTCATACTCGTCTTCGCCGCCGAACTACGGCGAACAATCCGCTCCTACGAGGCCGACGAGGCGATCTACTCGCCGATCATCCTTGGCGGCGGCATCATGGTCGCCCTCGGTCTCGCCATCACGGGGTCGCTCGACGCCGCAGTGGCGACGAGCGCGCACCACAACTCCCACGCAGCCGTCTACACCCTCGCACAGCTACAGTCCTACGACTGGGTCCCGTGGATCGCCGGCTTCGCCGTGATGATGCTCGCCACCGGCATCGCCGGCCTGCGGACGCTCGCACTACCCAAGACGCTCTCCTGGGCGGCCCTGATCCTCGGCATCCTGTTCCTCACCCCGGTCGGGTTCTTCGCGATCTTCGCACTCCCCGTGTGGACGCTCGCGACCGGCATCGTCCTCTACCGCCGCAACAGACTGGCCCTGGTCTCACCCGTGCCGCAGGGCGTATAGCAGCCGGACCAAGAGATCTCGAACGTGCCTCTACGCAGATCGAGACGACAACACACACGAGGAGAAGTGAGGAGGATGATGATGACGAAGAGGAACGCATACCTGTTGCTCGTAACGACCGCGCTGGCCCTGCTCGCGAGCGCCGCCACCGGTACGTTCGCCACGCCCACGGACGCTGCGCAACGGCTCTGCAAGCCGAGGCTCGTCGGCAAGGTTCTTTACGCCTGCGGCCCGGCGACCGCGCGCCTGAGCGTCTTTCCAGGCGTCACGTTCAAGAACGGGAGCTGCCACAGGATCTTCAGGAGCAGCCCCACCGGGCTCTCAGTCGGCATCGGCGTCAACGCGCTCCGACTCAACACGGCGACGAACGACGGTCGCCCGTTGTTCGGGCTGACGATCTCGGGTCCGCTCTCGCACCCGACCGGCGGAGGCGTGCTCGCCTACTGGAAATCGAAGAGCTGGCGGGGCCGGGGTGTCTCGTTCAAGGGAACCGCCAACGGCGGCACCTTCGTCGCTCGCGGCATCCAGGGCAGCCGCGGCACCGCGACCGGGAGCTTCCACTGCTGATCGCCTAGTGAGGATCTGATCGCGCAGGCGACGCGACGCCGCAACCGACGGCATGCGCGGAAGCGGCATGGCGGTCATAGGCACGGAGACGGCTGCAAGCCAGCTTTGGTTGCGCGCGCGAGTGTCTGTGCTGGCTCGATCATGATTAGTGCTGGTTCGTCCTGACGGTCATGCTCGTCGGGCGCGCGCTCCCGCTCTCGGCGCGCCCCCGTTCTCCGGTAATGGGTGGCGTGTACAAGCGCTCCGATCCCGTGTTCGACCCGAGACCTTTCGCTGCATGCGAGCGCCCAACATTCTGTCGGCGTTCAGGCGGTCCCAACGGCTCTCAGATGCGCGGAGAGGACGACGCCGAGCCTGCGAAGGTCGAGCCGAAGGCCCGTTTTGCGGACCTTCGGCACGGAGCGTACCGGGATCGAACCGGTGACCTCCGGCTTGCAAACTGAGCGCGCCGTGCGCCGCCTGCCGCCGTCAGTAGCCGATTCCGCCTAGCTGAGCCGTTTCACCTTCGCGACGGGAACAGGCGGCGGGCACGTGGCTAGCCCTGACCGTTCCAAGATCGTTCCATACGACGCCTCGAACGCGGCCCGTGCCGTGTCCGCGTGCCGAGCGATCAGGAGCGACGCGAACGTGTCGCGCAGGTCGTGCAGCGTCGGCCGCCGCCTGCCCGGCACCGCGTCGAGCTTCGCGTTCTCGACCGCCTTGTCCATCCCGCGCCGCTCGACGTTCCGCCACCCGAACGGCTACCCGGCCAGCGACGCGAACACCGGATCATCATCACCGGAGAATCGCGACGCGAGCCGATGC
>JBBRYK010000123.1:0-5716 GCA_038237665.1 Gaiellales bacterium | reverse complement strand
GCGACCCAGCAGCGTTCCGCGTCGTGCAACAGCAGATGACGGTGCTGGGCGCGAAACGCCTCAGAGGGTGGGGTCGGCGCAACGAGGTTCCGCTGCTCGTAAACCTCCTCGATTGCGGCGCGGAAGACCTCCTCCTGTGGCCCCAGATCCGCGTCAGTCGCCGGCCGCAGCTCCACGCGGGCACGTTACGTCCTGGCGCCGCCCGGGGATACGGTCGCCATGGTGGACGAACGGGTCACGGCGCTGCTCGAGCGCGGTGAGGTAGAAGGGTGCATCAACCTCTCCGCCTTCAGCGACCTCGCGCAGGAGCTGGACGACGACGAGACCGATGCGCTTCTGCACCAGCTGGAGGAGCGTGGGATCGACCTCACGGACGACTGCGGTCGCGCCGAGGCCGAGACCCCCGGCTACGTCAACGGGGAGGTCGCGAGCGCCACGACCGACGCACTGCAGCTCTTCCTCAACGAGGCGGCTCGCTGGGAGCTGCTGACCGCCGCCGAGGAGGTGGAGCTCGCCAAGCTGGTCGAGCGCGGCGACAAGGACGCGAAGGACAGGATGATCAACTCGAACCTCCGCCTGGTCGTCTCGATCGCCAAGAAGTACCAGGGTCACGGCCTGTCGCTGCTCGATCTGATCCAGGAAGGGATCATCGGGCTGATCCGCGCCGTGGAGAAGTTCGACTGGCGGCGGGGCTACAAGTTCTCCACGTACGCGACGTGGTGGATCCGCCAGGCGGTGCAGCGGGGCGTAGCGAATAAGGCGCGCACGATCCGCATTCCCGTACACATCGTCGAGCGCCAGCAGAAGATCTCCAGGGCTGAGCGCGATCTGACCGCGAAGCTCGAGCGCGCGCCGACCGCCGAGGAGGTCGCCAAGTCGGCGAAGCTCCCGCTGAAACAGGTGCGCGAGGTTCGGAACGCTGCCCGGGCGGTCGCGAGCCTCGACCGGCCGATCGGCTCCGAGAACGACACTGCGATGGGCGACCTGATCCCGAGCGAGTCCGACGTCGCCGAGGAGGTCGAGGTCAGCCTGCAGGAAACGGCTCTGCACCGGGCCCTCGCCGATCTTCCCGAGCGCGAGCAGGAGATCGTGAAGCTGCGATACGGCCTGGACGGCGACTCCGACCCGAAATCGCTCGAGGAGATCGGCCGCCGGATGGGCCTGACGCGGGAGCGGGTGCGCCAGATCGAGGCCCGCGCGCTCCAACGCTTGGCCGAGCGCCGCGAGCTCGCCTCGGCACGCGCCGCCTGACGCGTTAGCCTCCCGCTTGGCGGTGGGACGGTGGGGAATTATCGTGGCGCTCTGCGGGCTGCTCGCGCTTGCGACGGGCGACCACGCCCTTGCAGCCGGGCCCAACCCCATCCAGGTCGAGAACGCGCGCCCCGGCGCCCCTTCCTGGATTGCCGCCGCGGCCGATCCTCCGGCGATCGAGGGCTACACGTCGGAGACGTCGCTCGCGCCCGGCGAGATCCTCCACCTGCACGTCGCCACCACGCCGCCGGCCCGCTACCTCGTGCGCGTGTACCGCCTCGGTTGGTACCACGGCGCCGGAGGCAGGCTGGTCGGCTGTGTCCCTGGGTGCGCCGTCGACGAGGCCGGGGCACCGCGAGGAGCACCCGCGCCCGAGCCCTCCACCGGACGGGTGCGCGCCGGCCTACCCGTGACCGATGTCGTGACTGTTCCGGCCGACGCGGTCAGCGGCTACTACCTCGCGCAGCTAGCTCTCACCAACGGACCCCAGGCCGGCCGCGTAGACGACGTGTTCTTCGTCGTCCGCAACCCGACCGGGGCGGACTCGCAGGTCCTCGTGCAGGTTCCCGTCAACACGTGGGAGGCGTACAACGGCTGGGGTGGCAAGAGCCTCTACAACTTCAACAGCACGGAGGGGACGGCCGCGAACCGCGTCTCGTTCGACCGCCCATACGCGCAGCTCGGCCAGTCGCCGCTCGCCTGGGAGATCCAGCTCGTTCGCTTCCTCGAGCGCGAGGGCTACGACGTCTCATATCAGACCGACCTAGACACCCACCTCGACCCTGCGGGACTCCTGCGTCACCGCCTCGTCGTCGACGCGGGCCACGACGAGTACTGGACGAAGGAGATGCGCGACGGGTTCGATGTCGCTCGCGACGCCGGGACGAACCTCGCGTTCATGGGCGCGAACGACGCATACTGGCAGGTGCGCTACGAGGACGATGGCCGCACGATCGTGGGCTACAAGTCGGCCGCCGATCCGAATCCGGACTGGACGCTGAAGACCATGCTCTTCCGCGAGCTCGTTCCGCCCCGCTTCGAGTGCGCGCTCATGGGCGTGCAGCACCAGGGCGGCTTTCGCCACTCGGGCGAGCCGCAGCTCGACTACGTCGTGACCGCGACGGGGGCTGCGGATCCGTGGCTGAGCGGAACCGGGCTCGGCGCCGGAACGGTGCTGCCGGACCTGGTCGGGCGGGAGTGGGATTCGGTTCCGTCCTATGTGCCCGAGGCGTGCCGGAAGCCGGGGCTGACAGTGCTCTTCCACCACGACGGCGCCTCCGGGCCGGCAGATGCGGTGCGGTACACGGCGTCCTCCGGCGCGCGCATCTTCAGCTCGGGCTCGCTCCAGTTCAGCTGGGCGCTCGACGCGTTCGCGCTCGAAGCTCAGGGTCATCGGCAGGCGCCGGATCCGCGGGTGCAGCAGTTCATGCGCAATGCATTCGCGGACTTGCTGCGGCCGGCGCCGCCCGTCTCGATCGACGTCAAAGCGCGCGGACGGCGGGTCTGGATCCGGCTCGGGCGCACCGTCGATCCGAGGATCCGCGCGTTCGCCGTCTTCAGGCACCGCGGCGGCGCGGCGTTCGATCCGGCGGCGCCGGACGTCCAGCGGATCTGCCTCACCGCCTCGGTCACGTGCGCCGACCGGCTCCGCCACCGCGGCGTCTACGTCTACGCAGCGCAGGCGGTAGACGCGTGGAACGCCTCGACGCCGATCTTCTCCGCGGCCGTGTCGTCCAGGCGTCCGCGCCGACCGCGCTAGCGGACTATCCTCCCCGCATGCTTCGGCGCCTGCTTGTCGCGAGCTGTGTCGCGCTCGTCTTCGCCCCGGCCGCGGGGGCGGCGGACAGCCTCGGGCTGGCCGAGATTCGCCAGGCCGACGGGACCCTCGTGCGCCGCGCCGGCACCGGGATGTTCGCGTATCCGACCGACGGCTCGGTGCTGTCGGTCGTCTCGTCCAAGGCGACTGCGGACGGCGTCACCCTCGAGCACGTCTCGATCCTCGGCGGGCGGATCCAGGTCGACCGGCTCTTCCTCCCGGCCAGTGGCACGGCGGGCGCCAAGGTCGAGAACCTCGTCGTGGACGGACTGCGGCGCGACGCGGCCGCGAACCAGATCTTCTCACTCGACAGCAGCGACTACGCCGTCGTCCTGCAGCAGGCGACGATCCCGGGCGCGGACAAGCGCACGAGCGGTGTCGTCGGCCTGCGCGTGTTCCTCGGCGCTCGATACGGCGCCCTTCCGGCGGGGACGCAGATCCTCGTCGGCCTCGCCCGCGCGGCGGCGCAGCGGACACAGACCGCGCAGGCGGCGATGCCGTGGGTCGTGCTCGGACTGAGCGGCACGCGCATCCCCGGCCTTTCCTCGACCCCCGAGCCGTTCGCGGGAGCCGGCCTCGCGATCCCAGCGGGGAGCCCGGCGGGCGTCCACGCGGTCGTGCTCGCGGAGCGGTTCCTCGGCACGCCGTACGTCTGGGGCGGCGCAAGCCCCTCCGGCGGCTTCGACTGCTCGGGGCTCGTCATGTACGTCTACGGCCAGCTCGGGCTCTCGTTGCCCCACTTCACCGGCTACCAGTGGAACGTCGGCCGCCGGCTCGGGCCGAACGACGCGCTGCGGCCCGGCGACCTCGTCTTCTTCCACATGCACTCCTACGGTCCCGGCCACGAGGGCATGTACATCGGGAACGGCATGTTCATCCACGCGCCGCACACCGGCGACGTCGTGAAGATCTCGGCGCTATCCGATCCTCAGTACGCGCTCGGCTACGTCGGGGCCGTGAGAGTCACCTAAGGGGTCGACCGGTCGTTTCAGTCGGCGCGGTGCGCGTCACCGCCTGAGCCCGAGCCCGACGAGCAGCGCCCCACTCGCCGCGAAGAGCCCGTCGCGGTGCGACGTCAGCCACCACTGGACGCTGTGTGGCTTCGACCGGTCTTCGAACCGCCCGTGCGCCCCCGGATCCTCCGGTAGCGGCTCGAACAGGTTGTCGGGCGCGGTCGGCTCCGCACGCTCAGGAGTCTGCTGGGCTTCGAAGTTCGTCTTCGCGAGGTAGCGGTCGACGAGGCCCGAAGCGAGCTTGTCGCCGACGATCGCCTCGACCGTGGGCCCGCCGACGTAGACTCCCGCCGCGCGTGCTTCGCCGCCCAGAGGATCGCCTCGGCCGCGACCTCGGGCTGGAAGATCGGCGGAACCGTGTGGCTTCCGCGGCATCCGCGAGCGGCAGTGATCGAACTGGGGCGTGTTCAGCGCGGGCAGCTGGACCATCGTCAGGCGCACGTTCGAGCCTTCGTGCAGCAGCTCGCAGCGCAGCGACTCGTTGAAGCCCTGAATCGCGTGCTTCGCGCCGCAGTAGGCGCTCTGGAGCGGAATGCCGCGGTAGGCGAGCGCCGAGCCCACCTGGACGATCGTCCCCCGGTCACGCATCTTCATCCGCTTCAGCGCGGCCATCGTCCCGTAGACGAAGCCGAGATACGTCACCTCGGTGACGCGCCGGAACTCGTCGGGCTCGATCTCGTCGAACGGCGCGAACACCGTGACCATCGCGTTGTTGATCCAGACGTCGATCGGGCCGAGCTCCGCCTCGACGCGGCCCGCTGCGTCCTCGAGCTCGCGTGCGTCGCTCACGTCCGCCTCGAGCACGAGCCCTTGCCCCCCGGCAGTCTCAACCTCCCGTTTGGCACCCGCGAGCCCTGCTCGCCCGCGGGCGAGCAGGGCCACGCGCGCGCCCTCGCGTGCGAACGCAACCGCAGACGCGCGGCCGACTCCGGAGGACGCTCCCGTAACGACGACGATCTGCCCCACGTCGAGCCGCCTACCCGGTTGCCGGTGCGCCCGAACGCCCGGCCGCCCCGTTCCTGCTCGGGGGAAGCCCGCACGCTTGCGTCGTCGGGCGATCCATCCCCGGGATCGCCGCGGATTCGGGCTCAAATCAGAGCGTGACCGCGCGCGAAGCAGCGCGGCGCGCAGTGACCAGAACGGCGATCGCCGACGCGATTCCGGCGAGTCCAAGAGCGACGACGGCGACCTTCGTCGCCGAGGATACGTGCTTCAACGTCGGCGCTACCGCGACCTCGAAGGCGAAGAGCAACAGCAAGGTGACGGCGGCCCTCATGCTGTAACGCCGCCAGAACCACGCCGTGCCGCCGAGGAACAGCGCCCCGAAGACTGCCGCGACGGCCGGCACGTCGATGCGGAAGATGTCAACCGTCTCCCACAGTCCGAAAGCGAGTCCGGTGACGATCAGGGCGATTCGAGTGTTCATGATGAGGTCTCCTTTTAGCCGGTGTGCTGACACCGACGACCGTAAGCCTGCGCCGCCCGTAAATCGTCGGCCGCACCGGCGATCTTGCCTTCAGCCGGTTGGCCGATCTTTCGGCCCTTGCGGATCAGCTGACCGGCTGATGACAGAGCGACCGGTGGGGTCTACCTTGGAACCTGTGCGCACGCGGCTTTCCCGTCTCCGAGGGTTGCG
>JBBRYK010000122.1:0-5720 GCA_038237665.1 Gaiellales bacterium | reverse complement strand
CCTCGGCCGCCTCGTGCGCGACCTGATGGACGAGGGCAAGGCGGTCGCCGGGGCAGCCGGGGTCGAGCTGCACGAGGATCCCTGGGAGATGAACGTCCTGGCGGTTCGGAGGGGGGAGACGCACGCGGCCTCGGGCGCCTACGCACATGTTCCGTCCATGCTCGAAGACGTTCGCGCGGGCCGGTCGACCGAGGTGGACTTCATCACAGGCGCTCTGGTGCGCGAGGCCGAGCGCGCGGGTGTCGCCGTCCCGCTGCATACGGCCATGTACCGCCTCGTCAAGGCGCGGGAGTCCGCATGAGGATCTGCGTCGTCGGGTGCGGCGCGGTCGGCTCGCTCTTCGCGGCCAACCTCGCGCAGCTGGACGACGTCGAGGTCTGGGCCTACGACCTCTGGGAGGAGCATGTCGCGGCGATCAACTCGGACGGGCTGCTGCTTTCCGGGGCCGGGGACGTGGTCGGCCGGCTACGGGCGACGTCGGATCCCGCCGAGTTGCCGCCCTGCGACTTCGGGGTCGTGGCGACGAAGTCGATGGCCACTTCCTCTGCCGTCGCCGCCTGCGCGGGGGCGTTCGAGGGCGGCGCGGTCTGCTCGGTGCAGAACGGGGCAGGCAACGAGGAGCTGATCGCGGAGCACGTTCGCTCCGTGATCAGGGGAACGACCTTCCCCGCCGGGCACCTGGCCGGGCCGGGCCACGTCGTCTGGGACACGCGGGGCGACACGCACATCGGGCCCTTCGAGCCGAGCCCGGCGCCGTTCGCCGCGGTGCAGCAGCTCGCCGACGCCTGTACCCGGGCGGGCATGCCGACCGTCGCCCTGGAGGACGCGCGGGGCGCGCAGTGGCGCAAGCTGATCTTCAACGCCGCCTCGAACGCGATCGCCGCCCTGACCGGGCTGACGCACGGCCGCGTCGCCGAGCCGCCGACGCGCGAGCTCGCCTGGGCGGTCATGGCCGAGGGCCGCGCCGTCGCCGACGCGCAGGGGATCGTGCTGGACAAGTCCCCGGAGGAGCTGTTCGACTACGCGGCGCAGAAGGAGGTCGCCTACGACCACAAGCCGAGCATGCTTCAGGACATCGAGGCAGGAAGGGAGACCGAGATCGACTTCTTGAACGGAGCCATCGCCGCCTTCGGCGAGCGGAACGGTGTGGATGCGCCGCTGAACCGCACGCTGACCGCCCTGGTCAAGGGCCTGGAACGGACGTCATGACGAGCGCAGCGGAAAGGGAGCGGCGGCTCGCCGCGGTGCGGGAGGCAGGGGCGCGCGAGGGTGTCGATGCGGTGGTCGTCGCGGGCTCCGAGTACACCGGCTTCGAGGGCGCCGTCCGCTACCTCTCCGGCTTCCGCATCCTGCATCGCTATGCCTACGTCGTCGTCCCGGTCGACGGTGAGCCGGCCGTCGTCTTCCCGCGCGAGGCGCGCTGGGTCGGCGACCACTCCGAGACCTGGATCGAGGAGCGGGTGTTCGCCGAGCACCCCGGCGAGTGGATCCGCGACCGCGGCTACGGCCGGATCGGCGTCTACGGGCTCGACTACGTGATGCCGGTGCGGGACTACCGGGCAATCGCCGAGCTGGCCGTGCCCTTCGACCAGCAGTTTGACCTCGCGCGAGCCGTGAAGAGCGACGAGGAGCTCGAGTCGGTGCGCGAGAGCATGCGCATCAACGAGGAGGGCTTCTGGGTCGTCCTCGAGGCCTTCGAGCTCGGCAAGACGGAGGCCGAGCTGATGGGCGAGGCCGAGCGGCTCTTCGCCGCCGAGGGAACGGCTCGGGAGACGATGGACATGGTCCTGACCGGCCGGGGCGGGGCAAGCCCCGAGTTCAAGTTCCCGTCGCACGACCGCCCCATCGAGCGGGACGACCTGGTGCTGTTCGGTCTGGAGATCGCCGGGCCGGGCGGGCACTGGGTCGAGTTCTCGCGCCCGATCTGCGCAGGCGAGCCGAACGCGGAGACCCGCTCGGCGATGGACGCCTACCTCGAGTACGCCGAGGCCGCGCGCAAGACGATGCGGACGGGAGCGACGGCCCACGACGTCCACACGGCGGTCTCGAAGCCGTTCCTCGAGCGCGGCTTCACGCTCGGCCACGTCACAGGTCATTCGATCGGGATGACGATGATCGAGCACCCTCGGGTCGGCGAGGGCTTCGACGTCGAGCTGCAGGCGAACATGGTCGTGTCCATGCACCCGCACGCGATCACCCCCGACGAGCGCACCTGCCTCTACATGCAGGACACCTGGCTGGTCACCGACGAGGGCGGCGTCCCGTTCTCCGACGTGCCGCTCCAAATCTTCACGGGATCGGAAACGAGACCCTGACGGAGGAGTCGCTTGAGGAGCGGGTCCGCGCCGCCACGATCGGCGAGCCCGACGTTCTGGCCGCGCCGATTCTTCTCGCTGATTACGACCCTGCCTGGCCCGAGCTCTTCCGCCGCGAGGCGGCGCGGATCGAGGAAGCGCTCGGCCCGCGGGCGCTCCAGCTCGAGCACGTCGGCTCCACCTCCGTCCCGGGTCTCGCCGCCAAGCCGATCATCGACCTGCTCCTCGTCGTCGCCGACTCGGCGGACGAGCCCGCCTACGTCCCTGCGCTCGAGGCGGCGGGCTACGTCCTCCGCATCCGCGAGCCGGACTGGTTCGAGCACCGTCTCTTCAAGGGCCCGGACACGAACGTCAACCTGCACGTCTTCTCGACCGGGTGCGAGGAGATCGAGCGCATGCTCCGCTTCCGCGACTGGCTCCGCCGAAACGACGCCGACCGCGACCTCTACGAGCGCGCCAAACGCGACCTGACGGCGAGGAGCTGGAAGTACGTCCAGGAGTACGCCGACGCCAAGACGGCCGTCGTCGAGGAGATCCTCGGCCGAGCCCGCAACAACCCGAGCTCGAGCTAGCCCGGCCGGCCGCCGTCCAACTGGCGCCAGAAACGCAAGCGGCCGAGGTTCCGCGGAAGCCTCAGCTCGCGGATGCCCGTCAGCCCGCCGGGGAGGAAGATGAGCACCGCGGCCATGAAGACGGCGACCGCGACGAGTCGTGTGCCGGCCGTGGCGTGGAGCCAGCTGACCTCGCCGTTCTCCGCGTCGGACAGGAACGAGTCGAGCCCGCTGACGACGAGCGCTCCGACGACGGCCCCCAGCAGGCTGCCCGTGCCGCCGACGACGAGCATCGCCAGGGTGAGGAAGGTCAGCTCGAGATAGATGCTCTCGACGTTGAACGTCCCGGCGAAATGGACGTAGAGGCCGCCGGCGAACCCCGACAGCGCCCCGGAGAGGACGAACGCCCAGAGGCGCTGGCGGTGGATGTCGATGCCGGCCGCCTCGGCGGCGAACGGATCCTCGCGGGCGGCGCGGAGCTTCCGCCCGAGCCGGCTTCTCTGGTACAGAAACGCGGCGCAGACGACCGCGATCGCTCCCACGGTCGCCTGCCAGAGGTCGGTCGTCTCGGGCACGGTCGAGAGGGTCAGCGGGCCGGGGCCGATGTTCTCCCAGTTGCGAACGATGTTGTGGGTGATCTCGAGCACGGCGAACGTGGCGATCCCCGCCGCGAGGCCGGAGAGCCGCATCAGCGGGACGCCGACCAGGAGCGCAAAGACGGCCCCGACCCCCGCAGCGAGCACGAGCGACCACGCGTTCCCGATCGTGTGGTCCCGGATGATCGAGAAGACCTCGGGCAGCACGCTCGGCTTCGCGTCGGCGGGCACCGTCAGCTCGCCGGCCGCATAGGCCCCGACGATGAAGAAGCTGATCTGACCGAACGAGAGGACGCCCGAGTTGCCGACGAAGACGTACAGCGCGACCACGGTCGCCACGGAGACAAGGGCGTCGATGAACTCGATCGCCCGCACGTGCCCCAGGAGGCTTCCGACCACGCCCGTCAGTGCGATCAGGGCGACCGGGCCGAGCAACTCCGAGGCCGAGCGTGCGCGCTTCATACCCGCTCGACCACGCGCTGGCCGCGGGAGACGAAGAGCCCGCCCGGGCGCACGAGCAGGACGAGGATGACCAGCACGAAGACCGCGGAGTCGAGGTAGACGCTGCTCGTGAAGGGCCAGTCGCCCGTGCTCGGCAAGAAGCCGCCCAGCGCGCCCGTCACGAAGCCCATCGCGAACCCGCCCAATGTGGCGCTCCAGAGGCGGTCGATCCCGCCGACGACGACGCCGACGAGGACGATGATCGTGTCCCGCAGCGCGAAGTCGGAGGTGACGAAGGGCTGCTCCGCGGTGATGATCACGGCGACGGCTGCCGCCAGGACGCCGGAGAGGAGAACGGCGCCCGAGATCACGCGGTTCGCCCGCACCCCGAGTAGCCGCGCCGTCCGGAAGTCGGCCGCGGCCGCGCGCATGTGCAGGCCGAGCGACGTCCGGTTGAGGAGCAGGAGGAGCGCCCCGAGCGTGAAGGCGGCAACGAGGATCGCCACGATCCAGATCCAGCGGACGATCAGCGCACCGTCGGCGATCGGCCGGTTCAGGCCCGTCAGTGTGGCGACCGGCTTGCCGAGCGCTCCGAACTTGAGCAGGGCGATGCTCTGGAGCAGGAAGCTGATTGCAAAGGTCGCGACGAGCATCGCGGCCGGCGAGGCGTTGCGCAGCGGCCGGAACGCAACGACCTCCATCGTCATGGTCAGCCCGATCACGACCGCGAAGCAGAGGACGATGCTGGCGATCGGTGTCCAGCCGTTCGTCAGAGCGAGGGTGTACGCGCCGGCCATGATCAGCTGCCCGTAGGCGAAGTTGACGAGCCGGAGCACCCCGAACACGAGCCCGATCCCGACCGCCATCAGCGCGTAGACCGAGCCGAGAGCGGTGGCGTCGATCAGGGTCTGGATCGTCGTCACGTTCGAGCTCCCAGGTACGCCGCGATCATCCGCTCGGTGTCGTCCGCGTTTGCGGGCGAGAGCGTCGTCGTGAGCTCGCCGTTCGCGAGTATGTGGGTGCGGTCGGCGAAGGCGACGGTTCGCTGCGCTCGCTGCTCGACGAGGAGGACGGTCACGCCGCGCTCCCGGATCTTGGCGAGCGCCTGGAAGACGACGTCCACGAGCTGCGGTGCGAGGCCGAGCGACGGCTCGTCCAGCAGCAGAACGTCCGGACGGGCGACGAGCGCCCGCGCGATCGCGAGCTGCTGCTGCTGGCCCCCGGACAGCGACCCGGCCGCCCGCTGCGCAAACTCCGAAACGATCGGGAAGAGCTCGTGAACCCAGGCGAGATCTTGCTCGAGGTCGGCGCCGTTCTCCGACCGCCGGGCCGCTAGTCCGAGCTGGAGATTCTCTGCGACCGTGAGGTTCGCGTAGATTCGGCGTCCCTCGGGCACGAGCGCGACGCCCGAGCGCGCCACCGCCTCCGGCGCGCGTCCCCGGATCGACTTGGCGCGAAGGCGGATCTCGCCCGCGTGCGCGGGGACGAGGCCCATGATCGCGTGCAGCGTCGTCGACTTGCCGGCGCCGTTCGGGCCGATCAGACCGACGATCTCTCCCTGCTCGATCAGGAGATTCAGGGCGCGCACCGCGGGCACGGAGCCGTAGCGGACCTCCAGCCCTTTCAGCTCGAGCATCGCCGTCACTGGGCCTCCATGACCGGCGCCTCCCCGAGGTAGGCCGCCGTCACGTCGAGGTTGCCGCGGACCTCCGCAGGGGTGCCTTCCGCCAGCGTCCGGCCCTGGTCGAGCACCTGGATCCGGTCGCACACATCCATGACCAGGGCCATGTTGTGGTCGATCAGCAGGACCCCGGCCT
>JBBRYK010000121.1:0-5819 GCA_038237665.1 Gaiellales bacterium | reverse complement strand
TCGAGCGGCTCGGGTTCCTGGGCGGGCGCCGCGACGCGGTACGGGAGGAGCGCCTCGAGCGGTGTCACCCACGGCGAGATCGAGGTCGCGAACGACTTGCCCAGGAACGGGCCTAGCGGGACGTACTCCCAGGCCTGGATGTCACGCGCGCTCCAATCGTTGACGAGGACGACGCCGAAGACGTGATCGAGCGCGTCGCTCGCCGGGACCGGCCGGCCGAGCTTGCTGGGTGTTCCGATCACGAAGCCGAGCTCGAGCTCGATGTCGAGGCGGCGGGAAGGTCCGAACGACGGCTCGGCCGCGTCCGGTGCCTTCGACTGGCCTCGCGGGCGGCGAACCGGGGTGCCACTGACGACGACCGTTCCCGCACGGCCGTGATAGCCGACGGGCAGCCACCGCCAGTTCGGCAGCAGCGGCTCCGCGTCGGGCCGGAACATCTTCCCCAAGTTGGTCGCGTGATCGAGCGAGGAGTAGAAGTCGACGTAGTCGGCGACCTCGAACGGCAGCTGGAGCTCGACCTCGGCGAGCGGGACCAGCTGCGCGCCGGCCTCGATCTGCTCTCGCGCCTGCCGGCGCAGTTCGCGCCAGGCCTCTGGGCCTTGTGCCATCAACCCGTTGAGACCAGGCGCTTCGAAGAGCGGGCGCACGGAATCCCCGACGCGAACGCCGACCCATCGCTCCTCCTGGCCCGGCCGGGTGAAGACGCCGTACGGCAGATTCTCGAGCCCGAAACCGCCCCCGGTGCCAGGCACGGTGTCAGGCACGGTGCCAGGCACGGTGCCAGGCAGCGGGCGCTCCGCCGCCTCCGTTGAAAGCGGTAAACGGCTTGATTTGGCCGTTTGATAGCTCTTCGGTGTCAGGCACGGTGCCAGGCATCGGGACTTACCCTGCGAGGAAGCCGAGGGCGATCAGCTCGTCGGCGGGCTCCTGGGCGCTGCAGCTCCCGAAGGCGACGAAGAGCTCGCGCCGTACGCGCGCGACCTCCTCGGCGCCCGCCGACCTGCCGCGCCAGTGGAAGACGTCGTCGTCGAGCGCGAACGCCGCGGGGTCATCGTCGGCCAGCGCCTCCTCCTCGTCGCCGAAGACGGCCGCTGCCGCGAGGTTCAGGAAGCCGTGCTGTCCGTCGGTTCGCAGCGGATGGTGCAACCCGGCGGTTGCCTTGAAAGGCAACGAGAGCTCCCGGCAGCGACTGACGAATCCCGCCAACTCCTGAATGGACGGCACCGAGGCGCCGCCACAGCGAATCTTCGCGTGCCATCCCGCCGCGCGAAGCGGCTCCAGGTCAGCGTTCGCGCCAACTTCGAGGAACCGCTCGACCTCCGCGCGGAACGGACTTAGTAACACAGTGTCACTTGCTTCCACGGCCTCGACCTGCGCTTCGGCCGGCCACGACGCCGGCGCCTCGTCGAGCACGACGGAGAGTGGGGCGCTGACGTTCCCGACGTCGCCGAGCTTCGAGGCCGGGACGACGAAGCGGTTGACGAGCCAGCCGAACGGGCCGTTCCGGAACCGCCGGTCCTCCGCCTCGGCCTCCTCGGGCGGCAACGAGGCCGGCGGGAACATGGGTGCGTGGTCGATCAGGCGCTCGAGCAGCGCGCGGCGTGCGTCCCCGGCCACGATGCCTAGGAGTCTTCGGTCGAGTGCGTCGGGCCCTCGGGCGCAGGCGTGTACGCCTCGGGTGAAACGGGGTGGATACCCGCCTCGGCGCCGGCTGGGGCTCCGCCGGCGGCCTCGTTCACCTGCACCTCGAGCGCTATCAGCACCTGCTTGACCTGCTGGTTGACGATCGGCTGCAGCACCCGCTGCCCCATCGAGCCGACCGGCCCGGCGATCCGGACGTCAGCCTCCCAGCGCATCGACGTCCCGCCGCCGCTGCCCTCGTCGAGTGAGAACTGGGTGGTCATCTGCATCAGCGCGCCGACCCCGTTGCCCTTGGCCGAGAGCTTGGCGTAGTCGGGGGCGCGCTCCTCGATCTTCTCGAAGTTGATCGTCATCGCGAGGCCGCCGAGGCCGAGCGGGATCTTCACCTTCGCCGTCCAGTGGCGGTCGTCCTGGATCTCGAAGCTCTGGACGCCGGGCATGGTCTTCGCCATCCGGGCCGGGTCGTTCAGCACCTCCCAGACCGTGCCGCGACCGACCGCGAACTCCTTGACGCCCTCGACCTTCACAGGTCGGTCACCGAGACCAGCTTCCGGCTCTCCTCCGGGTCGCGCATCAGCTCCCAGACGCGGTGGTACGGGTTCCAGCTGCCGGAGACGACGGGCTTGCCGACCGGCCGCAGAGCGTTCTGGATCGCTGCGCAGACGGCATGGATGCCGGCGCCGCCGCCTTCGCCCATCCCTTTCGTGCCGAGCGACGTGAACGGCGAGGCCGACTCGATGTAGCCCGTCTTGAGCGGCGGCATGTCGAGCGCGTGGGGCACGTGGTAGTCGTAGAAGTTGGGCGTCAGCAGGTTCCCGTCCTCGTCGTAGACGAACGCCTCGTGGAGGGCGGCGCCGAGCGCCTGGGCGGTGGCGCCGTGGACCTGCCCCTCGACGATCTGCGGGTGGATGCGGTTGCCGCAGTCGTCCACGGCCGCGTAGTCGACGATCTCGACCACGCCCGTCTCCCTGTCGATCTCGACGACGCAGGCGTGGATCTGGGTCGCGTAGGTGAGCGTCAGGTTGCCGTACTTCTTCTCCTTGTCGGGCACGTCGAAGTGCGGCCGGAAGACGTAGCGGCAGTTGAGCGTGACGTCGTCGAGCTCGGCCGGCAGCCCGGCGTTGTTCGCGTTGATGATCGCGCCGCAGGCCATGAAGGGCAGGGCGACCTCGGGGTTGTCCCGGAGGCGCGCGTGGCCCTCGGCGAGCTCGATCGCCTCGGGGTCGCCTGCGCCGAGGATGACGGCGGCGAGCCGCTTGATCTGCGAGGCGAGCATCTCGGTCGCGCCCTTGACGGCGCCGAGACCGGTGACCGCGAACTGGCTCGCGTACGTGCCCGAGAAGCCGGCGTGGGAGTTCCAGAACGAGTCGTGACCGGGTCGCACGTAGACGTCGTCGGGCGTCACTCCGAGCAGGTCGGCCACGAGCTGGGCCGTCGTCGTCTCGTGGCCCTGGCCCTGTGGGACGGTGCCGAGCGTGACGACCAGCTCGCCGAAGATGTCCAGCTTGACCGTGGCCACCTCGTTGTTGCCGGAGAACTGCAGGTCGGGATTGATCAACTGCGACTGGCCGAAGTTGTTCGTGCCCGAGTCGAGGGTCGAGCCGATCCCGAGGCCGAGCAGCTTCCCGCGCGACTCGGCCTCGGCGCGGCGTGCCTCGACTCCCGAGTAGTCGACGAGCGACAGCGCCTGGTCGAGGCAGCGCGCGTAGTCGCCGGAGTCGTAGACGCAGCCGTTGGGCGTCGTGTACGGCATCTCCTCGGTGCGGATGTAGTTCTTCTTGCGCACCTCGACCGGATCGAGGTCGAGCTCGGAGGCGACGATGTCGACGATCCGCTCGGTCAGCCAGAGGTGCTGCATCCGCGAATAGCCGCGGTTCGGCGACACCGGCGACTTGTTCGTCACCACCTGCGTGAAGTCGACCTTGATGTTCTCCCAGCGATAGCAGCCGGGCGTCACCTGGGCCCAGATGATCGCCCCGAGCGGCTCGTAGCGCGGGAAGGCGCCGCAGTCGTCGATCGCCTTGACCGAGAAGCCGAGCATCGTCCCGTCGGCCTTCACCGGGACGACCACGTCCAGGAACGTGCGCTCGTTGCCGTGCGCGTTCGCCATGTGCTGGTCGGAGCGCCATTCGGTCCACTGCACGGGCCGGTTCAGCTTCCTGGCCAGGAGACAGCAGGCGACGTAGTAGGGGTGGAGGCAGATCTTGTTGCCGAAGCCGCCGCCGATGTCCTGGGTGACGAAGCGGAGCTTGTCGATCCCGCAGCGCAGAGCCGGCCCCATCCAGATCGCGCCCACACCCGGCATCTGGTGGTTGCAGACGATCGTCCACTGGGCGGTGCCCTTGTCGTACTCGACGACGCAGCCCGAGCACTCGAGCGGGGTCGATGAGAAGCGGTGGAAGTGGAGGCGTTCGATCTTGATCACCTTGTCGGCCTCGGCCAGCGCACTGTCGAAGTCGCCCCAGTCGAACTGGCCCTCCCAGACCACGTTCGAGCCGGCCTCCTCGTGCAGGATCGCTGCGTCTTCGGTGAGGGCCTGCTCGCCGTCGACGATCGCCGTCAGCGGCTCGTAGTCGACCTCGACGAGGTCGGCCGCGTCCCGCGCCAGCTCGCGCGTGGTGGCGACGACGGCGGCGACCGGCTCGCCCTGGAAGCGCACCTTGCCGACGGCCAGGGCGTAGTCCTTGATGTGCGCGCCGGGCGGCACGGAGAGCTCGAAGAACGGGTCGGTGAGCGCCGCGACCTCCTCGCCGATGAGCGTCCCGTAGACACCCTCGAGCGCGGCCGCCTTCGAGACGTCGATCCGGGTGATCGCCGCATGCGCATAGGGGGAGCGGACGAAGTGGACATAGCCCATTCCGTGCCGGCGGACGTCGTCGAAGAAGACGCCCTGGCCCTGGACGAGGCGCTTATCCTCCTTGCGCGGGATGCTGTCGCCGACCCAGGTCTTGCCGGGAACGACGACCGGGGTGGTTACCGGTGCGGTGGTGGTCTCGCTCATCGCGCCGCCTCTTTGATCGCTTCGACGATGTTCACGTACCCCGTGCAGCGGCAGATGTTTCCCTGGATGGCGACGCGGACTTCCTCCTCCGACGGGCTCGGGTTGCGCTCGAGCAGCGCCGCCGCGCTCATGAGCATCCCGGGCGTGCAGTACCCGCACTGAAGCGCGTGGTGCTCGTTGAATGCGCGCTGCAGCGTGGTCAGCTCGCCGTCGGGCGCGAGCCCCTCGACGGTCGCGATCTTCGACCCGTGGGCCTGCACCGCCAGCATCATGCAGCTCTTCACCGGCTCGCCGTTCACGTGGATCGTGCAGGCGCCGCAATTCCCGGTGTCGCAGCCGACGTGCGTTCCGGTCAGTCCGAGATCGTCACGGATGAAGTGGACGAGGAGGCGGCGCGTCGGCACCTCGAGCTCGACCTGCTCGCCGTTGATCTCGAGCGCGACGACCTGGCTCGTCACCGGCCCCGGCACCTACGACGCCCTCCGCGCGGCGGCCTGAAGAACCGCACGCGTGGCGGAGACCTCGGCGAGGTGCCGTCGGAAGTCGGCCGAGCCGTGGACGTCGCCCGGCGGATCGAGCGACGCGCCGAGCCCCTCCACGGCGGCGCGAACCGCCTCGGCCGAGAAGTCGCCCCCGGCCAGGCGCTCCTCCATCGCCGTGGCACGGACGGGTACGGACGAGACGCAGCCGATCGCGATCCGGGCGCCATCGCCCGAGACGCTCGCGGCCGCGTTCACGACGTACGTGCCCTGCTTGCCGATCGTGAGGCCGGCAAAGCCGTCGCCGACTCCGCTCGCCGGCGGGACGTTCACTCTCGTCAAGAGCTCGCCCTCGCCGACAGCGGTCAAGTACACGCCGAGGAAGAACTGGTCGGCCGAGACGGTCCGCTCTGCGTTCGCGCCGCGAATCGTGAACGTCGCGTCGAGGACCGCGAGGAGCGGCGGCAGATGGTTCGTCGGATCGCTGACGCAGACGTTGCCGCCGACGGTGCCGCGGTTGCGGACCTGGACGTCGCCGATCGTCGCCGCCACCTCGGCGAGGATCGGCCGCGCGACCTCGATCTCGGATGAGCCCATGAGCTGCGAGTACGTGACCATGGAGCCGATCTCGAGCATCCCGTCGGCCGAGAAGCCGATCGTGCGCAGCTCGGAGAGCGCGCCCAGATCGACGAGCACGT
>JBBRYK010000120.1:0-5869 GCA_038237665.1 Gaiellales bacterium | reverse complement strand
TGGGAGACCACCACGTTGATAGGCGGGACGTGCAAGCGCGGCAACGCGTTCAGCGGACCCGTACTAATTGCCCGAGGTCTTGATTTAGAACAACGTCGAAGCCACTATGGAGTTTTGAGGGTGAGCGCACCGCGCTTTCCCTGACATTTTCGGCGGTCATAGCGGCGGGGGTACACCTCTTCCCATTCCGAACAGAGAAGTTAAGCCCGCCCGCGCCGATGGTACTCGGAGGGCAACCTCCCGGGAGAGTAGGTCGCCGCCGAATTACTTGAAGGGCCGCGGGAGCGGCCCTTTTCTCTTTTGCCTATGCCGCCCGCAGTCGCTCGGGCCAGTCGGGATCGAGCTCGCGCAGCCGGCGGACACGTTCCTCGACCGGCGGGTGCGTCGCGAAGAGGGCGCCCAGGCCCTCCGGGGCAAACGGGTTGACCGTGTAGAGCGGCTCGGTGGCCGGATTGCCGTGGAACTCGACGAGCTCGCTCGCCTGGTCCAGCCGGACGATCGCGTCGGCGAGGCCGTGGGGTGAATCGCAGAGCTCGGCGGCCAGCCGGTCGGCCACGAGCTCGCGCTTCGGCGAGAGCAGCAGGTGGACGAAGGCGGCGGCCACGGGGCCGAGAACGAAGAGCAGCGCCCGCTCGAACCAGCCGCCGAGCCGGGAAAGCTCGACCAGCGCGACCGCGATCACGACCGCGGTGGTCTGCACGACCGTGTCCCGGTTGCGCAGATGCGCGATCTCGTGGGCCAGCACGCCTTCGAGCTCTGCCGGCGTCGCTGCGGCCAGAAGCCCGGGGCTGACGGCGAGCACGGCGCCGCGGCCGCCCCGGCCGGCCGAGAGCGCACGTGGGAAAGGACCGGGCAGAAGGTACAGACGCGGTTTCACGACCTGGGCTTTGGCGGCGAGCCGTTCGACGGTCGAGTGCAGGCCCGGCGCCTCGCCCTGAACGAGCTCGCGCGCGCCTACCATGCCGGAGGCGACGCGATCGGCCGACCACCAGGCCGCGACGCCGAGCAGGAGGCCCGAAAAGGCCAGGATCTCCACGCCCCGGTATCCGTCGAGCGCGTAGCCGAGCGCGCCGAGGACGGCGCAGAAGCCTGTGAGGAGAACCCCGGTCTTCAGGATGTTGCGAGCGGCCGCCACCGACGGCCGGGTCTACGTCTCTTCGTCCCGCTCGTCCTCGGCGAGCCCGCGCGGGGGCCAGTCGGGCTCCGGCGCATCGCAGCGGCTCGAGCAGTGGAGTGAGGCGATGTTCTGGAGCGGGATGATGATGTGCCCGTTCAGCTCGAGGTGGGCCACGTCCTCGATGTAGCAGTACGCGGTCAGAACGCCCTCCTGGTAGTCGCCGCCGAAGAGCGCGACCTCGACCTGCTCGCCCTTGTACTTGTTCGTGTAGTCCTCCACCGCGCTCAGTCTAGCCTTGTCAACGCGCCATTCTCGACGCTGATCGAGACCATGCTGCCGTTCTCGAAGCCGCCGTGGGTCCGCCGGTACTCGGCAAAATCCAGGTTCTCGGCGGCGGCGAGGAGAGCACGCATCGTCCCGCCGTGGATGACGAGGAGCACGCGCTCGTCCGGATGGGCGGCGGCAATCCGCAGTACGGCGCTCACGATTCGCTCCTGCATCGCCTCGTGCGGTTCGCCCTGCGCCCAGCCGTCGCCCCCTTCGCGATGCCGCCGGACGCCTTCCGGGTACCGCTCCTCGATCTCCGTCATCGTCAGACCCGACCATTCGCCCACGTCGATCTCACGGAGCTCCGGTCGAGCCTCCGGCTCGAGCGCGAGCTCGCCGCCCACGATCGCCGCTGTCTCGGCGGCCCGGCGGAGGTCGCTCGAGTAGATCGCGGCGGGCGGCGTGCGGGCCAGCTCCCGTGCGAGATCCGCAGCCTGGCCTCGGCCGAGGTCGTTCAGAGGAGGATCGGCATGTCCTTGGAAGCGCCGGTCGCGGTTCCAATCGGTCTCGCCGTGGCGGGCGAGCAGGATCGTCGTCGTCACGCCGACTACGCTACCCGCGCCGTGGACCTTCAACTTCGCGACCGCGTGTGTGTAGTTACCGGCTCGACCGGCGGGATCGGGCTCGAGACGGCACGCCTGCTCAGCGCCGAAGGTGCTCGGGTGGTGACCTGTGGACGGAGACCGCTCGGACCGGGGGTGGGTGAGGCGCTCCACGTGGCGTGCGACCTCGGCGATCCGGCCGGACCGGCGGCGCTGATGAGCGAGACGGCGAAGGAGATCGGGCCCGTCGAGGTGCTCGTCAACAACGTGGGGGAGGCCTACCAGGTCGGATTCGAGGAGCTCACCGACCGCCAGTGGGACGAGATGTGGCAGCTGAACGTGATGAGCTACGTGCGCGCGATCCGCGCGGCGCTGCCCGCGATGCGCGAGGCAGGAGGCGGGGCGATCGTGAACGTGTCTTCCACCGCCGGCAAGCGCCCGAGCACGGGGATGCCGAACTACTCGGTCACGAAGGCGGCCGTCCTGTCGCTGTCGCGGCTCGTCGCCGACATCTACGCGAAGGAGGGCATCCGCTGCAACGCGGTCGCGCCCGGCCCGACGTCGACGGACGCCTGGCTCGGCGAAGGGGGACTGGCCGACCAGCAGGCGAAGCGAAGCGGCAAGACCAAGGAGGAAGTGCTCCTGGCGGTCGGCGCCGGGCGCCCGCTCGGCCGGCTCGCGGAGCCGCGCGAGATCGCCGCCGTGATCGCCTTTCTCTGCTCGCCGCTGGCCTCCTACGTCACCGGCGCGGCCTGGAGCGCCGACGGGGGAACCGTCCCGATCATCATCTGACCGGCGCAGCTACCAGTCCGGATCGAGCTCGTCGGCGAAGTCGCGCGTCAGCAAACGGCGGCCGCGTGGCTGCTACGGGCGTCTGCCCGGTCGCCGCGGCTGCGTCTAAGCTCATTCCCAACGATGCCGGAGCTGGCCGGACGGGTTGCCGACGCTTTCGAGAGCCGTCTGCGAGAGCAGGAGGAGCACTGGCTTTCGCCGCTCGCCGTGCGCTCGTACGAGACCCGAGGACGCCTCCGGCCCGAGGAGGAGTGCGGGCTCCGGACACCGTTTCAGCGGGATCGCGACCGGATCGTCCACTCGAAGCCCTTCAGGCGCCTGAAGCAGAAGACCCAGGTGTTCATCGACCCCGCCGGCGACCACTACCGGACGCGGATGACGCACACGCTCGAGACGACGGCGATCTCGCGCGTCGTCGCGCGTGCCCTGCGCCTGAACGAAGACTTGACGGAGGCGATCGGGCTCGGCCACGACACCGGCCATCCCCCCTTCGGCCACGCCGGGGAGGAGGCCCTCGACCAGGCGCTCGAGAAGCGCTTCGGGCGCCGGTTTCGGCACAACGAACAGTCACTCCGCATCGCCGAGGAGCTGAACCTGACCGAGGAGGTCTGGAGCGGGATCCTCACCCACACGGGACCGACGGAGCCCGACACCCTCGAGGGCAAGATCGTGCGCATCGTCGACCGCGTGGCGTACATCAACCACGACATCGACGATGCGATCCGCTACGGGATCCTCAGGGAAGACGAGCTGCCTCGGGAGGAGATCGAGCTGCTCGGGCCAAGGGCGGCTTCCCGCATCGACCGGCTCGTGCACGATCTCGTCGAGTCGTCGGAGCGCGAGGGCGACATCGTCCAGAGCGGCGAGGTGGGCGCCGCCATGCTCTCGCTGCGCGCGTTCATGTTCGAGCGGGTCTACCTGGGCCCGCACGTCCAGAGCGAGCACGAGCGCGCTTACTCAGCCATCCACCGAATCTTCGACCAGCTCGCCGAGCGGGGGGACGGCCCGGACGAGATCGTGGCCTTCATCGCCGGGATGACGGACCGCTTCGCGCTCACCTATGCGGAGCGCAGCTAGTGGCCCGGATCAAGGATTCGTCGGTCGACGCGGTCAAGGCTGCGGCCGATCTCGTCGCTCTCGTCCAGGACCGCACCGCCCTCCGGCGCTCCGGAGCCCGCTTCGTCGGCCGCTGCCCGTTTCATGAAGAGCGCACTCCGAGCTTCTCGGTCAGCCCGGAGAAGGGCACATACCACTGCTTCGGCTGTGGGGTCGGCGGCGATGCGATCTCGTTCGTGCGCGAGACCGAGCAGGTCGACTTCGTCGGAGCGATCGAGTGGCTGGCCGATCGCTTCAACGTTCCGCTGGAGTACGAGGAGGCCTCGCCGGAGCACGACGCGCGCCGGCGACGCCGCGACCGGCTGGTCGCCCTGCTCGAACAGGCGACGTCTTTCTACGAGCGCCACCTGTGGGAATCGAAGGCCGGGTCGTTCGCCCGCGAGTACCTCGCCGGGCGGGGGCTGGAAGAGGAGATCTGCCGTCTGTACCGGCTCGGGCTGGCCCCGGGCGGCAACGGGCTGGTTCGGAAGGCCCGCGAGAAGAGTTTCACCAACGACGAGCTCGCCGCCGCGGGCCTCGTCAATCGACGCGGCAACGACTACTTCGCCGGACGGCTGCTCTTCCCGCTCGCAGACGCCCGCGGCCGGGTGGTCGGATTCCAGGCCAGGAAGTTGCGCGAGGACGACCCGCTCAAGGCCAAGTACGTCAACTCGCCGGAAGGTGAACTCTTCCGGAAGGGGGATCTCCTGTATGGACTGGACAAGGCTCGCACGGCGATCGCCAAGCACGACAGGGCTGTTGTCGTGGAAGGCAACCCCGACGTTCTGGCCGTACGGCAGGCCGGCTTCGAACCCGTCGTGGCCTCGATGGGCACGGCGCTGACGGAGCGTCAGCTGAAGGAGCTCTCCCGGCTCACCAGTCGGCTCTTTCTCTGTTTCGACGCCGACGCGGCGGGAGAAGCGGCGACCCTGCGCGGGATGGAGCTCGCGGCCGCGCAGGGCTTCGAGGTCCGGGTCGTCCCGCTCCCGGCGGGGAAGGACCCGGACGACGTCGCCGCGGACTTCGAAGAGCATCTGCGCGAGTCCGTCTCCTACGCGCGCCATCGCGTGACCCTGGCGGTCGCGGCCGGAGACTCGCTCGAGCAGAAGCTCCGCGGGCTGCGCCCGATCATTGCCGGCTTCGAGGAAGGCTCGGCGGGCTGGCAAGAGGCGGTGAAGGTGGCCGCGGACGCCCTGAAGCTCTCGCCGGAGGTGATCAAGAGCCTGCGCGGCTACGTGATCCGCGGCGAGGAATCGATCTCGCCGAAGGTCGAACAGGCCGGAATCCGGCTCGAGCGCGACGCCCTTGCGGCCTGTCTGGCCCACCCCGAGCTGGGGGCGCCGCTCGGCAATCTCTCACCCGACCATTTCGACGACGAGGCCCACCGCCGGATGCGCGCCGAGCTGGCCGGCGAGACGGGGCCCGACCCGGAGCTCGTTGCGTTGCGCGCCGATCTCGACGCGCGCGCGGCGTCGAGTGGTCTCGACCTCGAGACCGGAAAGGAGCTCTTGCTCCGCCTCCGCGAGCGGAAGCTCGAACAGGACCTCCACGTGGCTCCTCTCGAGGACATGGGCGAGATCCAGGCTGAACTTGCCCGGGTCAGGGAGGCCGTCGGTGGGCTGGTGTAGGGGCGGCGGGCCCCGTTGAGGCGGGGCCCGCCGCGCGTCGAGAGCTAGCCCGTACCGCCCTGGTTGTAGGCGAGGTTGTCCACGATGAAGCGCCCGCCCGCGGAGGACGGGAAGGTGAGGATCATCTGTTGGATGTTCCTGCCCGTCCCGAAGTAGCGGATCTGGGTTTCCGAGTAGAAGTAGCCTTTCGGGGAGGCGTACACAGTCTGAAGGGGCGACAGCGCACCGTTTCCGTACCTCCACTGGACGAAGAAGTACGTGTTGTTGTTGGTGTTGAAGGCGATCGCGAACTGGACGCCCGGGGTAACCTGAGCCCAGGTGACCGTCAGTTTGGCCGAGTCGGTCGGTCCTTCGAGCCCTTCATTGTT
>JBBRYK010000119.1:0-5957 GCA_038237665.1 Gaiellales bacterium | reverse complement strand
TCGGGGCCGCCGGTTACCTGCTGAAACCCTTCGACCCGCACACGCTGGAATCGCTCGTCGCCCTCGTCGCCCGCGTCCGTTCCTTCCAAGCCGCACTGAGCGCGGATAACGAGGGCGCGGGGTGGTCGGAGCAGGCAGCCGGCTAGAACGGTGGCCGCCGGGCTCGCGCCGGGTCGACCGAGCGCGGTGGCAGCGACGGCAGTTGAGCCCGGCTACGATCGGCGTACAACGCTTTGCCGAGTGAAGGTCTTTGCTCGCAGGCGTGACCGGGACGAACGCGTTCCGCTCGCGTTTCCGATGCTGCCCCTTTTCCGGCGACGCCGACGCTCAAGAGGGAGGCCGTCATGGCCGAACCACATCCAGCTCCCATCGCGACCGAGGACCGGGCTGGTCCACCGACGCTCAGCATGAGAAAGCAAGGCCTCGCCGACATGCTCGAAGGCAAGGTGGAGCAGGGCTACACGATCGAGGACCGGACGGATACCGGAGCGACGCTGGTGACCAGGGGCCGCCGGCAGCGGCGCTGGTTCGGCCTCAACCGCAAGGGAGCTGAACTGAGGCAGAGCATCTCGATCAACGAGGACGGCGGAACGACCAGACGAACGCTCTGAGGATCGGCGACGAAGCGGTGACCTCAGGGGAGCTGCGCTGGAGCGTGATGTCGATCGCGCTTGCGAGCCCTTCGGGGTCGTCATGAAGGATGTAGGCGAAGATGCCCCGTTTCGCCGCCTCGCGCACGTAGGCGCGCCGCGGCTAGGCCGCGAATCACGTACGCAAACTCACTGAAACAGGAGACGAACAGTGGTCACACATCAGAACCTGGCGGATTGGCAAGGCAAGGATCTCGTCGATCGCGACGGAAACAAGCTGGGCAAGCTGGAAGGCGTCTACGTCGACGTCGAGACCGACGAGCCGATGTTCGGCACGGTCAAGGAAGGGCTGATCGGTCGCCACCTCACCTTCGTGCCACTCGGGGGGATCACGATCGGCCCCGACAGTCTGCAGGTGCCGGTTTCGAAGGAACAGGTGAAAGCTGCGCCGAATCTCGACGCCGACGGAGGCGAGCTCTCCCAGCGGGACGAATCGAGCCTCTACCACCACTACGAGGTCAACTACACGCCGCCGGACACGGACAGCGGCCGCCGGCTCGCGCGGCGCTGAGGCCGGCCGGGCTGCAATAGCGACCAAAAACGGGTCCGAATTTCAGTGAGAAAAGCGCCGGGGGACATTTTCCGCTATAGTGAGTGAGCGCGTAGGCCTAGCGCGGAAGCCGCCGAGGCTCCAATTTTCTCCTCTCCGACTTGCCAGACCTGGTCTCAGCGCACCGGGTGAAATCATCCCGGCTCTTCTCCCTAGCAAAGAAAGTCAGGTGCAGTTAATGCATGCCATCGTAAGACGCTACGAAGGTGTTGACCAGAAGCGGACCGAAGAGCTGACCAAGAAGGTCGGCGAGGGTCTGATGCCTCGCCTGAGCAAGTTGCCGGGCTTCAGCGGCTACTACCTCATTCAGGCCGACAACGGAGTCTTCAGCTCCGTCGGCCTGTTCGGCACGTCGACCCAGGCCGACGAGTCGAACCGTGTCGCCGCCAGCTGGCTTCGCGAGGAGAATCTCGAAACCGCGTTCCCGAATCCGCCGCAGATCACGGGCGGAGAGGTGATTGCGCACAAGTCGAACGGGATCAGCAACGTTTAAGGACGTTCAGGACGACCGGGGAGGGCCCGCGGAAGCGGGCCTTCCTTTTTCCGGTTCCAGCGAAGATCCCACTCTCGTCGGCGCTTTGCGCTAGACTCCGGTAACTCCAGGACGAATACCGATCGCGCGCTTTGCGCCCTCCTTATCCGTTCGATCAGGTGGTAGGAGGTGCTTTTGTTGAGCGCATTTTGTTCAGAAATGCCCAGGTCCTCGAAGGGCCGAGTGGGTGAGAGGCCATGATCGAGGCCTCACGGAGACACGGCCCGTTCGACCTGCGGTTCCAGGTTCGGGATTCGCAGGCCGCGGCCGTACCGGACATGGCAGTGCCGCGCGGGCTCGACTGGCAGGCGTTTTCGGCGCTGGCCTTTCCGGGCCGCAAACGTCACGACCTGCAGGCAATCAAGGCCTACGCGGCCTATCGGAGCGGCGGCGCTCTTCTGCGCGTCGCCGATAAGTCCGCCGAGGGCGATGCCGAGAATGAAGGTATGCCGCCGAGAGCGGAATCGCGGCCCGGGCTGCCCAAGGCCGTTGGCGCAGCGCGTTAGGTCGGGCTCGTGACGAGCCGGCGCGTCGTGCAGATGGACCTCAGCATCGGCCGTCGAACGATCTTCCAGGAGCACACCGACGAGCTCGCCGAGCGCATTCGCAGGATCTGCGAGAGCGAGCCCACGCCTCAGTCGCTGACACTCAGAGACAAATTCGTTGCGCTCGCCGAGCGTGGCGAAGGAGAGTTGACGGTCGACCTCGACCTGGAGCACGAGGCAGTGGTGCTCCACGCGATCGACGGCTGGATGAACGACGCGCACAAGCTCCCCGATGACGTCCTCGCCCTCCGACACGCCCTCCGACGCCGCGGGACCTGAGGTCAGAACGCGTCTGACGCGAGCACGCGTCAGCCCACGCTGATCGGGCCGGTCGAGGTTCTCGCCCACCGACCTCCAAGACACTGCGACGCCCCGGCGAACACGCGTGGCCGAGAACCCGGTCAGCGTTGCCGAGGTCGGGCCCGGGCGCAGCGAGGATGTGTCCACGACCTCGAAGTCGGAGCCCTTGACGTCTCCGAGCCGACTGAGATCGTCGTCGTTCCAGCCCGGATCGGGTGCGCCGCTGATGTACCAGTTCGAGCCATTGCCGGCGACCATCAGCCGTCCACGACCGTGATCGGAATCCCGATCGGGCCGCCGTTCCACGTTCCGGAGCCGAAATCGGGGTGAAGGCCGATGCCGGCGCCGATCGAGGCGATGATCGAGCCCGAGTTCGCGGCGACCGGGAGGCCTGAGGCCCGATGGGTGGATACCCGCACGAAGGTCCCTGCTAACCGAACTCGATCACGCTGCGAATTCCGTCTTGCGCCTGCATCAGGTCGAAGCCGCGGTTGACCTCGTCGAGGGTCAGCTTGCGGGAGACGAGCGGTGCCACGTTGATTTCGCCGAGGAGATAGCGCTCGATCAGCTCGGGCACCTGGTCGCGGCCCTTGACGCCGCCGAACGACGAGCCCCGGACGCGACGGCCCGTGATCAGGTAGCGCGGAACGATCTCGAGCGTCTCGCCTTTGCCCGCGACGCCGGCAATCGTGCAGAGGCCCCAACCCATCCGAGCCGATTCGACGGCCTGGCGCATGACGCCGACGTTGCCGGTGGCCTCGAAGGTGTAGTCGGCTCCGAAGCCGTCCGTCAGCTCGAGAATCTGGCTGACCGCGTCGGGGCCGCCGAGGAACGTCTCGGTCGCGCCCTGACCGCGGGCGAGCTCGAGCCGATCTTCCGAAAGGTCGACGCAGACAATGCGGTCGGCGCCCCGGAGACGGCAGCCTGCGACCGCGCCGAGCCCGACCAGGCCCGCACCGAAGATCACACAGTTCGTCCCGGCCTCGACCTCGGCCGTATACATCGCCGCCCCCAGGCCCGTCGACAGGCCGCAGGCGAACAGGCACGCGTGGTCGAACGGCGCCTCCCTGTCGATCTTCGCGAGCGCGATCTCGGGCATCACCGTGTGCTCCGCGAAGGTGGAAGTGCCCATGAAGTGCCGGATCGGCTGACCCTCGCGGGCGAGCCGCGTCGTCCCGTCCGGGAGGAAGCCCTTGTTCTGCTGCTCGCGAATGGCGAGGCAGAGGTTCGTCCGCGGGCTTCGGCAATGAATGCACTCGCGGCATTGCGGCGAGAACAGCGTGACGACATGGTCGCCCGCGACGAGTGACTCCACGCCCTCGCCCACGGATTCGACCACGCCAGCTCCCTCGTGGCCGAGGACGGTGGGCGCGTAGCCGGATGGATCCGCGCCCGACGCCGTATAGAGATCGGTGTGGCAGACGCCGCAGGCGGCCAGCCGCACGAGCACCTCGCCGGCTCGGGGCTCCTGGAGCTCGACCTCCTGGACGACGAGTGGACGGCCGAACTCTTCGAGTAGCGCAGCTCGAATCTTCACCCTGGCTCTCGCGACAGCTTAGGCACGGGCCTGGCGGGTATGGTCGCGCTGTGGCACTGCGTCTCGCAATCGGCTGGGCGACGAACGCTCTGGCGCTCTGGATTGCCAATGGCCTCTTCGACGGCGTGCGGATTCACGGCTGGAGCTCGTACCTGATCGCCGCCGCGGTCCTCGGCATCGCAAACGCTTTCATCAAGCCCGTGCTGACGATCCTCACGCTGCCGCTGATCGTGCTCACCCTCGGGCTCTTCCTCCTCGTGATCAACATCGCCATGGTCGCGCTCGCCGAGTGGGTTGCGCCCCACTTCTCGGTCGACGGCTTCTGGACCTATGTCGGCACGATCGTGGTCGTCTGGCTCGTGAACTGGGCGTGCCAGGCGTTTCTCGACCGGATTCGACCGGCGCGCCGAATGGGACCGCAGCGAGGCACTCGTCGCCGCTGGTGATCGATCGGCGCTCCTCCGAGCCGCACGGAGGCTAGGCCGATCCCGGCCGCGACCACCGCCGACCCGAGGGCGAGCGAGAGATTAAGCCGCTCGCCGTAAACCGCCCACCCTTCGATCAGCGCGAGGATGGGCACGCGAGGTTCAGGAGCGAGGCCGAGACGGCGGTGATTTGCGTGAGCAGCCAGTACAACAGCGAGAAGCCCGCGACCGAGCCCGCAAGCGCCAGGTAGGCGATCGAGCCGAGCGTCCGACCGTCGAGTTCGAGCCGGCGCGGGCCGACGGCGAGCCCGGCCACGAGCAGCAGCGAGCCTCCTAGCTAACCGGTGAGGCCGAGCACGGGCTCCGAGTATTCGCGCAGCAGGGTTGCGACCTCGGCCAGGTCTGCCGCGCCGATGTCGGCCGGGAGGCTCCGGAGGCCGACGACGAGCGCCCCCGCGCGGCGGCCGGCCTCGATGCCCGGCTCCGAGTCCTCCACCACGAGGCAGCGGTCGATCGGAACGCCGAGGCACTGGGCGGCGGCCAGAAAGCCCTCGGGGTCGGGCTTGCCGACGGCCACGTCCTCGAGGACGACGAGCACGGGCGGAGCGATCCCCGCGGCGGCGAGTCGCACCTGTGCGAGCCGCCGGTCGGCGCTCGTCACGACCGCCCACGCCAGGCCAAGCTGCCCGATCACTTCGAACAGCTCGGCGGCGCCGCGGATCGGGACGACGTCGGCGACGTCGTCGTATTGCAGCTCGAGCTGGCGTCCCGCGGCCGCGGCGACCTCGGCCCGGGTGAGGCCGGGTGCGACATGGCCCACCGTCACCGATGCCGGGCTGCCGTGCATGATCGGGACGATCGCGGCCGGGTCGACGCCGTATTCGGCCGCCCAGCGCAGCCAGGCTCGCTCGACCGCAGCGTCGGAGTCGACGAGTGTGCCGTCCATGTCCAGGAGCACCGCGCGAACGTGCGCGAGCCGTTCGGCGACCGGCGTCAGCATTCGGCCGCCCTGTCGAAGCGGTGCTTCAGCAGCGCCAGGGTCAGCAGCAGGGCGGAGGTAGCAACGTTGGCGGCGATCAGTGGCGCATCCGCAGCGAGGACGCCGTAGGTGAGCCAGAGGGCGACGCCGCCGCCGAGCACGAGCAGGTAGCCCCACGAGAGATCGCGCGTCGAACGAGTTCGGTAGGACCTGATCAGCTGCGGCAACCAGCAGCACGTCGTGAGCGCCCCCGCCGTCAGCCCGAGCAGGGTGATCATTGTCTGAGGTCTGGATCCTCGGCCATAATATCCTCGTTGAGCGAGTATATACATCAGGCGAGGGTCCAACGTGAGCAGGGGGCGCTGGCCGTCCTGCGTCTCGTGCACGAGAGCTCCGGGATCTCTCGCGCCGAGCTGACGCGCCGGCTGGGGTTGAGCAG
>JBBRYK010000118.1:0-6089 GCA_038237665.1 Gaiellales bacterium | reverse complement strand
GTCGAGATGACGTCGTTCCGGTGCAGGAGCATGAGCGCCAGCACCGCCCGCTGCTTCGCTCCGCCGAGCGGCAAGGGCTCACCGTTGTCGCGCACCTCGAGCGGGCCGAGGATCTTGAACTCCATCTCCGCTCCTTCCCGCCTATGACGCTAACGCGAAACACGCGCCCGGGCGAGATCTCGGTGGTGCCGCCGAGTCAGGCTGAGCTCGGGACAGCCATGCCGAGCTCGCGGTAGGTCGCGAGCGCGGTGTCGAGGAGTTCCTGGGCGCGCTCCCGGTCACCGGCCTGCCCCCGGGCGAGCAACATCCGCCCGTAGTCGTACTGAGTGAGTGCGAGCCACGGCCGCGCACCCATGCGCTCGTTCAGCTCCAACGCGTAGACGAAGTGGCTCGACGCGTCGTCCCAGCGCTGCATCAGGGCCGCGAGGAGCCCGAGGTAGCGCGACACTGACCCCCTGAACACTTCCGCCAGGTCGACGGCGTTCAGCTGGGCATACGGGGATAGCAACGCATAGAGCTCCACGGCGCGTTCGACGTCACCGAGCAGACTGCACGTCTCGGCCAGGAAGCTCATGCCGACGAGCCATTCCTGGTCGAAGGGCAAGACCGCGAATGCGTCTGCCGACAGCTCGTCGAACGCACGCCGCGCGTCCGGCAGCCGTCCGAGCCGTGCGTGCACGTAGGCGAGGGTGCACCGGAACACCGGCCGCGCCGGATGCTCGTCAACGAGGTCACGAATCGTCGGCTCGACGTCTTCGAGACCGCCGCGAAGCTCGGCGAGCGTGTAGCGCTGGAGGCGGTGCATCGGGATCGCGGCGCCGTGCAGCGCGCCCTCGCCGAGCGCGAGCGCCTGCTCGCTCAGCTTCTCCGCCTCCGTAAACCTTCCGGCCGCGATCTCCATCATCGCCCGCTCACAGCGGACGCGCCACTCGTGGACGGGTTGCTTCAGCTCCTCCGCCAGTCGCGTCGCCGTAGCCAGGTCGGCCTCCGCCCCGGGGACGTCGCCGACCAGGAGCTGTGCCATGACGCGCCACGAGCCCGCCCCGACGACGAGTTCCATGTTCCCGCAGCGCTCGGCCACCTCACGCTGCTCGGTCGCGAGGGCGAAGAGCTCCGAGACCGTGTCGGGCGCCAGGATGGCGGCGACGCGCCCGTCGAGGGCGTACGCGAGTGCACCAGGGTTCCCCACCCCGCGGGCGAGCGCCACTGCCTCCTTGCTCAGCGCGTCGCGGCGATCCCGTGAAGGCTCGTCACGAAGAGCTCCTGCCAGACGGCTGAGAAGCCTGACCCGGAGCTCGACGTCGTCCTCGCCGAGCGCGGCCAGGGCTTCCTCGAGCAGGGGGACGAGGCGTTCGTCGCTTCCGGCCCGTACCCAGACGATCCGGCCGCCGTAGCCGGCCGCCGCACGCGCAAACTCGCGCGTCAGGCCGAGGGTTCGCGCAACATCGGCGGCCTCGAGGAAGGTCGTCTTCGCGGCCGAGTTGTTTCCGGCCCGAATCTCGGCCTCGCCGAGCGAGAGGAGAAGCTCGCACCGCGCTCCCTCATCGGTCGGTCCCGCGCCGAGAGCCGTTTCGTAGAGTCGCGCAGCCTCCTCGTAGGCGAGGAGCGAGAGAGCCCGGTCGCCTGCGCGGCGCGCGTAGTCGACCGCAACGGCCGCGTCGACGGCCGGAATCGCCGCTACGTAATGGTGAGCGAGCTCCGTGAGGTGCGGTTCGAGATCGGCCGCGTAGAGCTCCGCGAGAACCGCGGCGACGCGGCGGTGCAGCCGCACCCGCTGCGTGGCAGGGAGGTCGCTGTAGAGCGTGTCGCGGATCAGCGCGTGCGCAAAGCGGAGGCGGCCGAGCGCGCCCGGGACCTCACTGATGACGCGGGCCTCGATCGCCTCGTCCAGGACCTCGAGCAGCTTGTCGATGCCCGTGTAGTCCGCGACCCGTTCGAGGGCGACGAGCCCGAATTCGCGCCCCACGATCGACGCGAGTGTCAGGACTCTTCGGCATTCGCTCGAGAGGCGGCGTAGCCGGCGGTCGATGACCTCCCGAACGGTGTCGGGAACCGCGATGCGCGTCCCGGGGTCTTCCAAGCGGCCCTCGGCGCCGAACAGACGCACCAACTCGCCGACGAAAAGTGGATTTCCCTCCGTGTCGGCGTGCAATCTGACGCCGAGGCTCTCCGGTGGGTGGATCCCTGCGCTCAACTCGACAACCCGGAGCACTTCGGCCTCGGAGAGGCCACCGAGCGCGATTCGCTCGGTCGAGTCGAGCCGAGAGACCTCGGCCAGCGTCGAGGCAAGCTGATCCGAGATCGTCGGATCGAGATCGCGGTAGGCGCCGACGATCAGCATGCGCGTTCGCTCGAGTTCCGGGGCGAGGAATTGCAGAAGGAGGAGCGAGGGTGCATCCGCGGCGTGCAGGTCGTCCAGGCAGAGCACGAGCGGCTGCTCCCGGGACGCCCGCTCGAGGAACCCGGCGACCGACTCGAAGAGACGAAAGCGCGCACCCTCGGACTCGGAGGGACCCGGTTCACGAACGTCGGTGAGGACGGTTCGGATATCCGGAACGACGTTCGCCACATCGGCGGCGCCGGAGCCCAGCTGCGCTTGCAACACCTTCGGGTCGCAGCGGCGGACATACGTGCGCAGCGCCTGCGTCCACGGCCAGTACGGCGGTGCACCGCCGGCTTCCCAGCAGCGGCCGATGAGAACGGCAGCCCCGAGGGCGGCAGCCGGGCCCGTCAGCTCCTCGGCGAACCGGCTCTTGCCGATCCCGGGCTCGCCGGAGATCAGAACCAGCCGGCCGCGGCCGGCCAGCGCCTGATCGAGGGCCCCTCGGCCCCGTACAAGCTCTCGCTCGCGGCCGACGAACATGCCGGCGGCGCGGGGCGCTGCGGCGCCTGCCTCAGGCGGTGACACCGCTTCCTTCGGAGCTATCCAGTCCAGCGCCGGCTCCTGGCGGAGAATCTCCCGCTCGAGCTCCTGGAGCGTACGGCCCGGTTCGATCCCGAGCTGATCGACGAGCACCCGCCGTGCCGCTTGATAGGTCTCCAACGCGTCCGCCTGGCGTCCGCAGCGATAGAGGGCCAGCATCAGCTGAGCGCGGGGGCGCTCCCGCAGCGGTTCCGCGCCAACCAGGCCTTCGAGCTCGGAGACGAGATCCGCGTGGCGGCCCAGGCGAAGGTCGGCCTCGATCCGCTGCTCGATGGTCGTCAAACGAAGCTCCTCCAGCCGAGCACGCTCCGCCTGTGCGAACGGCTCGTAGGCGAAGTCGGCGAGCGGGGCTCCACGCCAGAGGGCGAGAGCCCGGCGCAGGCCCTCGGCGCCCCCCTCCCCGCGGAGCGTCTCGAAGCGCTCCAGGTCGAGCTCCCCCGGCTCCAGCCGCAGCCGGTACCCGGGCGCCTGCGTCACGATCCGATCGTCGCCGAGCGCCTTCCGGAGGTTCGAGACGTGCACCTGCAGCGCCTTGCGGGCGGTGTCGGGAGGCTCGCCGTGCCAGAGCTCGTCGATCAGCGTGTCGTTGGAGACGACCTCGTTCGGCCGAAGGAGCAAGAGGGCCAGGAGCGCCCGTTGCTTTCCGCCCCCGATCGCGACGGCTTGACCGTTATCGCGGACCTCGAGCGGCCCGAGGATCTGGAACTCCATCGTCTCCCTTCCCGCCGCTGACGCTAACGGGAAACGCGCCCCTTAACCAGGCCGTTACCGCGGGGTAACCGATCCTTTGGCGCCCTGCGGTCTTCTACGCCCAGATCGGATCGCACAGGGCGATCCAGGCAGAGGAGGAAGAGCAATGACCGGCAAGACCTACACGAGAAGGATGCGGTTCCTGAAGGGGCTGGCGTTCGGTCTCGCGGTGGCGGCGATCGGGACTCCCGGCGCGCTCGCGGGAGGACCATCCCCCGACACCGTCGACGCGATGCAGTCGGCGCAGATCGCGTCGCTCGACGGGCGCTCGCCCGACACGATGGACGCGGTGTACTCGGCGACGATCGCCAGGTTCGACGGGCGCTCCGCGGACACCCTCGACGCCGTCTCGGCACAGCCGATCGTGCCGCTCGACAGCTCCATCCAGGCTGCGATGAACAACAACGAGAGTTCCGTTTACTTCGACGGACGCTCGCCGGACACGCTCGATGCGGTCTCGGCACAGGCGAACGTGCCGCTCGACAGCTCCATCCAGGCAGCGCTCAACAACAACGGCTACTCCCTCTACCTGGACGGGCGCTCCCCTGACACGCTCGACGCGGTGTACTCGGCGCAGTCGAACGTGCCGCTCGACAGCTCCATCCAGGCGGCGCTCAACAACAACAGCAGCTCCGTCTACCTCGACGGACGCTCGGCCGACACGCTCGACGCGGTCTCCGCCGCGCAGACGTCGGTGATCGACGGACGCTCGGCAGACACTCGTGATGCCGCCAGGGTCGCGCATGAGCCCGTCGTGACCGTCAGCGTCTCGCGCTTCGACTGGGCCGACGCGGGCATCGGGTTCGGCTCAGCCTTCGGGATCGTCCTGCTCGGGTTGGCGATGTTCGCCCTCCGGCGTCAGCTGAGGCCGCACGGCCCGATGGGCCACGCGTCCGCCTCGTAGTCGGACCAAGGCTTCCTCCAAGGCCGGGCCGCTCGGATTGAGCGGCCCGGCCGTCGCCCGTTCGAGGGCGTTAGAGCCTTAGAGTCTCCCGCCGTGGCACGGGTGACGAACGACAACACCGAGCTCGTCCCGCACACCGACTTCGACTTCGACGGAGCCGTGCTCGAGTTCGACTTCCCAGGCCTCGCCGTCGGCTGCGCCGAGTACGACGAGGGGCCGACCGGCTGCACCGTCTTCTCGTTTCTCCCGGACGGGGCCGCCTGCGCGACAGACGTTCGCGGCGGCTCGCCCGGCACGCTGGGCGGCTACGAGTGGGTCCATGCGATCTGCCTCGCGGGTGGGTCGCTCTACGGGCTCGAGGCGGCCACCGGGGTCGCCGCGGAGATCTTCGCCCAGCGCGGCTACGCGACGGGCTGGCTGGAGATCCCGCTCGTGTCGGGCGCGATCATCTTCGACTGGGGGCCGCGCGACAACGCCGTCTATCCCGACAAGGCGCTCGGCAGAGCCGCGCTTCGGGCTGCGCGGCCCGGTGTGTTCCCGCTCGGCCCGCGCGGCGCCGGGCGCTCAGCCGCCGCGGGGAAGACCTTCGCCTACGACCAGGGCGAGCCGGCGGGACAGGGTGCAGCGTTCCGGCAGGTCGGCGAGACGAAGATCGGCGTCTTCACCGTCGTGAACGCCGTCGGCGCCGTCGTCGACCGGAACGGAAACGTCGTCCGAGGCCACCTCGACCCGGCCACGGGCGAGCGCGCGGCTCTCGTTCCCGGGGTCGAGGCACGGCTCGCAACCGGCGCGCCCGTGCGTCCGCTTCCCGGGAACACGACCCTCACCGTGGTGGTGACGAACCAGAGGTTGGACGACCGCGGCCTGCGCACGCTGGGCCGCCAGGTCCACGCCTCGATGGCCCGGGCGATCCAGCCCTTCCACGCACTCGTCGACGGGGACGTGCTCTACGCCGTGACGACGAACGAGGTCGAGAGCCCGATCCTGGAGTCGATCGGGCTCGGCGTGGTCGCCTCCGAGCTGGCCTGGGACGCCGTGCTGAGCGCCGTCAGCTGAGCTGATTCAAGAAGTCGTCGATCTCGATCGCCTCGTAGCTCTGGATCTTCGAGCTACCCCGCGCGGCCAGCGTGATCGAGACGTTCGCGATCGTCGCCGTATCGGGTGCCTCGACGACGTTCACGAAGTCGTACGGGCCGACGAGAGCCCACTGGTGCAGCACCTTCGCGCCCAGCTCCTCGACGTCACGGTTGACCTCACGCAGCCGGTCCGGGTTCGCCTTGAGCGTCTGCACGCCCTGAGAGGTCAGCGTCGTCATCAACAGGTACTTCGGCATTTCGGCTCCTCCTGGGTCGGGAGGCCGAGCGTACAAGGCGAGCGGCCTGGTCGAAATAGAGCAGCGCGGCGCCGAGGAACAGGAGCGGCGAGATGATCAGCCCGGCGAAGTACGCGGCCGCGTACTTCGTCGCCTGCGCGGCGCCGGGCAGAACGAAGAAGAGAACGCCCTGCGAGAGG
>JBBRYK010000117.1:0-6127 GCA_038237665.1 Gaiellales bacterium | reverse complement strand
CCCCACTGATGACTGCGAGGACGAGCCTGAACTTGTCTTCAACAGAGACAACAGAAGGACGTGCCACGAATCGCTCCCTTCACGAGGAGCCCGACACTAACCCCCCTGCCAGAATTCGTGACGCGGGACAGGGAAGAGCAACAAGGAAAAGGGCGAGTACTTCTGGCTCGAGCTCAAGCGTGTGGGAGCGGAAAAGGCCACCCGGGTGCAAAGAGCTGTTGCGAGCCCCGCTGGATCCCTTGCGTGGGTTCAGGACGATCCTTCGAGTCGTCGGAGCTTGACAAAGCGGCACCTGTGGGTCGTTACTAGCTTATGGCCGAGCGGCCGCGGGGCACGGTCACCTTTCTATGGCCGAGCGGCCGCGGGGCACGGTCACCTTTCTCTTCACGGACGTCGAGGGGTCGACGAGTCTGTTGAGGCAGCTCCGCGAACATTACGGCGTGGTGCTCGCGGAGCACGCGCGCCTCCTGCGTGAGGCGTTCGCGGCGCACGGAGGCGAGGAGGTGGACACGCAGGGCGATGCGTTCTTCTACGTGTTCCCCCGCGCCCGGGATGCGGCAGCGGCAGCGGCGGATGGGCAGCGGGCGCTCGCGGCGCACATCTGGCCGGACGGCGCGGAGTTCCGCGTGCGGATGGGGATGCACACCGGTGAGCCGGTTCTGTCGGACGAGGGCCGCTACCACGGCATGGGCGTTCACCGCACCGCGCGGATCATGGCCGCCGGCCACGGCGGGCAGGTTCTTGCGTCGCAGGCGACCGCCTCCGTCCTCGCCGATGACGAGTTGGACGGGATCACGCTTCGCGATCTCGGCGAGCACAACCTCAAGGACCTTGACCGTGCTGAGCGAATCTTCCAGCTCCAGATCGACGGGCTGCCCGGCGAGTTCGGGCCGCTCAAGGCCGACGCGCCCGGGACTGCGGCCGACGAGCTCGTTGCGCTTCCGACTCCGTTCTACCGGCGCCCGCTGGTGATCGGCGCCTTCGCCGGCGTCGTGGCTGCTGCGGTGGCGATTCCGATCTTCGCCTTCGGCGGCGGCTCGGGCGGAGGCTCTCTGTCGGCCCTGAGTGCGAACTCCGTAGGCGTGGTGAATCCGGCGACCGGCGCGATCTGGATCGGCGACAGCGCCGAGAATCGCGTCGTCCGCCTCGATCCGAAGACGAGCGGGGTGACGCAGACGATCGGTGTGGGCAGCGGTCCCGGCGGGCTCGCATTCGGTGGAGGAGCCGTCTGGGTCGCGAACACCCTCGATGGGACGGTGTCGCGGATCGATCCTGCCACGAACCAGGTCCGGGCGACGGTCCCAGTCGGCGCGAGCCCGAACGCGATCGCCGCGAGCGACGACGCGGTCTGGGTGGCGAACGAGGCGGGCCGGACGATCGTTCGGCTCGACCCGCTGACCGGCAGCGTTGTGCGGACCGTGCGAACCGGTGCGCGCCCGACCGGCCTGACGCTCGCAGGGTCTCTGTGGGTGGCGGGGCAGGCGTCTGTCGGCGCGCACCGCGGCGGCACACTGGTCTTCGCCGACAGGCTGGTCGAGAAAGAGATCGATCCTTCGACGGCCTATACCTGGGGTCTCCTCAGCATCACGAATGACGGTCTCGTCGGCTTCAAGCGCGTGGGCGGCAGTGAGGGAACGCAGCTCGTGCCCAACCTCGCCACATCGCTGCCGGCGCCGACGGACGCAGGTAAGACGTATGCGTTTCAGCTTCGCAAGGGGATCCGCTTCTCGAACGGTTCGCTCCTGAAGGCTTCGGACGTCCGCTCGACGTTCGAACGGCTGTTCAAAGCCGGAACGCCGAGGCCCGATTACTACGCGTCGATCCGCGGCGGATCCGCGTGCAGCAAGCAGCCGAAGGCATGCGACCTGTCGGACGGGATCGTGACCGACGACGAAGCGGGGACCGTGACCTTTCATCTGACTGCGCCCGACCCAGAGTTCTTGTACAGGCTCCCGATCCCGTTCGGTTCGATCCTCCCGGCCGGCACGCCGCTGTCGAAGAACGGCACGCGGCCCGTTCCCGCGACCGGACCGTATGTGATCGGCTCCGCGACGCCGAAGCGGCTGGTCCTCGTACGCAATCGCCACTTCCGCGTGTGGAATGCGATCGCCCGGCCCGATGGATACGTGGATCGGATCGAGGTCTCGGTTGGCTCGAAGCCCAATCGGGCGACAACCGACGTCGCGCGCGGAACTGTCGACGTCGCGAGCGGCTTTCTGCCGGGATTCGGCGCTCGGCTGGCGAACTTCGAGACGCAGCACCCGGCTCAGGTGCACACGACGCCTGCACCGGCCACGTTGTTCTGGTTCCTGAACACGCGCGTTCCGCCGTTCGATCACGTCCGCGCGCGCCAGGCCGTGAGCTACGCACTCGACCGAGCCGAGCTCGCTCGCATCGCCGGCGGCCCGGAGACGCCTCAGCCCACCTGCCAGCTGCTGCCCCCGAACTTTCGAGGCTACCGGCCGTACTGTCCCTTTACGGTTAACGCGAGCGCTGGTGGTGGTGGTCTGCTCCTGATCTCGTGAGGGCGCGCGAGCTCGTTCGACAGAGCGGGACCGCCGGAGCGCACGTCACGTTCTGGGCCTGGAAAGCGCCCGAAGGCGAGGGGGAGCTCGACCTCGCGCTGGCTCCTCACTTGGCTCGGCTATCGCGTGTCGGTGAAGGTCTTCCCGGACATCGATGCCTATTTCGACGCCCTTCCCAGAGCACTACCGAGCGGGCTGCCACAGGCCGGTATCAACGGCTGGTTCGCCGACTACCCCGCCGCATCCAACTTCTTCAGCCTCGTCTTGTGCTCGACCGCCGGCGATCGTTCGGTCAATCACTCCGGCTTTTGCTCACGTGAGTTCGATGCCAAGGTCAAGCACGCGACCGTTCTGCAAGCGCAGGACCCGCACGCCGCCGCGAAGCTCTGGACCGAGGTCGATCGTGACCTGACGGATCTCGCGCCGCTGGTACGGACGTACACGCCGAGGAACGTCGACCTAGTATCGAAGCGAGTCGGCAACTATCAGCACCACCCACTCTTCGGCGTGCTGCTCGACCAGCTCTGGGTCAAGTAGCAGCGGCTGGTGCCGCCGCAGCGCGGGGAAGATCCCATCGCCGATCAGGACGCCACCGGCGACCTCGAGATCGAGAGCGAGCCGGGAACCCCCGGCATCGAGCTGTACACAAACGAACGATTAGCGGCCGAAGAGGCCGTCCACATGCCAGGCTGTGAGACGTGGGAGAGGGCACGGTCATCGGATACATCCGCGTGAGCACGGAGGAGCAGTCGACCGGGCTTGTCAAAGGCGCTGGCGATCTTCGGTAGCATGATTTGTGCTACGGTCTTGGTGTGTCGCGCTCGCTCCACGTTCGTCTCGACGATGCCTCGGCAGCGGCCCTCACGATCGTCCGTGGCGACGGCTTGACGGATTCCGAAGCCGTGCGCACAGCGCTGCAAGAGGCGGCCGCGCATCGACGAGTCCGCTCCGCAATCCGTGACGAGGTGCGCCGCGTCGCAGCCGACGAGCGCGATCGCGAGGAGATGCGGATCGTGCGCGAGCAGCTCGCAGAGCTCGCGCCGCCGCTCTCGGACTGAGGTGATCCGCGGCGAGGTCTTTCGTCTACGCCCTCCCCGGGGGACGCGCGGACACGAGCAGCGCGGCGCACGCTACGCGGTCGTCGTCCAGGCCGACGAATTCCTCGGCCTCAGCACCGTCCTCGTCGCGCCCACGTCGACGAGCGCGCAGCCCACGAGCTTCCGCCCGATCATCACGCTCGAGGGCAGCGAGACGCGTGTCCTCGTCGAGCAGACAACGGTGGTCGATCCGCAACGTCTCGGCCCTTCAGCCGGCCGACTCGACGCAAGCGAGCTACGCTCCGTCGACGAAGCCCTCGTGCTCGTCCTCGGCCTCTGAGATTCAGACGAGCAACTCTCCGTAGTCGACATGACCCGCATGGTCGAGCCAAAACTGCTCAACCTTGTGACATCAAAAGGCGCATACGGGATTCGAACCCGTGCCGCCGCCGTGAGAGGGCGGTGTCCACCCCCCGATTAGCAGGGCTTTTCAGTTGCCCCCGGCGGCCATGGGCCAATCCTGGTCCACCAGGCCGTCCTGGTCGTAGTTCACGTTCCGAGCCCTCGAGCGCGCCGGAAGGCGCTGAGGGTGTCGCCGGCGCCCGCGACCTCATCCGGGAGGGCATGGCCGTACCGGCGGAGGACAAGCCCGGCATCGGAATGGCCGAGCAGGGCGGCGACGGCGTGAGCCGAGAGGCCGGCGCCGAGCGCGTGGGTCGCGAACGTGTGCCGGCAGTCGTGGAAGCGAGGAAGCGCGCGCGCCGGCGCCGTCGCCGCGGTCTCGAGCTCGAGCTCGGCTTCCGCGATCGCCTGCGGGTCGCCGCTCGCCTGAGCCTGCTCGAGCGCCTTTGCCGCGGGGGCTACTCGGACCGCCCGCACGGCTCGCTTGAACGCCCTGTACGCCGGGACGGGGCTCAGCGGCTCGCCCTCGCTGGCGAACACGAGCGCCCCGTCGGGTGGCCGGCCGGTCGCGAGCCGGTGCCGGCGCATTTGCGCGACGTCCTCGGAGGCCAGCGGCACGTCGCGACGCGCGGCCCGCGACTTCGGAGCGACGACCGGATAGGCGCCGTTCTCGTCACGGACTCGGTCGAGGCTCGCCCGTACGTGCACGGTGCCCGCGTCGACGTCGAGACCGTCCTCACCCCAGCGGAGGGCGAGGAGCTCGCCGAGCCGAAGCCCCGAACCGAACGCGAGCGCGACGAGCGGGCCGGCGAAGCTGCGCTTGAGCCGCACGTCCTCCGCCTCCGCCGCCGCCACGATCGCGGCCGCCTCCTCCGGCGTCAGGGACTCCGCCGGCTTCTCTCCCTCCGCACTCGCCGGCACCCGGACGCCGACGCACGGGTTGGAGTCGAGCTCGCCGTACCGCTGCGCGACCCGGAGCGCGACGCGCAACGCCGTCAACGCCTTGCGGGCATGTTCGGGCGTCCTCTCCGCGGCGAGCTCGTCGACGAGGCGCTGACAATCGCCCGTCGTCAGCACGGCGATCGGGACGGTGCCGATCCGCGGCAGGATCAGCAGTCGCAGCGCCTCCTCGTACTTCCGTGCGGTGCTCGGCTTGTACGGCCGGCCGTCGCGTGCCCGGACCTTGCCGGCCACGATCCCTCGGCATAGGCGGCGGGCGGCCTCCTCGACTGTCGCGGCCCGCCCGGGCGCCTCCCGCGCGAGGGTAGGTCGCTTCGGTCGCTCCGGCGGCTCGCCGATCCCATCGGCCGCGGCGAGCGCCTGCACTTGCCACGCGAGGGCGGCCTCGAGGCTCGGCAGGGTTGCCGTCTGCGACGCCCCGCCGCGGCGGACGCGAACCCGGAAGCGAACCCGGCCCGCCCCGTCGCGGCGCTCGACGACGCCAGGGTGACTAGCAAGCATGATCGGTGGCCATGAAGGCCCTCCTGATGGCACTAGCCCCCGGGCCGGGCGTGTGCGCGCCAGACCCGAGGGCCTGCCGAAAGTAACACCCGGAGCTCCCGCACAGGAGCGTCCGTCGATCATCGCAGCGTCGGCGGCCGAATGCAACGATCAGTCCCACAAGCGCCCCTTTGCCGCGCTCCGCCCGGCCGGCGCGGGCACGACTCCGCCTCCGGCCGATCCGGTCCGCAGGCGCTCGAGGATGTAGCGGCGCAGGTCGACGTCACGTACACGGACGAGCCGACCGTCGACGAGCACGGGAAGCTTGCCGGCACGGACGCGGCGCTTCACCGTGGTCACCGAGCAGGCGAGCTCGTCGGCGACGTCCTGGAGCGTCAGGAGTCTGCTCACTGCTGCAAGCCTTCGATGGCATCGCGCTCTGCTTCCGCGGTCACTTGGCGGCGTTCGGCCTGCCAGACGGCGCTGGCCAACGCCCCCGCGCCCCAGCCCTCCTCGGCGAGGGTTCTGACGGCCTCCTCGATCGCCGCGGGCGCGTGGCCCTCGTCGACCTGCTCTCTGATCGCCCGGCCGATCTGGGCTATCAGCCGGGCAGCCGGCGGAGGAAGACCTCGGGCGAGGTGCTCGTCGACGAAGACCGCCACGCATTCGAGCGTCAGTCGTCCCACAGCTCGCTCTGCTCTGCGTAGAGCCGATGGAGGATGG
>JBBRYK010000116.1:0-6215 GCA_038237665.1 Gaiellales bacterium | reverse complement strand
TCCCGCGACGGGCCGCACGATGCGGACGTGCGGATCCGAGAGCCGCTCGAGCACCGGCGTGAGCTCCGTGTCCGGGTGCTCCGTCCACTCGGCAAGCGTCGGGATGGTGTGGGCGATCTTCGTTCCGGCGGGCGTGACCAGGTACCGGAAGGCATCGGCGGCGACGTCCTGCTCCGCCGCAGAGAGCCTCTCGAGTGCACGGTCGAGATGCGTTCGTGCGATCGTCTCCGCCCCGCCCAGGCCCTCCAGCGTCGCCAGCCGCAACCTCCGCGAGCCCTGCCTGGTCTCCTCCTGCCAGAGCCGCGTCAGGACGAGCTGGAGGTAGGGCGTCTCGATCGCCGACACCTCGTCCGGCGCACCACGCGTCGAAAGCGTGCCGTGGCCGCCCTGCTCCAACGCCACCTCGCCGGTGGAGACCTGATCGAGCACGGCCTCGACGAGCTCCGGCTCGATCGAGAACGGCTCTCCACCCACGTCCTCGTTGAAGCGCTCGATCGGCTTGACGATCGCCGCTCGCGCGGACTCCCGGTCGAGGTGGCCGACCCTCAGGTAGCTCTCGAAGAGGTTCGGGATCCGGCCCTTGAACCGGTCGAGCTTCGCCAGCGCGTCCTCCCGGATCGCGACGAGGAAGCGGGCGCGAAGCCGCTCGTCCCCGACGGCGCGCGGGAAATCCTCCGCGAACGTCCCGGCCCCGTCCTCGGTCGGGTGATAGACGAAGTACTCCTCGAACTGGTCGAGGATGACCAGCAGCGTGCCGCCGAGCCGTTCTCCGTAGGAGTTCAGCGTTTCTCCCAGCGGCTGCGAGCGAGGAGCCCGCTCTCCGGCCCGATCCCCGATCAGGCCGCGAAGCGACGCATAGACCGCCTCGGCGAGGCCGCCAACAGGGTCGTCGCGCCACGAGCTGAAGACGGCGACGAGCATGTTGGGACGCGCCGCTTTGCCGAGCGACTCGCGCGCGAGGCCTTTCAGCTCCGAGGCCACGCCCGCATTCAGGAGCGAGCTCTTGCCGATCCCGCTCTCCCCGTAGAGCAGCGTCAGCCGCCGCGAACGGAGGTTTGCCACGATGATGCGCGTATCCGCTTCCCGCCCGAAGAAGTACCGAGCGGTCTTCTCGGTGTACGGATCTAGGCCGACGAAGGGCGACTCCGGGAGTCCGGCCGCACCGACCTCGCCGTTCCCCGCCACCGCTTAGCCCACCGCGGCCGACGGCGCCCGAAGGCGCTCCGCCAGCGTCAGCACGTACTCCTCGAGCGGGAGGTCGAAGATGTCGACATCGTGCTCGTTCCAGAACTTCTCGTCGATCGGATCGGGCTTCAGCTGGACGGCCCAGGCCGGCCACTCGTAGTCGCGCTCCATCCAGATGCGCAGCAGGATCACGCGCAGGTTCCAGTCACGGAGGCTGTAGCCGAGAAAGAGCAGGTTGCAGTTGTGGAGCTTCTCCAGGAGCACGGACGGGAGATGCTCGGCGATCACGGTCCGGGTCAGGTAGTCGAGGTAGTGATCCTCGGTGATCACGAAGCTCTCCCACAGCGAGTCGGTGTTGCCCCGGTCGACGAGGCCGTGCAGCTTCAGGATGACCGTGCGTTCGTCGAGCGACAGGTCGCCGTACTCGTTCGGGACCTCGATCACCCTCGGCTCGCCGCCATGCGGCCAGTGGACGAACTTGCCGCGATAACGGCGCTCGGCGACGTAGGAGACGAGGTCGAACGGCTCGCCGCTGGCCAGGAATGCGCGCTCGAGCGCATCGTCGTAATTCGTTGTCACGATCAGCTGGTGTCGGGGCGTGAGGCCCCGCTCCCGCAGGATCCCGGGAACGCCGGCGAGGAAATCGTGGACGGCCGTGGGTGGATAATCGACGTCGAAAAGGGCATGGAGCTCCCGGTAGAGCGGCTTGGGACCGCGCAGGAGCGCGATGTACTGCGAGACACGCGCGAGCTCTTCCTCGTCGTCGACCGGGCACCGGAACCGATCCGCGAGATGAAGAGCCAGGTCACGGCCGCTCGGCAGCGTCTCGTACGGACGCCACGGGCTGCCGGGTACGCGTCCGCAAAGATTCGCGCCCGCGCCCAGGAGCGGGACGACGTCGCCGTCCTCGACCGCCCCGGCGACGGTGTCGTAGTGCGCTTGGTTGAGCATGGCCGCGCCGGAAGAGTCTAGGCCGCTGCTCACCGAAATCCATATCCTCGCGATCGTGTTGGTCTACCTCGTGCGTCACGCCGAGGCCGCGCCGGGCGAGCCCGACGAGCTGCGGGAGCTCACCCCGGAGGGTCGGCGGCAGGCCCAAGCCGTCGGCCGGCGGCTCGCGGCCGAAGAACCTCCGGCGGCGGTGCGCACCAGCCCGTTGCTCCGCGCGCGTCAGACCGGTGAGGCGATCGCACGCGCGGTGGGAGTGACCTCACAGCCCGACGACCGCCTCGCCCCCGGAGCGACCACCGAGGACGTTCGGGCCGTCGCGGCCGAGTGCGCCGGCGCGGTGGCGATCGTCGGGCACCAACCCGACTGCGGTCACATCGTCGCCGAGGTCTCGGGTGTCGAGCCCTCGTTCCCGCCCGCAGGCGTCGTCAGGCTGGAACTCTGATCGCGATCGCCGTCTCCGATCTGCGCAAGTCGTACGGCGCATTCGAGGCTCTGCGCGGCGTCAGCTTCGAGATCGAGGCCGGCGAGGTCTTCGGCCTACTCGGCCCGAACGGGGCCGGCAAGACGACGACCGTCGAGATCCTCGAGGGGTACAGGCATCGCGACGGCGGCACGGTCGAGGTGCTCGGGGAAGATCCGGAGCGCACGGGCACGGAGTGGCGGGAGCGGATCGGCGTCGTGCTTCAGTCGTCCGCGATGTACGGCAACCTGACCGTCGCCGAGAGTCTCAAGATGTTCGCCGGCTACTACCGTCAGCCGCGCAGCCCGGCAGAGGTGATTCGCCTGATCGGGCTCGAGGAGAAGACGAAAGCGCGAGTGCGCACGCTCTCGGGCGGCCAGAAGCGGCGTCTCGACCTGGGCCTCGCCCTGGTCGGCGATCCGGACCTCCTGTTTCTCGACGAGCCGACCACGGGCTTCGACCCGGCGGCACGGCGGGCCGCGTGGGAAATGATCCGGTCGCTCCGAGCGCTCGGCAAGACCGTGCTCCTGACCACGCACTATCTGGACGAGGCCGAGCAGCTCTCCGACCGGGTGGCCGTGCTGCGCGAGGGCCGGATCGTCGCCGTGGGACCGCCGGCCGAGCTGACGAGCGCGCGTCCCGCAACGGAGATCCGCTACCGCGAAGCCGGCCGCGAGGTCGTGCTGCAGACCGAGGACCCGACGCGGGTGCTGCACGAGCTGACCGGGAAGGCGCTCGCCGAGGGACGAGAGCTCGAAGGCCTCGAAGTCAGGCGGCCCAGCCTCGAAGAGGTGTACCTCTCGCTGACCGAGCCCGACCCGGAATGAGGCTCTTCTGGCACCAGCTGAAGGGCGAACAGCTGCTCTACTGGCGCAGCCGGGAGGCGGCGTTCTTCACCTTCCTGCTCCCGATCCTGCTCTTCGTGCTGCTGGGCTCGGTCTACGGCGAAGACACGATCGAGAAGGTCAAAGGCTCGAAGTTCCTGCTCGCCGGGATGCTCGGCTACGGCGCCGTCGCCACGGCCTTTGCGGGCCTGGCGATCTCGGTCGTCATCGACCGCGAGGCCGGCGTGCTCAAGCGCCTCCGCGCCACCCCGCTTCCCCCCCGTACCTACATCGCCGCCCTGCTCGCCTCGACCCTGCTCGTCTACGCCCTCGAGGCGGTCGCCCTGATCGTCCTCGGGCGCTTGCTGTTCGATGTCGGCTTCCCCGGACGCGTCTTCTCGCTCGTGCTTGCGCTGCTTCTGGGCGCGCTCGCCTTCGCTGCGCTCGGACTGGCCGTCACCGCGGTCGTCCGGTCCGCGGAAGGCTCGTCTGCGGTCGTCAACGCCATGTACCTGCCGATGGCCTTCATCTCCGGCTCCTTCTTCTCGCCGCACTCGTTCCCGAAATTCCTGCGGGTGATCGCCGACGTCCTCCCGCTGACCTACTTCATCCGGCTCGTGCGCGACGTGATGCTCCGCGGCCACGAGATCTGGGATCGCCCGGGCGCGGTCGCCGTCGTGGCTGCATGGGGCGTGGTCGGTGTGGCCGGCGCGTTACGCGGATTCCGCTGGGAGCCGCGCGAAGGTTAGGTCGTGATCGAGGTCGCAGACGACCAGCTGCCGGGCGCGGACGCCGACATCGAGCACCTGTCGGCCCGCATCGTCGAGGAGGCCGTCCGCTGGGTCGACTCCTGCGCCGCCGAGCGGCATGTCGACATCGCTTAGGCCCTAGGCAGGCGAGCGCGAGCGACCGGCTCGGGCCGCCCGCATCGCGAAGCCGACCATCGCGCTCGGGATTCGCTCCGCCTTCGCGATCACGGCATCGAGCGCGCCGGCAAACTCGTCGACATCGGCCTCGGAGAGGACCAGCGGGGGCATGCCGCGGACGACGTTCATCCGGTGCCCGGCCACCTGGATCAGGATCCGGTGGTCGCTGAAGAGCGGAACCACGACGAGCTGCGCAAAGAGGCCGGCCTGCATGCGTTCGACCAGCTTCCACGAGGTGCGGCGGCGCGAGGGCTCCGAGAACTCGATCGCCCACATCAGGCCGAGGCCGCGCACGTCGCGAACGACCTCGTAGCGGTCGACGAGCGGCCGCGTTCGCTCGAGCAGCAGCTCTCCGATCCGAGCCGAGCGCTCGACCAGCTCTCGCTCGCGGAGCTCGCGCAGCGTCGCGAGCCCGGCGACCATCGCCAGATCGTTGGGAGCGAAGGTCGATCCGTGTCGAAGCGAGTGCTCCATCGAATCGAAGACCGCCTCGAAGATCTCCGTGCGCATGAGCAGCGCCCCGACCGGCACGTAGCCGCCTGACAGCGACTTGGCCACCGTGACCAGGTCCGGCTCGAGGCCCCAGTGCTCGAGGCCGAGCATCCGCCCGGTGCGCCCGAAGCCGGTCGCGACCTCGTCGACGCAGAAGAGCGTCCCGTAGCGGCGGCAGAGCTCCTGCGCCGCCTGGAGGTATCCGGGCTCTGGAAGCATGACGCCGTGGCCGACGATCGGCTCGACGATGAACACCGCAACGTCCTCCGAGCGCAGCTCCTGCTCGAGCGCTTCGAGGTCGTTGAAGGGGACGTGCACGAAGCCCGGCAGGAGCGGTTCGAAGACGTCCGTGAAGTCACGTGCTCCATTCGCCGAAAGAGCGCCGAGAGTCAGCCCGTGAAATCCGTTGTCTACTGAGACAACGCGGGCGCGCTTGGTTGCTGCCCGGCCGAGCTTGAGTGCCGCTTCGACGGATTCGGCGCCGGAACTGGTGAAGAGCACCCGGCCCAGGCTCTGCGGGGCGAGCGCGAGCAGCTCTTCGGCGAGCAGGCCCGGGAGCTGCGTGACGCCGAGGGCAACGCGTCCGGGAAGCTCGAGCTCGAGGGCCTCCGCGAGCGCGGCGCGGATCCGCTCGTTCGACCGCCCGACGTTGTACATGCCGAAACCACCCAGCAGGTCGAGGAAGCGGTTGCCGCTCGAGTCGTAGAGGTAGGCCCCCTCTCCCCGGGCCCAGTGCCGGTCGAAGCCGATCGTTCGCAGCATACGAACGAACACGGGATTGATCGTGCGCGCGTGGAGCTCGAACTCCTCGCCGGCTCTTGCGGCGAGCAGATCGGCCAGGCCGAGGCGGCTCACGCCCGCGATGCTATCCGGCGCTCGACGGCCTCGAAAAGCCGACTGACCTGGCGTTCTGCAATCGGGCGGAGAGCCGGCTCGCCGAGGCGGCCCAGCAGCCCGGAGAGACGGAGCTCGGCGACGTAGTGCAGCGCAGTCCGGTGGTCGTCCCCCGAGAGGTCGAAGGAGGTGTCCATCGTCGCCGAACCTCCGAGGTTCTTACCGTGCGCATGTAACCGAGCGTGCTCGGGCGGGCGTTGCTCGAGCACCTCGAAGACGACCTTGAGCCGCGGGGCGATCGAGACCCTTACGTTCGCCGTCCAGTGCTCGGAATCCGAGATGTCGAGAGATTCGACAGCCGGAAGCGCACTGGTGACGAGCTCCGGATCCGTCATCGCCTCATACACAGCCTGGCGAGGGGCCTCGAACTCGCGCGTACCCTCCAATCGCACGAGGCGCGATGGTACACGGGGCGGGTGCCCGCTACGCTCTGGCGAGGTGACCGAAACCGTCGCGCCCGAGGCACGTCCGCGGTCCGGCTCC
>JBBRYK010000115.1:0-6363 GCA_038237665.1 Gaiellales bacterium | reverse complement strand
GGGGAGAGCTGCTCGGCGCCGTCGGCGGTGATCAGGAAGTTGTCCTCGACACGGAGGCCGCCGCCTTCGGGCCAGTAGATGCCGGGTTCGATCGCGAGCACCATGTTCTCCTCGATCGTGCCTGTCCCGGCCTGGTGCGCGTAGGGCGGCTCGTGGGCGCGGGCGCCGACGCCGTGACAGATGGGGTGGGAGGGCTGGCCCGGGTAGCCGGCTTCCGCGATGGCGTCTCGGATCAGCCTGTCCAGTTCGGGGAGAGAGGCGCCTGGTTTGCAGTGATCGATCGCTGCTTGGTAGACGGCCAGGAGCTGGTCGAGGAGCTTGTCGTATCGCGCATCGAGCTCGCCCGGGCAGACGTTCTTCGTGTGGTCTGCCCAGTAGCCGTCGACGCAGACCCAGATCTCGAAGAGGGTCGGCTCGGTCTGCTGGATGGGGCGGGAGCCCGTGGCAGTGAAGGTGCGGATGCCGGAGCCCGACCACACGAGCGAGAACGGGAGGGCGAGCTCGACCTTCCCGTCGCGCCAGCCCGTGCCGCGGCCGTGGACGTAGCCCTGCCACAGGGCGGCCGCCTCGGCCTCGGTCATGCCCGGACGCAGGTTCTGCTTCGTGTGCTCCATGGCCTCGGCGGCGAGCTCGTTGGCGAGCCGGATCCGCTCGATCTCCTGCTTGGTCTTGATCGCGCGCGCGCGGGCGAGGAGGGGCGCCGCGTCGGCGGCGTCGGGGAAGGCGTCGAACCAGGCCTTGGGGAAGGTGGTGGGCTCGCCGACCATCCGGTCGGCGGCCTGCGTGCCGAGGCTCAGCTCGAGGCCGACTCTTTGGTAGGGCTTGGCGACCTCTCGCGCTAGCTCGAGGGCGCGGAGCGGCGGCGGGCGTGGGTCGCGCTCGTCGTAGCCGGCGAAGAGGCGGAGGTTTTCGGTCCAGGCTTGGCGCTCGGCGTCTTCTTTGCTCGGCTCGAGCGCGATCAGCGTGGGCTCGCCCTCGCGCGGGAAGACGACGGCGTCGTAGCCCTTCATGCCCCAGAAGTTGGTCAGGTAGAGGACGTTGTCGGGGGCGCGGACGACCAGCGCGTCCAGGTCCTCTTCGGCCATGAGCGCGCGGACGCGCTCGAGCTTTGCGTCGTCTCTCGGCCAGCTCACGCTGCGCGGAAGTCGTTACCGGGTTGGCACAGACGCGGCGCGTTTTCTCGGGTAGCGTCGATCGCCGAGGGAGGAGGGAAGTGACCCCACCCTTGGGTGGGGGGCTGGGGTGTTTCGGCGCTTCGGGTCACCAGTGCACCCGGGGTGGCGCTGGCTCGCCGTGGCCTTCCTGCCACGAGATCACGGGGTTTCGGAGGATGCCGATGCGCTCGATCTCGGCTTCGATCACGTCGCCGGGCTTCAGGTACAGCGAGGCCGCGTCCGGCGAGAACCCGGCCACGCCGGACACGGTGCCGGTGGACACGACGTCCCCGGCCGAGTAGCCGAGTGCGGAGTAGTGCGACAGGATCTCCGGGATCGTCACCGACATGCGGCTCGAGTGCGATGTCTGCCGTACCTCGCCGTTGACGCGCAGCTCCATCGCCAGGTCGTGCGGATCCGGGATCTCGTCCGGCGTCACGAGCCATGGCCCCAGCGGGCAGAACGTGTCGATCGCCTTGCAGAACGAGAAGACGCCCGACTCCATCTCGCGCCGCTGGATGTCCCGCGCGGTGATGTCGTTGAAGATCACGTACCCGCCGACGTGATCCATCGCCTCCTCAGGCCCGAACCACTTGCCCGGCTTCGAGATTACGACGGCGAGCTCGAGCTCGTAGTCGAGCTCCTCGGTCAGGTGCTCCGGATAGACGATCGGCTCATCGGGGCCGACGATCGCGTCCACGTTCTGGAAGAAGACGATCCAGGGCGCGATCTTGTGCGACCAGCCGACCTGCTTCGACTCCTCCTCGTGCTCGCGGAAGTTGCCGGCGGTGTGGAAGAACTTCCTTGGGACGATCGGCGCGTGCAGTTTGGCGTCGGCCAGGCCGACGCGCTCGCCGGTCTCGGCGGCGCCGCCCAGCTCGAAGTACTCCCGCATCGTCGGCGCGTCGAGAACGGCGATCTCGTCGCCGTCGATCCGGCCGACCCGGCCCTCGCCGAACGTGACGAGCTTCATTTCGCAACGCCGATCAGGCCGACCTTGAATGGGCGCAGCTCGGCCGTCTGGACGCCCGCCACGATCGACGGGTCGGAATGCACCATCGCCCGCGCCTCGGTCTCGTTCTTCGCCTCGATGACGACGATCCCGAACGGCCCGTCGTGGCAGCGGCCCGCGAAGTACAGCTTGCCGGCCTTGTGCAGTCCGACCAGATACTCCCAGTGCGCCTCCACGACCGCCTTCTCGCGCTCGCCGGCCGAGGCCATGAACGCCTGGTCGAAGGCGGGCCGCAGCAGGTACGCGAACTGGCTCACGCGCGGGCCTGAAGCCAGGCGAGCACGTCGGCCGCGTTCTCGTCGGGCGGGAAGACTGGGTAGAAAACCTTGACGATCTCGCCGCGCTCGGCGACCAGCGTCAGCCGCTTGTAGAGCGTCTCTTCGCCGGCCTCGAACGTCGGCAGCCGCAACGCCGCGCCGAGGCGCCGGTCGGGATCGGCGATCACCGGGTACGGGATGTGGTTCCGCTCGGCGAACTCCTCCTGATCGTCGAGGGTCTGCGCCGACAGGCCGGCGACGCGAACGCCCAAGGCGGCGAAGCCGGCCTCCGAATCGCGAAACGCGCACGACTGCGGCGTGCAGCCGCGCGCCCCCGGAATGTCGTCCCAGCCGGGGAGCATCGGCTGCCCGGGACGCCCCGCGCGTGGATAGATGTAGATCACGCCGAAGTCGCGCACGTTCACCGGTCCCTGCGACGACTCGAGCGCGAGCTCCGGCAGCGCCAGGCCGACGAGGTGGTCGGCCGCGCCGTCGTCCTCCGGTACCGGGAGGCCCTCGGGCAGGGCGTAGACGTCGGAGCTCACGCGACTCCGCAGATCTCCGCCGCCGCCCGCGCGTAGACCTCGGCCGTCTGCACGAGGCCCGCGATCTCGAGGTTCTCGCCGAGCTCGGCGTCGGGGAGGCCGCTCGATGTCCCGTAGTTCACCGTCGGGATGCCGTACCGGGACAGAACGGAGGCGTCGGAGAACCAGCGCGTTACATCGCGCTCGGGCTCCGAGCCGAATACTTCTCGATGGGCGTTGTCTACAAAGACAACGAGTGGATGTGACTCGTCGATCTCCGCTCCCGGCGCGGTGACGTAGATCTCCGCCTCGACGCCGTCGAGCCCACGCGCGAACTCGAGCGCCCTCCGCCGCGCGTCCGCCATCGGCACGTTCGGCGGCACACGCAGGTCGAGGAAGAGGTCGGTCCGGTGCGGCGTCCGCGAAACCCGCCAACCGAAGCCGCCCTGGATCGCGCCGACACCGGCCACGCCCCGCACCGAGCCGTACGACATCTCCTCCTCCCAGCTCGGGAGCCACTCCAGCACGCGCTCCAGGACAGACCGCATGCGCAGGATCGAGTTCTCCTCCAGCCGGCCGGTCGAGAACGCCGTGTGGATGAACGGCCCCCTTGTCGAGAGGCGAAGCCAGAGCGTCCCGAAGTGCGCGAGCACGAGCTTCGACTCGGTCGGCTCGCCGAGGATGCACATGTCGGCGACGCCCCCGTGGCGGACCAGATGCGACGTCCCCGTCGCGTAGCCGCGGTACTCGGCGCCCTGGGCGTCGCCCCACTGAGCCTTCTCGATCTCGCCGGCCACGGCCGCGACGAGGACGTCGCCGCGCAGGCGCACGCCCGCGTCCTGGAGGGTGCGCACCGCCTCGACGTAGCACGCGAGCGCGCCTTTCATGTTCGAGATCCCGAGCCCGTAGATCCGGCCCTCGCGCTCGAAGCCCTCGGGCTGGAAGCCGGGGATCCCGGCCAGCCACGGCTCGCGCCCCGAGTACGACGTGTCCATGTGCCCGTTGAACATCAACGCCGGCCCGCCGCCCGAGCCGGCCCAGGTACCGAGCACGTTTGCGCGGCCGTCCTCGACCTGCTGCCACTGCACGGCGAGGCCGATGTCGGTCAGCGTCTCCCGGACGAACTCGGCCATCGCCTCCTCCGACCCGGTGAAGGACGGGATCGAGACGGCGTCGATCGCCCAGCGGACGAGCCGGTCCTGGTCGATCCGGATCCTCATGACCGGAAGTGGGGGAGCACCTTCTCCCCGAAGAGGCGAATCTGGTCGTGGCGGCGCTCGCCCCAGAGCTCGAGCATCACGTGTGTGCAGCCGGCGTCGCGGTACTCCTCGATCGCGGCGATGCAATCCGCCGGCGTGCCCGCGATCGGCTTGCACTTGTCGAGGATCGCATCCGTCACCTTCGCCTTCGCGGCCAGGCGTCCACCGGCCTCCATCGCCTCCGCAACAGGGCGAATCTCGTCCTGCTCGAGCCCGGCGAGGTCGAGCAAGGTGTCCGCGGCGCCCTGGATGTTCTGGACCTTGTTCGCGAGATACATCGCGGCGATCTCGCGCGCGCCGTCGCGGCCCTCGTCCCGGTCCTCGGCGATCGAGGCGACGATCGTGCAGCCGATGTCGATGTCGGCGCCGACGTTCTCGTTTGTGTAGCGGACGAATGCCGGCGTCGTGATCGAGGGCGTCAGGCAGCCGTCGGCGATCTCGCCGGCGAGGGCCTGCATCTTCGGCGCCGTCGCGGCGACGTACACCGGCGGGACGTCGCGCGGCGTCTCCGCCTCCGGGCGAAGAGCGGGCACGTCGGCGCTCCACGTGTCGCCGTCGTAGGCGAACTCCCCGCCTCCGAGGACGCCACGGACGATCGTCACCGCGTCGCGCATCGGCCCGAGCGTCTTGTTCGTCTGCATCTTCGAGTTGTTCAGGAAGATCTTCGACGTTCCGAAGCCGAGCAGGAATCGTCCCGGCCCGGCCGCTTCCTGGACGACGCGCGCGTCCATCGCGACCTGGACCGGGTGCCGGGTGAAGGGCGAGATGATCCCCCAGCCGATCGTCAGCCGCTCCGTCTCGCGCGCCATCAGCGCGGAGACCACGGTCGACGATCGCGCCTCCATGCCGTGTTTCCGCCACCAGGGATACGCCTCGGCCAGCCAGACCGTGTCCATGCCGGCCTCGTCCATGACGCGCGCGCTCGCGAGCATCTCCTCGAGCGGCTCCATCGTCAGCTGCATGACCCCGATCCGGAAAGGCGGCACCGCCGCCAATCCTCTCACAGCGGTTTCAGCAGCTCGTTGCGGTCGAAAGCGCCATGCACACCTCTCGCATTCGAGCCGCTGAGAGTCGGCAGATTCGCTCGACGAAGAAGCCTTTCGGAACGAGCGTGAGATTGTCGAGGCTCAGCGCACAGTCGTCCGGCATGCCGTCGTCCTGGCTCAAGAGCACCTCGGTCGGGATGCCCCGGACCGTTCGGGTCGCCGGTACGGCGTGCAGCGCGTTCAGAATCTCTATCGCGGGCTGACGGGTGAGGACGAGATGTGGTCTTCGGCCAACCGTTGGCCGCTCGACCCACCAGACCTCACCCCGATTCACCACGGCTCCGCGCGGATCGATTCCAGGGCTGCGGCGTAGGCCCAGGCGTCGAGTTCGCCGGGCGGGATCCGCGTATAGCCCTCGATGATCTGCCGGTCGATCTCAGCTTCCCGATCAGCGGCGAGGTCGCGCTCCACTGCTGCGCGAATCAGCTCCGACCGCGACTTGCCGCTCTTCGCGGCGCGCTCGTCGAGGAGCGCGAGAAGCTCATCCGAGAGCTGCACGAGTGTCTGGCGCCTCGCTATGGCCATAGCCTACCATATGGCCTCTCCGGCCATGTCGACTCCGGCGCTGCCGAATCACCCGGCTAGCGTCGGTTGCCGAAGCGGTCAGCTCGGCACAATCGCGCCGCGGACTTCCCCGAGCTCGATCAGGCCGTCGGGCGTGCGGCCGCGGAGCACGACCTCGTCGCCGTCGTCGAGGAATGTCCGCGTCGAACCATCGGCGAGTTGGAGCGGCTCGGTTCCGTTCCAGGTCAGCTCGATCAGGCTGCCCGTCGAGTCGCGGGTCGGGCCGGAGATCGTCCCCGAGGCGAGTAGGTCGCCGGTGCGGAGGTCGGCGCCGTTCGATGTCGCGTGCGCGATCTGCTGTTCGACGTTCCAGTAGAGATGCTGCGCGCTGGTGCGGGAGATCGTCGCGCCGTTGAGCTCGACCTCGAGGTCGATGTCGAAGGCCCACGGATCGATGCGCAGATATTCGAGCGGCTCGGGTTCCTGGGCGGGCGCCGCGACGCGGTACGGGAGGAGCGCCTCGAGCGGTGTCACCCACGGCGAGATCGAGGTCGCGAACGACTTGCCCAGGAACGGGCCTAGCGGGACGTACTCCCAGGCCTGGATG
>JBBRYK010000114.1:0-6558 GCA_038237665.1 Gaiellales bacterium | reverse complement strand
CCTTCAACCGCTTCGACCCTGCTTCGCCCTTCGGTGGATACAAGGAGTCGGGCTTTGGCCGCGAGGGCGGCCGTCACGGGCTCGAGCCCTACCTGCGCTTCGACGAGGGAGGGGAGGCGTGAGGCGGCTGATCGCGGCGGTGGTACTGGCCGGGGCGGTGGCCGCCTCGGCGCTCGCCTCGCCGTCGCTCGTCATCCGCGGGGACGAGTTCATCGGCAGCTTCGCGGTCAAGAAGAACGGCACGCTCGGCGGGGTCGAGAAGGCGTTCGGGAAGCCGGCGGAGCTGCGGAAGACCAAGGACGGTTGCCTCGGGCTCTGGCCGTCGGTCGGCCTGAGCGTCTTCTTCTACAACCTGGCCGGCAAGAACGCGTGCAAGCCGAAGACTGGGTACTTCTCGGACGGCCTGATGACGCGCGATCCCTGGAGGACCTCGAACGGCCTGCGGATGGGCGACACGCTGGCTCGGCTCCGGCAGCTCTACCCCCACGCGGAGAAACACGGCGCCTGGCAGTGGCTGGTCGTCCGCCAGACGCAGGCAACGGGCCGCTATGCGGGGCTCTCGGCCAAGATCGTGGGCGGCTATGTCTCCGCCTTCGAGGTCGTCTACGGGGCGGGCGGGGAATGAGAGCTGGTGCCGGATCGGTCCAGCGAGCTTTCCGCCGCGTGTTGGGCTGGACCAGCGCCTGGTCCGCGGCGCTCGTTGCCGGCGCGGCGATGACGCTCGCGCTCTTCGCGCTACTTGCTGCAGCAGGGGACGGCGGTGGTAAGTCGCTCGGACTTGCCCTTGGTTTCCTCGTCCTCGGAGTGGCGGCTGTCTTCATCGGACGGCGACGCGTCCCGCTTGGGCAAACTGCGAGGGTCGAGTTTCCGCCGCCTGCCAAGGACGACTACTCTGGCCTGCCCGCGCCGCCCCACGTAGTCGACGGGGGAGAGGTGGTCGCGGCGGCGGGTGCCGCCGGAGTTCTCGTCACCGTCATCCTCTTTCGAGTCGGGCTAGGAGTGGCCGTGGCCGGAGCCGGAGCATGCTTCGGTTGGCTTCCGTTGATCCTTTTTGGCATGGGGATCGCGGCGATCGGGCCCGTCATGGTCGCGTCGGGCTTGGTCTTCGCAAGATGACTCGACTGCCCGTCAAGAAGACGTACAAGCTCTTCGTGGGCGGTGCGTTCCCGCGCTCGGAGTCGGGCCGCATCTACCTCGCTCAGGACCAGAACGTCGCGCGCGCGTCGCGCAAGGATCTCCGCGACGCCGTCCGGGCGGCGCGCGAGGCCTACCCGAAGTGGGCCGGAATGACCGCCTACAACCGCGGCCAGGTGCTGTATCGCCTGGCGGAGATGCTGGAAGCGCGCCGGGAGGACCTGGCCGCCCTCTGCTCCGGCGCCGCGGAGGTCGACCGCTCGATCGACCGTGTCGTCTGGTACGCGGGTTGGGCGGACAAGCTCGCGCAGGTACTGGGCTCGGCGAACCCCGTCGCAGGCTCCTACTTCAACTTCACGATCCCGGAGCCGACGGGTGTCGTGGGTATCCTCGCTCCCGAGGAGCCTGCCCTCGCGGGGCTCGTCTCACGGCTCGTGCCCGCCCTGGTTGGCGGCAACGCTGTTGTGGCAGTGGCCTCCGAGAGCCTGCCTCTGGCGGCGGTCGAGCTGGCCGAGGCGATCGCCACCTCTGACGTCCCGGGCGGCGTGGTCAACATCCTCACCGGTCACAAGACCGAGCTCGCGCCCTGGCTCGCGTCGCACATGGACGTGAACGCGATCGACCTGGCCGGGGCCGACGGTCAGAGAGCCGACCTCGAGCGCGCGGCCTCGGAGAACGTCAAGCGCGTGGTCCGCGGTTCCGCCGACGGCCAGAGCCCGTGGGAGGTCGCAGCCTTCCTCGAGCTGAAGACGGTCTGGCACCCGATCGGTACCTAGGGCTAGAGCCGCTTCTTCGGCGGGTTCGTGATCCCGATCCCGCCGAGGAACGAGAAGGCCCGCACGTGGATTACCGGTGTTCCCGGGCGCGCGGGCTCCTCGCCGATGTCAAGGCCGCGACCGCCCATTAGCGAAAATCCGGTCAGCTCGACCTCGACGCCTTTGGGAACGACGATCCCGATCCCGCCCAGGAACGAGAAACAGGTCAGCCGCACCTCCGGGGTTGTGACCACCGCGTGGCTGAGATCGAGGTTGGCCCCGCCCAGCACCGAGATCACGCGCATGCGACTGGCCGCCCGCCAGCGCCCCGAACGGCTGGAGCCTCCGAGGATGGCGACGATCCAGTTCGTCGTCTTCCGAGTCTGCGGGTCGATCGCCACCGGAAGATCGCGCATGACCTCGTCCAACTCGTTCTTGGTCTTCGCCGCGTACGCCAGGTCGAGCCGCTGCGAGAGCTCGTCGAGGGTGAGCCGGCCCTCGGCCAGGTTGCGGCTGAGCGAGGTCGCTACGGCCTCCCGATCGGCGTCGGAGGCTCGGACGGCTGGTAGTTGCGACGGCTCGCTCACCCCGCCAGTGTCGCCCATGCGAGAGAATCTCGTCCAGTGACCGGACCTCGCCGCTTGAGCCAGGCGATCTCGGAGGGCGACGGCATCTCCCTGATCGCGAGGGTCCGTTCGCTCGAGGACGCCCGTGCCGCCGAGGCCGCGGGTGCCGAGGCCTTCGTCCTCACCTCCCCCGTGGCCGGGCTTCGCGACGAAACCGGGCTCCCCATCCTCAGCCGCGGGGGGTCCGCCGTGGAGGCCGCGAACGACGGCGCGGATGCGTGGGTCGTCGTGATCGGGGAGTTCGACGGCGACGCAGATCGCCTGGAAGAGCTGCACAGGGAAGTGCTCACGCTCGGGCTCGAAGCGGTGGCCGAGGTTCGCGACGAGGAAGAGGTCGAGCTCGCACTCGAGCAGCTCGACCCGGAGATCTTCCTGCTCTCGAGCGCGGAGGCCGACGAGGGGGAGGAGCCGCTCGACCGCGTCCTCGCCCTGCTGCCCGACGTGCCTGCGGGAAAGCTCGCGATCGCCGAGGTGCCTGCGACGACCCGCGAGGACGTGATCGCCTTGGAGCGGGCAGGCGTCGACGGGGTCCTCGTCGAGGGAGACCACGTCGCCGACCTCGTCGGTGGCGAGCTTCCAACGGTCTGAGCCCTCCCGCTGGGGCGGCCCGCGGCTCGCGCTCCTGGCCGTTCTCGCCGCCGCTGCTGCGATCCGGATCCCGGGGCTCGACTACGGCCTGCCGTACGCGACGCTGCTCAACCCCGACGAGCAGAGCATCGTCCCCCGCGCCTGGAAGATGGTTCACGGCGGCGGGCCGGACCCGCACTGGTTCGACTATCCGAGTCTGGTCCTGTACCTGTTCGCGCCGTTCCAGGCCTGGCAGGACCGACCGTCGATTCTGGCCGCGCGAGTCGTCGTCGTCCTGCTTGCGGTTGGCGCCGTGGCCGCGTCGTGGTGGCTCGGCAAGCGCGCCTACGGCTCGCTCGCCGGAACGGTCGCCGCGGCCGTCGTCGCCGTCGAGACGACGCACGTGCTCTACTCGCACATGGCGGTCACCGACGTCGCGCTGACGCTGGGAGTCGCCGCGTCGCTCGCTCTGATGGTGTCGGGAAGGCTCGAGTGGGCCGGACTCGCCGCCGGGCTGGCCACAGGGGCCAAGTACCCCGGGATCTTCCTGCTGGTGCCGCTCGTAGTTGCCGGGTGGAAGCAGTGGAGGCGCGTCGCGGTCGCCGTAGGCATCGCGGCTCTCGCGTTCGCCGCGACGAGCCCGTACGTGTTCGTCCATCCCGGCCAGGCCGCCCACGAGGCGTTTCGCGTGCAGCGCCTTGCGCGTGAGGGCTGGCTCGGCTTCGAGCACGACCACATCTCGCTGGTCGCCTTTCCGGCTCGGCTCTGGTCCGGAATGGGGCCGGTCCTGCTGGTCGCCGCCGCCGGTCTCGGCGTTGCGCTCTGGCGGCGCCGGCGGACCGACCTGATCCTGATCGCGTTCGTGCTCGTCTACTTCATCGACCTCCTCACGCTGCGGGCTCATTTCGACCGTTACGTCCTGCCGCTCGTGCCGCCACTCGCGGTGTTCGCGGGAAGGTTCCGAGCCCTGGCGCCGGTGACGCTGCTCCTGCTGGTCGTGCCGCTCACCTGGTCGATCCGAAAGGACGCCGAGCTCTCGCGAATCGATACCCGCATCGTTGCCCACGACTGGGTCGAGAGCCATCTGCCGGCCGGCGCGAGGATCGCGGCCGAATCCTCGACGGCGCTGCTGCCGGGCTTCGACGTCCTGCCGCTTGCGCTGCCCGGCCCGAAGCGCGGCTTCGACCCGAACAGAGAAGTCTCCCGTTTGCGGAAGGACGGCGTCCGCTACGTCCTCGTGACAGGGGCGATCGCCGACCGTGTGCTCGACGCGCGCACCCGCTATCCACGCGAGGCCCGCTTCTACGATGATCTGCGTACGCAGGGAAAACGGCTCTACTATGTGGCGTCGGGCCACGGGCGTTCAGGCCCGTGGGTGGCGCTGTATCGCATATGAACTGGGCCGGTCTGAATCTCTCGCTCGTCGCCGCTGCGGCGGCCTTCGCCACGGCAGGCTGCGGCGCGGACAAGGCCGGTCAACCGGCGGCGCAGGCCCGGACGTCGTCGGTGCGCTGCCGCGCCGACTGGCGCGGTGGCTGGCAAGCGCTCGCGAACAAGATCGGCACGCCTGTCTACTGCCCCTCGTGGATGCCGGACCCCCTCAGCGGAAAGATCACGGGGCACGGCGACTACGTCCTCTCGGTCGATCCGAAGGACAGGAGCTATCTGGGCAGCTTCACCTGGGTCGAGCCCCAGAGCGGCGAGATCCACGTCAACCTGAGGGGCTACCCAGGCCGGACGGCAATTCCGACCTGCATCGCCGTGAACCAGAACAAGGGCAAGACGCGCAAGTCGAAGATCCCGTGCTTCGCCGATCCCCGCGGCAGCGCACGTGCGGCCGGGATCGTGGCAACGGTCTACACGGTCAACCAGGACGCGGACCTCTGGCACGTCCTCTATGCCTGGCGCCACGACGGCTCCCTCTACACGCTGAGCGAGCATGTGGCCGTGCCGCTGACCTACAAGAAGGTCGTCGCCAATTTGAACCGGATGCTGCGGAGTCTCGAGCTCGTCCAGCCCCAGACCTGAGTTGACCCCATGAGGCGCCTGACCCGTCGGCAGCTGCTGGCCGGTGCCGGAGCCGGTGCGCTCACGGCGGCGGGCGCATACGAGCTCGTCGATCGTCTGACGGCGCCGGTGCGCCGCGCGATCGCGACGACCCCCGCGCCGGCGGAGCAGCACCTTTTGCGCGGGATACGCGAGGTCACGGACAACGGCGTCGAGGTGCTCGTGCCCCCGCTCCATCATCAGCTGGTCACCGCGCGCGTCAAGGTGAGGGAGACACGCTCGGAGCTTCGCGACGCCCAGGCGTCGCTTGAGTCCGTCCTCGCGGGGCTCGACGGGAGATTCACGCCGTCCCCCACCGGGCTGGGCGTGACGGTGGCCTGGGGCCTCCCGTACTTCCGGCGGTACGTGCCCGAGCTGGCCGACCGCTATCTGCCGATCGACCGCCGGGCTTCGAAGGCAAAGGGTGCGGAACGGCGCGCCCTGCTCGAAGCGGTCAGGTTCCCCAGCGATCCCTCCGAGACGATCCTCGAGCAGAACGACGTCGCCGTCCTCTTGCGAAGCGACGACCGCGAGCATGTCGCAGCGGGGGCGAAGACGATCTTCGACGACCTCGGCGGCGTGTTCGAGCCGACGAGCATCCGCCGGGGCTTCGCCGGCGGCGGCTTCGGGGGGGCCCAGAGCCTGCCCAAGCTGATGGCGACGGCCGCCGGCGTTCCCGGCGCCGACCTGATCCCGGACACCTCCGAGCTCTTTCTCGGCTTCACCTCGACGCAGAAGGCGGGGCTCGGGCCTGGCCTGATCGCCAACATCGAGACGCTCGGCTACTCGGACGGTGGCCCAGACGGATATTTCCGCCGGGGCACGCACATGCACGTCTCGCATCTCTTCGAGGACCTGGAGGCCTGGTTCATCAACTTCGAACACACCGAGCGCGTCGCCACCGCGTTTCGACCGGGCCTCGACGTGCCGCTCGGCACCCAGACCGTGCGCCAAGATCCGCGAGACGTCGCGAGCCTCGCTGACAACCGGGACGACTACCGGCGGCTGGGTGCGATCGGGCACAGCGCGGCGATCCAGACCTCGTCGAGGCTTCAGGCTGACCACGTGGCAGCGGACGGGACGATGTACCGGAAGGGCACGGCGATCCCGCACCGCGCCGACTTCAACACCCTCGACAATCCGTTCTTCTGGAGCGCCGACCCGGCGCGCGATGCCCTAAAGCCGGAGCCCGCCGCGGGCGTGCACTTCGTCGTCTTCAACCCGACGAGCGACGACTTCCACCGCAACCGGCTGGCGATGGACGGCGTCCTCCCGGACGGCACGCGCCTGCCCTTCGACGCGCGCAGCCGCGGCCAGGGGATCAACTCGGTGCTGAAGACGACGCATCGCCAGAACTTCCTGGTGCCTCCAAGGGTGCATCGTGCGTTTCCGTTGGTCGAGCTGTTGGCGTAGGGGTGAAGTATTCCGGG
>JBBRYK010000113.1:0-6562 GCA_038237665.1 Gaiellales bacterium | reverse complement strand
GGCGGCAGCGAGGAGCAGCTTCCGGTTCCAGGAGTCCCGGCGCAGGCTGCCCGACACGGCGAGGACGCGCATTGTTAGCGCCTCACCAGATAGAGATCCGCCGAGAGGTCGACGTCGTTCGACAGGGCAGGGTCGCCGCTCGGCAACGGCAGGTTCCAGTCCAGCCGACGGCGAACTCGACCCGCGAATGGACCGGATCGACGCTCCACGTGCCGGTGGGAAGGGCCGTCGTCCGGGTCAAAATGGTGCTCATGTCGCTCCTCCTGTCAGTCGCTATACTTGACACCGCAAGCAACTGTAGCAAATATTCATGAGTACACAAGTATTGACCACTCAAGTAGATTCGGCCATGGAGGCCTGGGTTCGGCTGCTCCGCGGCTGCACGTCTGCGAGTCGCGTCTTCAGCGCCCAGCTCACCCAGGAGCACGGGCTCACGATCAACGATTACGAGGCCCTGCTCCTCCTCTCGCGCGCCGAGGGGGAGCGCTTGCGCCGGGTCGACCTGGCCGGAAGCCTGCTCCTGACTCAGTCGGGGGTGACGCGGTTACTCGACGGGCTGGAGCAAGCGGGTCTCGTCGAGAAGGGCACCTGCGCGTCGGATGCGCGCGTGACCTACGCGGTGCTGACGGAGGCCGGCCGCGAGAGGCTCGCGCAGGCTTCGGCGTCGCACGTCGCAGGCATTCGCTCGCTGTTCGAGGAGCTCTTCACTCGCCAGGAGCTCGAAACGCTGGCCGGCCTGCTCGGTCGCCTACCGGGCGCCGCCGAGGGCGAATCCTGCGGCGTCGAGTAGAGGGTTTACCAGCCGAGGTGCAGGCGTCTCACCTGATCACCTCGGCAAGCGCCGCGTCGGCCCGCTCGACGCGGATCTCGTGGCCGCGCACGCAGGTGCACCACCCGTGGCGGGCGTCGATCCTGAGCGAGCCGGAGACCCGGGCGCTCAGGAACGCCTCCGTCGAGTGGTCGTCGTTCAGGCACTGATCGCACACGGCCGTGAAGGCCGTTGTTCGGGTCGGGATCCAGATCACCTGCTCGCGGTACATCTCACGCCGCCGCCAGATCGGCGAACTTCGCGTAGCGCTTCAGGAACGAGAGCTTGAGCGAGTCGGTCGGCCCGTTCCGGTGCTTGGCCAGGATGATCTCGGCCAGCCCCTGCTGGTCGGACTCCTCGTTGTAGTACTCGTCGCGGTACACGAAGGCGACGAGGTCGGCGTCCTGCTCGATCGACCCCGACTCGCGCAGGTCGGACAGGATCGGCCGCTTGTCGTGCCGCTGCTCGACCGCTCGCGAAAGTTGCGACATGGCCAGAATCGGGACGTCGAGGTCGCGCGCGAGGAGCTTCAGCTGCCTCGAGATCTGGGAGACCTCCTGCACCCGGTTCTCGTAGGACGAGTCCGAGGTCATCAGCTGGAGGTAGTCGACGACGATCAGCCCGAGGTTCGGCTCGCGCGTCTTCAGGCGGCGGGCCTTCGAGCGAATGCCCATCATCGTGATCGAGCCAGTGTCGTCCACGTAGAGGGGCGCGCGCGCGAGCTTGTCGCAGGCCGCCGTCAGACGGGGCCAGTCGTCAGGGCCGAGCTTGCCCGTGCGCAGCCGCTGCGACTCGACCTTCGCCTCGCTGCACATCAGGCGCTGGGTTACCTCGGCCTTCGACATCTCGAGCGTGAACAGCGCGACGGGGGTCTCGTAGCGGACCGCGAGGTTCGCGGCGATGCAGAGCCCGAGCGCCGACTTCCCCATGCTCGGCCGAGCCGCGACGATGATCAGGTTGCCGGGCTGGAAGCCCGAGGTGAGGCGGTCGAGCTCGCGGAACCCGGACGGCATGCCGGTGACCTCGGCGCCCGCCTCGTACAGCTGCGTGATGCGCTCGAAGCTCTCCTTGAGCAGCGACTCGATGTGGCTGAACTCGCTGTCGACACGGCTCTGCGAGAGGTTGAAGACGATCTGCTCGGCCTGGTCGACCAGCTCGAGCGTTTCGCCCGGGCGGTCCCAGCCGAGCGTGGCGATCTCCGAGCCGGCCCGGATCAGCCCTCGCAGCACCGCCATCTCCCGGACGATCCTCGCGTAGTGGGCGGCATTCGCCGTGGCGGGTACGAGCGCGGCGAGCTCGTGGATCCTGACCCGTCCGCCGATGTTCTCCAGCTCGCTCCGCTCCTCGAGCTGGTCGACGAGGGTGATCGCGTCGACCGGCTCGCCCTTGGCGTAGAGGGAAAGCGCGGCCAGGTAGATCTTGCCGTGACTCTCCCGGTAGAAGTCCTCCTTCGAGAGAACCTCGCTGACCGCCCCGATCGCGCCGGGGGAGAGCATCATGGCCCCGAGAACGGATTCCTCGGCCTCGAGGTTTTGAGGCGGGACCGGGGCGGACTGCGAGGACTGGGCAACCTGGAGCATGGCTGTAGGGAGATTCATGACGCCTTCTGTGGACAGGTCAAAAAGAGCCTTTCTGCAGGATAAAGGAACGTATGTTCCCGTCATTCTCCCCAGGGTGTCGGACGTTGTCCCCAGTGGCCGACGAGTTATTCGTTACGAACTCCTCGCAAAGAGCGGGGAGTTCGTCGCACTGTCAACAGCGCGGTGGAAAACCTGGGGAAAGTGCTACGAGTGGTCGGCTTCCGCAGTCGGCTCGGCCGCTGCGGGGGATTCGGATTCTGATTCGGGCTCGGCCGCGGCCTCGACTGCGGTTTCGGGCTCCTGCTCGGCCACGACCTCCTCGGTTTCCGCGGTCGAAGCGGCAGGTTCGCCGGGCGCTTCGGCCTCGGGCTCCACCGTCTCCTCCTCCGGAGGCAGGTCTCCGCCCTCGGGCACGACGAGCGTCCGCACCTCGACCCGTACGTCGGGGAAGAGCTCGATCGGGACGTCGTAGCGGCCGATGCGCTTGATCGGCTCCGCGAGCTGGATCCTCCGGCGGTCGACGCGGATCTTCAGGCGCTCCCATAGCTCGTCGGCGATCGTCGTCGGCGTGACCGATCCGAAGAGCGCGCCGGTCGGCCCGGCCTTCACGTCGAACCGGAGCTCGGCGGCGGCCAGGCGGTCGGCGAGGTCACGCGCCTCGTCGAAGGTCTTCGCCTCGTGGCGGGAGCGGAGCGAGTCGCGCCGCTCGAGATCGGCGAGACGCCCGGTCGTCGCCGGCGCCGCAAGCGAGCGCGGAAGCAGGTAGTTCCGGGCGTAGCCGCGCGCGACCTCGACCACGTCACCGCGGTAGCCGAGCGCATCGACGTCCTCAAGCAGGATGACTTGCATCAGGCCCCTACGTAGGGCAGTAACGCCATCTCGCGAGCCCGCTTGACGGCGACCGCGACCTGGTTCTGGTGGCGGCGGCACGCGCCCGTGATCCTGCGCGAGCGGATCTTCCCCTTCTCGGAGATGTACCGCCGCAGCTGGTTGTAGTTCTTGTAGTCGACCTCTTCGATCTTCTCGCGGCAGAAGTAGCAGTTGCGCCGCCGCGTGATCGGGCCGTCGCGAGGCGTGCGCTTGCGCCTCGTGTCCTCGGTTCGCTTTCGTTCGGCCATGGCTCCTCCTAGAACGGGATGTCGTCGTCGCTGCCGCCGGCCCCGAAGTCTGCGTTGGCGCTCTCCGCTGCGGCTCCCGCCGGCACGTACTGCGGCTGGCCGCCTCCCTCGGAGTCGCCCCGCCCGCCGAGGAACTGCACGGAGTCCGCGATGATCTCCACCGCCTGTCGCTTGGTCCCGTCCTGGGCGTCCCATTCGCGCCATTCGAGGCGCCCGTCGATCGCCACCGGGCGGCCCTTCGCGAGGTACTGCGCGCAGCTTTCGCCCTGGTTGCCCCAGACGGTGACGTCGAAGTAGTTCGGCTTCTCCGTCCACTCGCCGGTTGCCTGGTCCTTGCGACGCGTGTTGACGGCGACGCGAAGGCTGCAGACGGCCGTCCCGCTGGGGGTGTGCCGGAGCTCGGGGTCGCGGGTCAGGTTGCCGACGAGTACGACGCGGTTGATGTTGGCCATTTTCCTTACGCTCCTTCCGCCGAATCGGTGAGTGAGCCAGCGTACTCCTCGGTCTCGTCGGAGCGGGAGGGCTCAGCGGGCGGAGGCTCGGGCGGACGTGCCCCGCCGGGGCGGGACGCTTTGATGCGGCGAAACGCGCCGTGACGCATGACGCCGTCCGTGATCCGGAGGACGCGCGACATCTCGTCGAGAGTCTCGGCCGCGGCCGTGAAGAAGAGGATGTGGTACGCGGCTTCCTCCTTGTGCTTGATCTCGTAGGCGAGCCGCCGGCGGCCCCAGACGTCGTGGCCTTCCCACGTGCCGCCGGCCTTCTCGACCAGCTCACGGGTGCGGGTGACGATCTCGTCCTGGCGCTCCTGGGCCACTTCGGGATCGAGCAGCAGCATGATCTCGTACTCGTTCATGTTCCCGGGTCCCTCCTTCCTTCGGTCTTAGGCGGTCTTGCCGGAGTGCGCCGTCCGGGAACGGAACGGAGCAAGGCGAGACAGGAAGAGCGGTCGAGTGTAGCATCGGACTCGTGCGCCGGTTCGGTCTCCCCTGGATGGCTGGCGCCGGTCTCGCCGGTTTCGTGGCCGCGCGCTCGCTCGTCCGGCGCCGCCGAACGGCGCCGGCTCCGGCCGCTGCCGACCCCCGGGCCGACGAGCTCCGCCAGAAGCTGGCCGATGCACGCGACGTCGCCGACGACCGCGACGAGTTCGAGTCGGCCGAGACAACGGTCGACAAGGCCGAGCCCGCCGGCGACCTGGCCGCGCGCCGGCGCGAGATCCACGAGCGTGGGCGTGCGGCCGCGGACGAGATGCGCGGCGGCGACGGCCTCTAGGCGGTAACCCCCGAAAACTGCGGGATGATGTCCTTGCCGTAGGCGGCCAGCGTCTCCTCCTGGCCCTGGGTCATCAGGTAGATGTTGAACTGGTCGACGCCGACCTGCTCGAGGGCGCGGAGCTTATCCGTGCACTGCTCGGCGGTGCCGATCACGCAGAACCGGTCGCAGATCTCGTCGGTGACGAACTCGCCGTGCTTGGCGCCGACGCGGCTGTGGTCCTTGTAGTCGTAGAACTTGCGGGCCTTGACGAAGTCGGTCAGCTCGGAGGGGATGTCGGAGTCCCAGCCGTAGCGCTCGATCAGGTCCATCACGTGGTTCGAGACCATGGCCGGGAACCAGCGGACCTGCTCGCGCGCGTCGGCCAGGTCGTCCGAGATATGGCTCGGCGCGCCGATGATGCACTCGAGGGCGTCGGGATCCCGCCCGGCCTCCTCGGCAGCCTTCCGGGCGGTGGCCATGATCCACTGGATGATCACCGGGTCGGCGAGCTGAATGATCACCCCGTCGGCGATGCGCCCGGCCACCGCGAGCGCCTTGGGCCCGTAGCCCGCGATGTGCATCGGGATCTGGGGCTCGGTCAGCGCCCATTCGAGCTTGAGCTCCTTGCCGTTCCACTCGACGGGCCGGCCGTTCATGAAGTCCTTGATCATCCGGCTGGACTCCTCGAACTCGGCCACCTTGACCGGCTGCAGGCCCACCACCCGGCGCGCCGAGTCGCCGCGGCCGATGCCCATCACCATCCGGCCGCCGGAGATGACGTGCAGCGTCGCGTACATGCTTGCGAGGACGGTCGGCTCGCGCGTGCCGGGGTTGGTAACGAAGTGGCCGAGCTTCATCCGCTTGGTCCGCTCGGCCGCGAGGGTCAGCAGCGGCGTGGACTCGTGCCAGAGGACGTGCGAGTCGTACGTCCAGCCGTATTCGAATCCCTGCTCCTCCGCGAGTGAGATCAGCTCCAGGAAGCGGGTGTACGGAGGGTCGGGCAGAACGGTGACGCCGAAGGTGATCATTGAGCCTCCAGAGACGCTGACGGAACGAGCATATCCCTGCAAAGCGCGTGGACAAAGGCCTCGCGGCCGGCTTGGACGTGTCCGGACTAGCCCGCGAGTGCCCCGAGCGCCTTCGTCGTCAGGCGATCGAGCGCCTGCACGGCGAGCTCGAGGTGCTCCTCCTTCGTATCCTCGAGCCTGGTGTGCGAGAGCCCTCGGAGGCTCTGGACGAAAAGCATCACGGTCGGCACGCCGGCTCGCGCGACCTCGGCCGCGTCGTGCAACGGGCCGCTCGGCAGCCGGTGGGACTCGCCGGAGACCTCGCGCACCGCCTCGTCGGCGAGCTCGATCAGCTGCGCGTCGAAGGGGATCGGCTCGATCCTCCAGACGCGGTCCCAGGCGACCTCGAGCTCCTCGTCGCGCGCAAACCGCTTCGATGCGTTCTTCGCCGCCTCCAGCATGGCCGCGAGCTTCCCCGCGTCGAGGTGGCGCTGGTCGAGCAGGCAGTCCGCGGTCTCCACGACCGAGGTCACGATCCCGGGCTTCGTGACGACGCTGCCCATCGTGCAGACGGCTCCTTCCCCCGTTCGCTTCGCGATCTCCCGGATCTCGAGCTCGAGCTTCGCCGCGCCCGCCAGCGCGTCCCGTCGCTTGTCCATCGGCGTCGAGCCGGCATGCGCGGCCTGACCGCGGAACGTCACCTGATGGCGCTCGACTCCGAAGGTTCCGAGAACGACGCCCAGCGGAAGACCCAGCAACTCCAGCACCGGGCCCTGCTCGATGTGCAGCTCGAGG
>JBBRYK010000112.1:0-6657 GCA_038237665.1 Gaiellales bacterium | reverse complement strand
TCGGCGAGATCCTCGGGTGGAGCGCCCGTACGGTCGACCAGCGAGCCGCCGTGAGGGCTGATCAGACGATCCGTCGCGACGACGCTCACGCCGTCACCTGAGCAGGAACCAGCCCGAGCGCTTCCAGCTTCACGATGACGAACCGAGCTGACTCCTCCGGGCTGTGCTCCTCCGTGTTCAGGGTCAACTCCGGGCTCGCAGGCGTCTCGTAGGGGTCGTCGACGCCGGTGAAGCCCTTGATCTCGCCCGCAAAGGCCTTCTCGTAGAGGCCCTTCACGTCCCGGCGGGCGCATTCCTCGACCGAGGCGGCGACGTGCACCTCCACGAACTGACCCCACTCCTCGACCATCCCGCGAGCCTTCTGCCGCGTCTCCTCGTACGGCGAGATCGCGGCCGCGATCACAGCGGCACCCTGGCGCGTCAGCCGGGCGGCGACCCAGCCGATCCGCTCGATGTTCGTGTCCCGGTCCTCCTTCGAGAAGTCAAGGCCTTTCGAGAGGTGCGTCCGCACCGTGTCGCCATCGAGGTACTCGACGATCAGGCCGCGGCGGTCGAGCTCGGGCCCGATCAGATGAGCGATCGTCGTCTTCCCCGAGCCGGAAAGGCCGGTGAACCAGAGCGTGAACCCGCCGTCGCGGCGGCTCTCCGACTCCGGGTGCTCGTGCGCGTAGATGTGCTCGGTCATTCGTCTCCTTGTCGTGTTCCGTCTTCGTGGATTCCACATTCGAGCTTGTCGGAGCCGGCCCAGCGCCCGGCTCGCTCCTCTTCACCGGGCATCGTCGGCCGGGTGCAGGGAATGCAGCCGATCGAGCGGTAGCCGACCTCGTGGAGCGGGTTGAACGGGATTTCGTTGACGACGATGTAGGCCCACACCCGCTTCTCGTCCCAGTCGGCGAGCGGGTGCAGCTTCCAGACGCCGTAGCGCTCCGACCACTGCACCTTCCGAATGCCCGCCCGGCTCGGCGACTGCTCGCGGCGGATGCCGGAGATCCAGGCGTCGTGCGGCTCGAGCGCGGCGAGGAGCGGCTCGACCTTGCGGATGTGACAGCAGCGGTCGGGGTCACGCTCCCACAGATTCGGGCCCTCGCGCCGGTGCTGCTCGGCGACGGAGATCACCGGAGGCGAGGTCAGTGTCAGCCCGTAGCGCTCGACCAGCCGATCGCGCGTCTCGTAGGTCTCGCGGAAGAAGAGCTGCGTGTCGAGCTCGACGACGTCGAGGTCGAAGCCGAGCTCCGAGCACATGTGCACGAGCACCGAGGACTGCTTCTGCCAGGAGCAAGTGAGCACGAGCTTGTCGCCGAACTCCTTTGCGGCCCACCGCAGGAGGTCCTCTGCGGACATGGCCTCGAAGTCGAGCCCGGAGGGGTGCTCGGCGACCGCGACGACTTCGTCAGGCAATGGTCTGCTGCTCACCGAGCAGAACCTCCTTGAGCGTGTCGCCGCGCAGTCCGAGACGCAGCGTCTCGAGCGGAATGACCTCGTCCGGCGGGATGTTCCCAAGATTGACCTCCGGTCCGAAGGTCTTGATGAACCAGGCTTGCGCGCCCTTCGTCGGCGCCTCGAAGATGACGTCGCTCGGGGCCAGCGCAGAACCGATCTCGCCGAGGAGGTCGGTGCGCATCTCTCCTGCGGCGCTGAAGATCCCGGAGCTGCCGCCCTCGCGCGCCTCGGTGATCACCTTCCAGGCGCCCGCGTCCAGGTCCTCCTGCAACCAGCGGGTCCACTCCTCGGGCGCGAACTCGACGGACGAGTCCTTCGAGCCGACCTCGGACAGGACGGTGAAGTCGCGTGCGAAGTCGGCGATCAGCTCGAGCTTTCGATCACGCGGGATCTCGATCGTCCCGTCCGAGATCTCGACGTGGGTGAGACCGAGCCCCGAGAGCCACCGCTTGTACTCGTCGACCTTGTCCTTCGCGAACACGACCTCGAAGAAGGTGCCTCCGATCACGACGGGCTTGTCACGGAGCACCTCGAGCTTTCGCTTCAGGTTCGGAGTGACGTAGGCCGTACCCCAGCCGAGTTTGACGATGTCGATGTACTCGCCGCTCGTCTCGAGCACGTCCTCCCAGCCCCGTGGTCCAAGGCCTTTGTCCAGCACGTGAGTGAGGCCGCCGTGTCTGGAAGGAACACCAAGATCGAAGCGATCAGAGTCCGGCAACGATCTCCTCCAGCTTCGCCTTCGCCCGCTCCTGGACGTCGTGGAAGACCGAGTTCCCGTGGCTGTCGATCCCGACCGTCAGCGGCCCGAAGTCCTTGACGCGGAACTTCCAGAGGCACTCGGGCATGAGCTCCTCCCAGGCAACCTCCTCGATCTCCTCGATCTGGGTCGTCTCGAGCGCCGCCGCCCCACCGACGATCGCGAAATAGACCATCCCCAGCCGCTGCATGGGCTCGATCGCCTCGTCGGGCAGGCCGCCCTTGCCGCAGATCGCCCGGACGCCGTACTTCGCGCCGAGCCCCTCGGTGAAGCGCACCATCCGTGCGCTCGTCGTCGTGCCGATGCAGACCTTCTCGTAGCGCCCCGGGCCGAGCTTGCGCACGCCCGGCGCGGTATGGAGCAGGAACGCCCCGCTCAGGTCCATCGGCGGGTCGATGCCCTGGTCGAAGATTCGTACCTGCGTCCGGTCGCGGATGCCGATGATGTGCCCGTCGACGAGCACCTCATCGCCGGCTTCGAGGGCGCGAATGTCCTCCTCGGAGGCGGGGAAGGTGAGGCGATGGGTCCCCACTAGAACTCCCGGTCGAAGTCGACGGTGCCGTCCGCGGCGATGTGGGCGGACGCCCGCCGCGCCGCCCAGCACTGGTAGTTGACGGCCACGGGGTTGAGCGTCATGTGCGTGTCGGCGTGCTCGATGTGGCACTGGAGCACCGTCACGTCGCCGCCGAGGCCCATCGGCCCGATTCCGGTCTGGTTCAGCAGGTCGTAGAGCTCGTCCTCGAGCTCGGCCACGATCGGATCCTGGTTCCGCGTCCCCACGGGCCTAGCAATGGCCTCCTTGGCCAGGTACATGGCGTAGTCGGCCGAGCCGCCGATGCCGACGCCGACGATCCCGGGCGGGCAGGGCTTGCCGCCCGCGCCCACGATCGACTCGAGCACGAACTCCTTGATCCCCTTCACGCCGTCGGCGGGCACACACATCTTCAGGAAGCTCATGTTCTCGGAGCCGGACCCCTTCGGGACGCACTTGACGTCGAGGCCATCCCAATCCGGAATGAAATCCCAGTGCACGATCGGCAGGCGGTAGCCTGTGTTCGGGCCGGTGTTCTCGCGCGTGATCGTGTGGACGGCGTTCGAGCGCAGCGGATGCTCCAGGGTCGCGCGCTCGGTCCCCGCCTTCAGCGCCTCGTAGATCCGCGTGGGATGGAGCGGGAAGCCCTCACCCACGCGGCACGAGTACACCGCGATCCCGGTGTCCTGGCAGACGAGGTTCTTCTCGCTCTCCGCCACCTGGACGTTGCGGTTGATGATTCCGAGCACGCGGCGTCCCGAGACCGACGTCTCCCGCTCGAGCGCGGCCGCCAGCGCGTCGCGCAGATCCTGCGGGATGTCCTTCAGCGCCCAGACGTAGAGGTGCGCCGCCGCATCTTCGACCGTCTGGCGCAGATCGATGCTCGTCGCGGTCGCGGTCGTCATGCTCTCGCCCTTTCCGCTGCCGCCCGCCCCGCCCGCCGTCCGAAAACGGTGCACTCGAGCAGGCTGTTGCCCATCATCCGGTTCCGCCCGTGCGTGCCCCCGGCGATCTCACCGCAGGCGTAGACGCCTTCGAGTGTGGTTTCAGCGTTCGTGTCGATGACCAGTCCGCCGTTCTGGTAGTGGAGCACGGGGTAGGTGAAGATCGGCTCGCTGAGCGGGTCGATCCCGCCCGCACGGTAGCGCCTGAGCATGTAGGGGAGCGAGATGTCGGCATCCCGTTCGGGGATCCGGGTCGTGTCGAGGTAGACGGCGGGCCGCCCATCCGGCGTCTGGACGCCACGGCCGGCCTCGACCTCGTCGATGATCGCCCTCGAGACCGCGTCCCGCGGGCCGAGCGAGTCGGTGAACTCCTCGCCGGCGGCGTTCAGCAGAACGGCCCCGTAGGCCCGCGTCGTCTCCGGAATCGAGTACCCCTGCATCTTCGGCGGCCAGGCGCCGCCGTTCGGGTGGTACTGAAGCGCGTCCAGGTCGCGCGACTCGGCCCCCAGCGCGATCGCGATGTCGGTCACCTCACCGGTGGCGCCGGGATGGTTGGTGGTCAGCTCGCCGAGTTCCTCGGCGACCCGGAAGCAGCGTCCACCCGCGGCGAGGACGACGGTCGTCGCGTCAAAGACCTGCTCTCCGCAGCGGGCGCGCCAGCCGTTTTCGGCGCGCTCCAGCTCGCGCAGCGGCGACTTCGGAAACGTGCTGATGCTCGAGCTTTCCGCCCGTTCGCGCAGAGCGGCCGTGATCGCGTGGCCGGTGCGGTCCCCGACCTGGAGCAGGCGCTTCCTGGTCGCGCCGCCGCAGCGGGCGAGGCGGTAACCCCCGTTTTCGCGCGTGAACTCGACACCGAGCTCCTCGAGCCAGTGGATCGCCGACGGCGCTTCGGAGGTGAGCACGTCGACGAGCCGCCGGTCGGCGGTCTCGTGCGAGCTCTTCCAGATGTCCTCCGCGTGCTGGTCGGGCGAGTCGTCGTCACCGAAGGCGGCCTGAATTCCGCCCTGAGCCTTCGCCGAGTTGCAGGATTGGAGCGAGCCTTTGGCCGCCAGCCCGACCGTGGCCCCTGCGGTATGTGCGGAAACCGCAGCAGCGAGCCCGGAGGCTCCGCTGCCGATCACGACCACGTCAAAGCTCATGGGGGCGGCCATGTAACCGCATAGATTATCAGCTTTATATGTGGCATTAGCGATATTTATCACACTAGAGGCGTTAAGCACGAGGCTCTAGATGCCGACAATCCTTCTCATGGGTCGACTCCTCGTGACCGCCGTACTCGTCCTCGTCCTCGGAGCCTCGGGAGCCGCCATGTACACGCGGATTCAGCACGACGGCTTTTGGACGGCAGTGCACCGGCTCGGCTTCCGCCAGAGCGGCAGGCAGGTCGCCGAGGACGAGCTTCTGTCGGCCGCAACGCAGCTTCAGGCCGATCGCCAGGCCTACGGCACCTACCGCCGCTCGAACCTGTCCCACTTCGACAGCCTGGCCTTCGGCTATGCCGGCGACAGCTCGTACTGCATCCACGTGGTCAAGGCGGGCAAGTGGTACCACCTGACCGGTCCAGAGGGCGTCCCGCTCGACGGACCCTGCTAGTAGACCGAGCGAAGAAGCGCCGCGACCTCGGCGGGGCTGGCCTCGCGAGGGTTCGCCCGTGCGCCGGGACGGGCGACGACGGCGGCCGCCACCTCGTCGAGCTCCCTTTCCGGGACACCGAGATCGCGCAGTCGCTCGAAGCCGCCGAGGCGCGCCAGCTCTTCGGTGCGGCCGACCGGGTCATCGGTCTCCATGGCAGCGCCGAAGCGCCCGATCTCGTCTGCGGCCACCACGAGGTTGAAGCGCAGCGCGGGCGGGAGGACGATCGCATTCAGGGCGCCATGCGGAAGGCCGTAGCGCCCGCCGAGCGCCTGAGCCATGGCGTGCCCCAGCCCGAGCCCGGCCGCGCCCAGGGCCGCACCTGCGTGCATCGCCCCGCGGAGGAGCTCGGTGCGGCGTCCCGGGTCAGAAGGCTGCAGGACGACCTCCGGGAGCGCCGAGGAGATCAGGCCGGCCCCCTCGAGCGCCTCGCGGTCGCCTTCGGGGCTTCGGCCCCGCACGTAGAGGGCCTCAGCCGAGTGGGCGAGGGCGTTCATCGCCGTGCCGACCGTGACTTCCCGCGGAAGGCCGATCGTCAGCGCGGGCTCGTAGACGATTCCGCCGAGCTGCGCACCCGCACCGCCTCCTTTCAACCGCCGGTCCGGGTCACGAACGCCGAAGAAGTCCGTCCACTCCGCACCCGCATACGTCGTCGGAACGGAGACGAGGGTCAGGCCGGACTCTGCCGAGACGGCCTTGCCGAGGTCGACCGCGCTGCCGCCGCCAACCGCGAGCAGGCCGTCGGCGCCCGCCGCTGCGCTCACAACCTCGTCGACCCGATGCGAAGGCACCTCCTGCCAGGCGCCCGCCGGCTCGACGGGCAGCTCCAGCTCTGCCCAGCGCGGGCTCGCGATCAGGAAGGGCTTCCGAATCCCGAGCTCGTCGAGCACCGCGGGAAGCTCGGCGAGCCCCCAGCGGACGATCACGCCGTGCGCTCCCGGGCGAACGTCACGAACGCTTCCGCCGCCCGGCTCGGCGCCCTGCCCGCCGCACGCACGAGGTAGATCTGACGCGCCGGCTCCAGCCCTTCCACGCTCGCCGAGGCGAGCGAGCCGGACGCCAGCTCCGCCTCGATGGCCGAGCGTGAGATGAAGGTCACGCCGTGGCCGGCCTGAACGGCGCTCTTGACCGACTCCTGCAGGCCGAGGGTGAGCCGCACGTCGAGATCTCGCAGGCGAACGCCGGCGCGGCGAAGCTCGTCCTCGATCACGTGCCGGACGCCCGCGCCTTCCTGCATGACGATCAGCGGCTCTGCGCGGAGCTCGTCGAGCGAGATCGTCCGCCCGGCGAACCGGTGCGAGGGCGGGCAGGCGAGGACGACCTGGTCGCGGAAGAGCGGCTCGTGGCCGACC
>JBBRYK010000111.1:0-6904 GCA_038237665.1 Gaiellales bacterium | reverse complement strand
CTCGCCGACGAGGTGTTCATGTCTGGAACGGCGGCCGAGGTCACGCCACTGCGGGCCGTCGACGACCATGAACTCGGTGTCGGTCCGGTCACGCTCGAGATCCAGAAGGCGTACCTGGACACGGCCAGGGGTCAGAGCGAACGCTGGGCCCACTGGCTCGACTACGCGACGCCCGCTCCAGCCGAGGCTTGAAGCCCGCCGTCAGGGAGATCCCCCTCGCGAAGCCGTGGATCGGCGAGCGCGAGGAGGAGCTCGTGCTCGAGGTTCTGCGTTCGGGTCGGCTGTCGCTCGGCCCGACGATCGACGAGTTCGAGCGTCTCGTTGCGGAACGGACCGGCGCGCCGCACGCAGCAGCGGTGTCGAGTGGCACTGCAGGGCTCCACCTACTCTGCCGGATCGCGGGGATCCAGGCCGGCGACGAGGTGATCACCTCCACGCTCTCGTTTGCGGCCTCGGCGAACTGCTTCATCTTCGAGGGCGGCGTCCCCGTGTTCGCCGACGTCGATTCGCGCACGCTGAACATGGATCCCGCTTCGGTCGAGGCGGCGATCACGGAGCGCACGAAGGCGATCGTGGCGGTCGACATATTTGGGTACCCGTGCGAGCTCGACGAGCTGCGCGCGATCGCGGCGCGGCGCGGGCTCGCCGTGATCCAGGACTCCGCCCAGGCGCTCGGGGCGGAGTACAAGGACGTTCCGGTCGGCGGCCACGGCGTTCCCGCGATCTTCGGCTTCTATCCGAACAAGCAGCTCGCCACCGGTGAGGGCGGCGTCGTCACGACGCACGACGAGGAGACCTACCAGCTCGTCGTCAGCATGCGGAACCAAGGTCGGCAGTATGCGGGCGGCAGCTGGTTCGACCACGTCAGGGTCGGGTTCAACTACCGCTGGACGGATATCCAGGCCGCGGTCGGCATCGCCCAGCTCGAGAAGCTCGACCAGATCCTGGAGCTGCGCGCCGCGGCGGCCGCGCGGTACGGAGAGCTTCTCGCCGGCGTAGACGGGGTCGAGACGCTGATCGCCGATGATCCGGAGCACAAGCGCTCGTGGTTCGTCTATGTGGTCAAGCTCGCGCTCGGCCTCGATCGCGATGCGGTGATGGCAGCGCTGCGGCGCGACGGCGTGGCGACCGCCGAGTACATCCCGTGCATCCACCTGCAGGAGTACATCCGGCGCGACTACGGCTTCCGCGAAGGGCAGTTCCCCGTCGCGGAGGACACGTCGCGGCGAACGCTCGCCCTTCCGTTCTTCCCCCAGATCGAGGCCGACGATCAGGAGCGGGTGGCCGAGGTACTCCGGGCCGCCGTCGAGCGCGGCTAGGTTGGAGGTCCGCTCGCTCGCCGGCGCCGAGTCGTTCGTAACTGCGGACGGCTCGACCATCCGCGAGCTCTTCGGCCTGCCGCTCGGCGGCGTCGAGCACCAGAGCCTCGCCGAGGCGACGCTCGCGCCGGGTCAAGTGACGCAGCGGCACTACCACCGTGCGAGCGAGGAGATCTACTTCGTGCTCGACGGCGAGGGGGAGATGGAGGTCGACGGCGAGCGCCGGCGGGTGAGCGCGGGCAACGCGATCGCGATCCCGCCCGGCGCTTGGCACGAGCTGCGGGCGGAGGGCGACCGGCCGCTGCGGATCTTGCGCTCCTGCGCGCCGCCATACCGGCACGAAGACACGTTCTTCGAGTAGCCGCTCCCGCGAGTCGGCTGGGACGAATCGTCACACAACCGGCACGATTTCCTTCCCGAACCGCCGCCGTCCCCGGGGTACGCTCGCAGCGGGTGGCGGGTGGCTCGGTCCCCTCCCTTGGGTGGGGTCGTGGAATGGACAGGGCCGCCACTGCGCACGGCGCAACAGGCCATAATCCCGGCATGGCGGACCCGACGCGCATGGTGTTCCTCGGTTTCGGCAAGTGGGCGCGCGCCGACAAGATCTACGCGCTCGAGCCGCTCATCGGCGACGAGCGCGGCGACGGCCGGCGCACGCGCGTCTGGATCGAAGGCGTGGCCGATCCCATCGTGGCCTCTCGAACGGAGCGGACGATCCTGCACGACATGGGCGAGGACGCCGCCGCCGGCGCGCCGCTGCTCGACGAGGCCCTCGCGCTCGCCGAGCGCCTGGCCGAGCAGGTGGACACCGGCAAGGTCGACCTGACGGATCTCGGCCGCCGCGCCCGCCGGGTGCTCGAGTCGACGTCGCGTCCGTCCGAGACGCAAAAGCTCTTCTGAGCAACCCCGATTCCAGCGGGCCAGGCTCCGTTAAGCCTCCTGGCGAGGGAGCGCGGGCGGACCCCGCACGTCCTGATGACGCCGCCGTAAGTCGGCGAATTGGTCCCGACGAGACCCCTCCCGGCCTCGAGAGCCCGGGCGTCCGCGAGCGCTTCGCGCGCCTCGCAATCGACACGAGCCCACTCCGGATCTCCCGCCCGTTCCGCATCTTCTGGGCCGGGCAGACCGTGAAGGACCTGGGCGGAAACTTCGTGCTCGTCGCGCTTCCGTACCAGGTCTACCTGCTGACCGGATCGACCCTTCTCGTCGGCATGCTCGCCTTCGTCGAGCTCCTCCCACTGCTCACGCTGACCCTCGTCGGGGGAGCTCTCGCCGACGCGGTCGACCGCCGGCGCCTGCTGATCTGGACCCAGCTCGGGATGGCGGTCGTCGGTGTCGGACTCGTCATGAACGCCGCCGTCCACCACCCGTCCGTCAGCGCGTGCTTCGTGCTCGGCTTCTTTGCCGCGTCTTTCTTTTGCCTCGGGGTCGGCGGGATGCGCTCGGTCACTCCGCGGCTCGTGCCGGAGGACAAGGTGCCGTCGGCAATGGTGCTCGAAAGCGTCTCCGGCAGCTTCACCTCCGTTGCCGGACCGGCGCTCGCAGGAATCACGATCAAGCTCGTCGGCCTGACGGCGGCCTACACGATCGACCTCGGCACCTTCGCGATCGGGATCGCCAGCATCCTCGCGCTGCCCGCGATTGCACCGGTGGCGGACGCCGGGCGCCCAAGCCTTCGCTCGATCGTCGAGGGCTTCCGCTACGTCCGGCGCCAGCCGGTTGTCCTCGGCTTCATGATCGTGGACATCAACGCGATGGTGTTCGGGATGCCGATGGCCCTCTTCCCGGCGATCGCAACCCATCGCTATGGAGATCCCACGCTCGTCGGCTACCTGTACGCCGCGCCCTACGGCGGCGCGCTCGCCTCGTCGCTCGCCTCTGGCTGGATCCCGCACGTGCGCCGCCAGGGGCTCGCGGTCGCCATCGCGGCGATCGGCTGGGGCGTAGCGATCGCCGCGTTCGGGTTCGCCGACTCGCTCTGGCTCGGCCTCGTGCTTCTCGCCGTCGCCGGTGCCGCCGACAACATCAGCGCGGTCTTCCGCTCGACGATCATGCTGACCGCGACGCCCGAGGCGATGCGCGGCCGCCTGACGGGGATCGAGTTCGCCCAGGTCGCAAGCGGACCGACGCTCGGGAACATGGAAGCCGGCGTCGTCGCGTCGCTGACGAGCCTGCGCTTCTCGATCGTCTCGGGCGGCTTCATGTGCGTGATCGGCACCATCGCCACATGTCTCGCCTTCCCGGCACTTGTCCGCTACGACGCGAAGCGGGACAAGCTCACGTGAACCGACACTTCTTCGCGCGCGGCGTGCACTTGGTCGCGCCTGACCTGATCGGCGTCACGCTGCTCGCCGGAGGCGTCGGGGGCGAGATCGTCGAGGTCGAGGCCTACGACCGCGAGGATCCCGCCAGTCACGGCCACCGCGGCCCGACCGCTCGCAACGCCGCCATGTTCGGGCCGCCGGGTCATGCGTACGTCTACCGCTCGTACGGCGTCCACTGGTGCCTCAACCTCGTCTGCGGCGAGGAAGGGGATCCCCAGGCGGCGCTCGTGCGTGCGCTCGCGCCGACGCACGGGCTCGAGGCGATGCGCCTCCGGCGCGGCGTGGAGGACGAACGAGCCCTCTGTTCCGGACCGGGCAAGCTGTGTCAGGCGCTGGGGATCACGGGCGAGCACGACGGGCTCCCGCTCGACCTCCAGCCCTTCCGTCTGCTCCCTCGCGCGCGTGAGCCAGAGCTGGTCGTGGGACCCCGCGTCGGCATCTCGCAAGCGGTGGACCTCCCGTGGCGCTACGGGCTTGCCGGCTCGCCCTTCCTTAGCCAGCCCTTCAAACGTCGGTTGGGAGCTGGAGCCACGGCAGCGGAGGCGGGTTCATCCGGCCGCAGCGTCCGCAGGCGCCGGCTGCGCGAACCGTAAAGGAGGGGCACAAGGGGAACCCTGGTTCCCCCAATGCTTAGCGCGCTACGGTCAGCCTGATCTCGAGACCCGGGCCTGCTGCGACGCCCGGGAGCGGCGCCTGCGCCACGACGCGGCCCGCCGGCCCGTCGACCAAGCCGGCGACGACCGGATGCAGGCCCACCCTGTGGAGCTTCGCGCGGGCAACGCGCATTGGCAGCCCGACGACCCTTGGCACCATTCCGTGTAGCGGGCGCGCGACGACGATCGTGACCTTGTCGTAGGAGGAGAGCCGACCCGCCCGTGGGTACTGCGCGATCACGATGTCCGTACGCTGCAGCGGGGCTGCGGGCTTGTAGACGAGGACGGGCGTCAGGGGCTGCCGTTGGAGCCGCAGTTGCGCATCGGCGATCTTTTGACCCGCGACATGGGGTACGTCCACCTCGTTGGGCTTGCAGTTCGCCAGGTGCTTCGGCCCGCGGTGCTCGACGAACAGGATGTCCGCAGCGAAGTGGCAGTTCCCGTTGTCGACCTGGAGCCGCCCGTCGCGCCAGACCACGCGCTTCGGGGACGCGTAGAGCGCGGGCGCTGGCCTGAACGGGTCCGGCGGCAGGTTCTTCAACTTGATCGCGCTCTCCATGAAGCTCTTCCAGATCAGCGCCGGGAACGTGCCGCCCGCGACCGGCTGCCCGTGGAACTCCGTCAACATCGGCCTCAACGTGCTCGGGTAGCCGACCCAAACCGCCGTAACGAGGCGGGGCGTGTACCCGACGAACCAGGCGTCGCCGTAGTTCTCCGTCGTGCCCGTCTTGCCGCCCTCAGGTCGCCCATCGGCAAGGGCCGCGTGCGTTCCCGTCCCCTCGCGGATCACACCCTCCAGGATCGAGTTGACCTGCTCGGCGACCTCGGGGCGAACAGCCTGGTGGAGATCCGGGAGATTCACGTCCGGTCGCGACGAGGCTTCTCCGACCGAGAGGATCGCGCGCGGCTCGTTGCCGAAGATCGATCCGTCGACGCGCCGCCCGTCGTTCGCGAAGGAGGCGAACGCGCGGGCCATCTCGAGCGGATTGACAGCCTCCGCGCCGAGCCCGATTGCGAAGTAGCTCCGCAGCCGGCTCCGGATCCCGAGCTCGTGCGCCGTCCGGGCGACGGTGGCAGGTCCGACGATCCGCGTCAGCTGCGCGTAGACCGAGTTGTCCGAGTGGATCGTGGCGGTGTTGAGGTCGATCGGGCCGAGGTAGTCGTCCTCGTAGTTGTGGACGACCCAGAACGTCCCGCCGGCGTAGAGCGTCGTCGGCTGCGAAACGAAAGTGGAGGAGGAGGAGATGCCCTGTTCGAGCGCGGTCGCGAGCACGAACGGCTTGAACGACGAGCCGGGTTGCCGCTCTCCCTGAACCGCGAGGTTGAACTGGCTCCGGCGGTAGTTGTTGCCGCCGACCATCGCCACCACCCGGCCGGTGTCGGGCTCGATCGCCACGAGAGCGGCGGAAGGCCCGTTCGGGTCGGTCAGCGTCTTCGCGATCGCGTTGCGCGCGCGGTGCTGGAGGTCGAGGTCGATCGTCGTTTTCACCCGCAGGCCGCCGCCGAAGACCTTCCGCGCCCCGTAGCGGTCGACAAGCTGTTGCTTGACGTAGTTGACGAAGTACTGCGCCGGCCCCTCGGTGCCGGGGAGGTGGACGTCCTCCGCCTTGGGGAGGGGCGCGCGTGCCGCCGCGCGGAATTGCTCCTCCGTGATGTCGAGCTGCTGCAGCATGTCGCGCAGCACGACGAGCCGCCGCGCCCGGGCCTGCTTTGGGTTCGTGACCGGGTCGTACAGGGTCGGGTCCTGCGGAATTCCGGCGAGGAGCGCCGCCTCGGGCAGCCTCAATCTCTTCGCGCCGTGTCCGAAGTACGTCTTCGCGGCCTGCTGCACCCCGTAGGCGCCGTTTCCGAAGTAGATCGTGTTCAGGTACGCGGTCAGGATCCGGTCCTTCGACCACTTCTGCTCGAGCTGCCAGGCAAGCGCGGCCTCTTTGAGCTTGCGGCCGACGGAGCGCTGGTCGTGGACATAGGCGTTCTTGACGAACTGCTGCGTGATCGTCGAGCCGCCCTGGACGACGGACTTGTTCGAGACGTCCGCCCACAGTGCGCGCGTCATCCCGCGCAGGTCGATGCCGTGATGCTGCTCGAAGCGGCGATCCTCGACGTCGATGATCGCGTGCTTCATGGCGGGCGCGATCCCCTGCGAGTCGACGATCACGCGGCTCTGCGAACCGCGGAGCACGGCGAGGATGCGCTTGCCGTCGTTCGCGTAGATGTAGCCGTCCGCCTGGGATTGGTGACGCGTGGGATCAAGCGGCGGGATCTGGCTGGCGATCGCCGTCACGAGCCCGTACGTGAACGACGCGCTCGCGACGAGCATGAGCAGCGCCACGACGACGAGGAGGCGGAGCTTGCGGATCCGGCGACGGCGCTTCTCCCGAGCACCGTTCGAGCGACGAGCAAATGCCACGAAGCGGTGAGTTTACGTCTTCGCTCGCTCGGGTCCGAACCGATCGCCGAGGCGCGGCGAACCTGGCGCGTTACCAGCGAGCGCTCGGCGCTCGAAAGGAGTGGTGGGAATGAAGAGCAGGCTCTTGCTCGCACTCGGCTTCGCCGGCGCGCTCGTCGCAGCTGTCGGCGTGGCGGTCGTCGCGGGCCCGACTCCCGG
>JBBRYK010000110.1:0-6987 GCA_038237665.1 Gaiellales bacterium | reverse complement strand
GACGACTTCGAGTACCGCTGGCAGCACTCGATGCGCTCCGCCCAGTTCGTGCACGAGTGGCTCTACCGCCACGGCGCGACCGACGAGCTCGTGCTGGCGGTCGAGACGCTCGTCCTCCTGCACGAGTTCGGCGGCGACGACGTGGCCGACGTGCTCCAGGCGGCGGACTCCATCTCCGGCCTGGAAACGAACACCGGCGCGGTTGCAGAGTGGGCGCGAACCGGCCGCTGCACCGTGGAGCGCGCGAAGGACCAGCACCGCTGGATGTACGAGCGGATCGTGCCTCCAGCGGCGAAGAAGCTCGCGAAGCCGTATCTCGAGCGCGCGCTCGAGACCCTCGACGCCCTCGCCGCCTGAGTGAGCAGGGGGCGCCGCGGGGCCGTTGCCCTCTCGGTGGCGCTCTTCTGCGGTGCCCTCGCCTTGCGTCCACAGCTCGTCGGCGTCGGGCCCCTGCTGCCCCGAATCCAGGCCGATCTCGGCATCTCTCATGCGCTTGCCGGCCTCCTGGGCACGATCCCGGTGCTCTGCATGGGCATCTTCGCGCCGCCCTCGCGTGGGCTCTCGCGCCGGCACGGCTCGCGGATCGCAGTGTGTGCCGCTCTCGCCTGCATCGCCGTCTTCGGCGTAGCCCGTGCGCTCGCCCCCGGAGCGGCTGCGGTGATCGCTCTAACGATTCCGGTCGGCGTGGGGATGGGAGTCGGCGGAGCGTTGCTGCCCGTCGCCGTGAAGGAGCGCTTTCCGCACCGTCCTGCCTTCGCGACCGGGATCTACGCGACCGGAATCAGCAGCGGAGCCGCCGCGTCCGCTGCGCTGGCCGTTCCGCTGGCCGGTCTCGGCAGCTGGCGCACTTCGCTGCTGGCGTTCTCGCTCTTCACGGCGCTGCTCGTTCCGGCGTGGCTTCTGCTCACGGCCGGTGGCCGCCGTGAAGACGCGGCCGGCGAGCCCAAGCTCCGCCTGCCGTGGTCGAGCAGCCTGATCTGGCGACTCATAGCCGTCTTCGGGTTGATGAGCGTGACGTACTACGGCCTCAACGCGTGGCTTCCAGACTCGTATGTCGAGCGCGGCTGGAGCGAGTCCCACGCAGGTGCCCTGCTGGCGGTGATCAATGTCGCCTCGCTCCCCCCGACCCTGCTCGTGCCCTGGTTCGCCGATCGCGGCGGACCGCGACGCCTGTATCTCCTCGGGGGTGGCGGCGTGCTCGTTGCCGGGACACTGGGTCTCGTGCTCGCACCGGCCGGAGGCTGGATCTGGGCGGCCCTAGTGGGCGCAGCCTTCGGAGCGCTCTTCCCGATGGTCATGACGTTGCCGCTCGATCTGTCGGAGCGGCCGGCCGAGGTCGGTGCGATCGCGGCGGCGATGCTGGGCGGCGGCTACGCGATCTCGGGCACCGCGCCGTTCGCGCTCGGCGCGCTACGGGACGCGACCGGCTCGTTCACGAGCGCGCTGTGGGTGCTCGTGGCGACGGCGTCCCTTCTCGTCGTCCTGTGTGCGCCGCTCTCGACCCGCCGCCTGGCCGGGCGGCCTGCCGCTCAGAGCTCCGCGTAGCTACGCCGGCTGCCAGACGTCGTCGCGCAGGAGCGGGATCGCACGCCCGTCGGCGGTCAATCCGTCGATCTCGACCTCCGGGCCCCCGACCATGAAGTCGGTGTGGACGATCGAGTCGTTCACTCCGAGCTCGAGCCTGTCCTTGTCAGAGAGACCTCGTGCGCCCTCGACACAGAAGGTGATCCCGTGACCGTAGGCGATGTGGGACGTGGCGTTTTCGTCGAAGAGCGTGTCCCAGAAGGTGACGCCGGTCTTCCCGACCGCCGAGTCGCCGTCGACGAGCGCCAGCTCTCCGAGCCGGGAGGCGCCGTCGTCGGTCTCGAGCTGGGTGCGGATCACCTCGGCGCCCGTCGAGGCGCGGACGTCGACCACCCGGCCGCCCTCGAGCTCGAGCTCCAGGTCGCGGACGACGAGCGACTGGCCCGGCAGGCTCAGCGGGCGGGTCGAGCGTACGACACCCTCCGCCCGGCGCCAGTCAGGCGTCGTGAAGACCTCCTCGGTTGGCAGGTTGGGGATGTGCTTCGTCCCGAAGGCGGTCTCGAACTCGGCCGCCTTCCAGACGGAGGCCGGGTTGAGTCCCACGGTCAGGTCGGTCCCCGGGCCGCTGTAGTGGACACCGACGAGAGCAAGCGCGTTGAGGCTGTCCGCTCGCCGGCGCAGCTTGTCCATGTGCGCACGCCACGCAGCGACCGGATCGGGGTCGTCCAGCCGGACCGCGGTCGCCACGGCCTCCCAGAGCCGCTCCACGTCCGGCTGCCCGAAGACGGTCGTCGCCCACCCTTCGGTCGGGAACGAGACGATCGACCACGAGATCAAAGCCTCGCCGACGATGCGCTGGTTGATCGACCCGAGCTTTCGCATCCGTGCCTTGCCGATTCGCGTCTCGTCGAGCCCGGCGAAGAGCTCGGGCGCGGGGTTGCCCGTGATCTGAATTAGGGCGCCGCTTGTGGCCGCGAGGCGCTCGTACTGCGTGACGATCCAGTCGGGCGTGTGCTCCAGCGCGTCCTCGGGGCCGTATTCGATCATGTCCCGCTTGACGTGCTGATCCCGGTAGGAGACGTCCACATAGCCAGCCCCCGCCTTCCACGCTGCGTTGGAGAGGGCCCGCGCGAGCGGCAGATGCTCGGGGAACGCGGTGATTAGCAGCTCCTGGCCGGGCCGAAGATTGACGCCGACGCGGACGGTGAGGTCCGCGTACCGCTCGAGTAGGTCCGGGGCCGGCACGCGCGGAGCCTACTCCCCGCGGAAGAGCTCGATCGTCTCGCGCACGCCCTCGGTCAGGGGCGTCGCGGGCGCGTACCCGACGACGCGCTCGAGCTCGCCGCGCTCGAGCTCCTCCGGGAAGGGAAGCTGGACGTCGTCGAACTCGATGCGCCCCGCGACCTCAGGCACGGCCTCCTCGATCGCCGCGACGATCTCGCTCATGGTGCTGACGGGACCGCCCAGGTTGAACACGGCCGCTCCCTCGTGCTCGGCGCGGGCGGCCCGCACGAAGGTTTTCCCGGCGTCGCGCGCGTACTGCATCTGGCAGCGGCCGCCGTAGGCGATCCGGTAGCCGTCGCCTCGCGCCGCCGCCTCCATCGCGAGCGACGGGCCCGCCGTGAGCCCGGTGTCGCGGCCCGGCCCGTAGACGATGTAGGGCCGCAGGCCGATGCTGCCGACGCCCTCGTCCTCCCAGTACACCCGTGCCGTTGCCTCGTTCGCCAGCTTGAAGACGCCGTAGAGGGTCGACGGGCTGCGCGCGTCCTCGATCCGGCCGCCGTCGGCTGGTCCGTAGGCGGCCGCTGAGCTCGCGTACGAAACGCCTCGCAGCTCGCGGCGCCTGGCCGCCTCGAGCACGTTGGTCATGCCGATCACGTTGACGGCAGCACCGCGCGCGGGGTTCGCCTTGATCTGCGGGATCAGCAGTGCGGCGAGATGCACGACGTGCGTGACGCCGTGCTCGGCGACGACCTGTTCCAACCCATCCAGATCGGTCACATCGCCGCGAACGAACGTGACGTGCTCGAGCTGTTCCGGCGAGAGGATCAGCCGTAGGCGGTACGGATCGTCGCCCAGGTCGAACGCGACGACGGGCACGCCCTCCTCGACGAGCAGCCGGACGGCCCACGCCCCGATGCAGCCCAACGCGCCCGTGACTAGAAAGCGCTCAGTCAAGAGTCCTGGTAGATGGTCACGACCTCGGTGTAGAACTCGAGCGCGGCGCGGCCCTGTTCGTGCGGGCCGAAGCCGGAGCTCTTGATCCCGCCGAAGGGCACGTGGACGTCGGCGCCGGCGGTTTGCGAGTTGACGTGGAGGATGCCCGCTTCCGCCTCGCGGACGAAGCGCTCGGTCGTGCTGAGGGCGGACGTGAAGATCGAGGCCGAAAGCCCGAAGGGCACCGCGTTGGCGCGCTGGAGCGCCTCGTCCAGGCTCGTAAAGCGGTAGAGCGAGGTGACCGGCCCGAAGACCTCCTCGCAGGAGAGGTAGGCGTCGTCGGCGACACCCTCGAAGACGGTCGGGGCGACCAGGTAGGCGCCCCCCTCGTCGAGCCGCTCCCCGCCCGCGATGATCTGACCCCCCTCCTTGCGACCGCGCTCGACCGCGGAGAGCACGTCCTCGAGCTGCTTCTCGTTCACGATCGGCCCCACTTCCGTGCCGGGATCGGTGGGGTCGCCGACCGCACCCGCCTCGATCCGGCCGAGGAAACGTTGACGGAACTCGTCGTAGACCGCGTCCTGGACGTAGATCCTTCGGGTCGCCGTGCACTTCTGGCCCGCCGACCAGAACGCGCCTGCATACGCAGCCTCGGAGGCCCGGCCCAGATCGGCGTCGGCCATGACGATCAGCGGGTTGTGCCCACCCAGCTCGAGCTGCACCCGCTTGCCCAGCTTCGTCGCCTGCTCGCGAACGTCCTCGCCGACCGCGACGGAGCCCGTGAACGAGATCGCGCGTACCTGCGGATGGACGACGAGCGGCGCACCGACCTCCGAGCCGCGGCCGACGAGCACGTTGAAGACGCCGGCGGGGAGGCCCGCCTCGGCGAAGCACTCGGCGATGTGCAGTCCGGTCAGCGGCGCGTCCTGCGCGAGCTTGATCACGATCGTGTTGCCGTAGATCAGCGCGGGGGCCGATTTCCACAAGGGGATCGCCGCGGGAAAGTTCCAGGGCGTGATCAGCCCAACGACACCCAGCGGACGGCGGACGGTGTAGACGGCGTTCCCGGTCGCCGACTGTTCGAAGAGCTCGCCCTTGGGCCGCCACGCCTCGCCCGCGTAGTAGCGGAGGATCTGGGCTCCCCGCGCGGTCTCCATCCGGGCCTCGCGGATGGGCTTGCCCATCTCGCGCGTCATGTCCTGCGCGATCTCCTCGACGCGGCCCTCGAGGATGTCGGCCGCCTTGGCCAGGAACCCTGCCCGCTGGGCTGCCGGCATCCGCGCCCAGCCCGGAAACGCCTCGGCCGCCGCAGCAACGGCTGCTTCCACGTCCTCGGCGTTCGAGGCGGGGAACTCGCCGACCACCTCGCTGGGATTCGCCGGATTGCGCTTCTCGTAGGTCTTGCCGCCCGCGCTCGGGCGCCACTCGCCGGCGACGTAGTTGGTGCGGGTCGCGCGGGCCGGGGCTTCAACCGACATGGAGCAGGTCCTTTCTCTGAATGAGGTCGGCGGCGGCGCCGACCGGATTGCGAAGCATGCCGATTCCGGCGATCCGGATCTCGACCGTGTGTCCGGGTGCGAGGGCGACGTCGTCGGGCGGCACGAGGCCGGTTCCCGTCAGCAGCACGCTCCCGGCCGGCAGCGGATTGTCGCGGCCGGCGAAGTAGACGAGCTCCTCGAGCGTCCGTTTCATCCGTTCGGTCGACGTCTCGCCCTCGTAGATCGTGTCCCCGCCCTCGTCGAGGATGCGCAGCCCGATGGCGAACGGCGCCTCCCAGTCGTCGGGCACGAGGATCGCCGGGCCGATCGCGCACGCTGCCGCGTAGAGCTTCGCCTGCGGCAGGTAGAGCGGGTTCTCGCCCTCGATGTCCCGCGCGGTGAGGTCGTTGCCGATCGTCGCTCCGAGCAGCGCACCGCCCTCGCCCAGGACGAGGGCGAGCTCGGGCTCCGGCACCGTCCAGCGCGAGTCGGAGCGGACGCCGACCATCGCCCCCGGGCCGACCGTCCTTCGCCCAGCGGCGTCCTTCAGGAAGAGCTCCGGGCGTTCCGCCTCGTAGACGAGGCTGTAGACGTCCGCGACCTGCGTCTCCTCGACGCGGGCCTGCTTGCTGCGCTCGTACGTGACGCCGGCCGCCCAGGTCTCCGCGGGGACGACCGGCGCGAGCAGCTTCCAGGGCTCGGGCAGCTCGAGTGTCTCCGGGTCGCGCGCCTGGAGCTTGTGGGTCGCCGCGCTCGCCCTTTCGGCGAGGCGTCCCAGGCGGATCGCGTCCAGCGGGTCGGGCGAGGCGAGCTCGACGACGACCGAGGGCGACTGCGGGTCGACGGCGCCGACCCGGGGCTCGCCGTCGGGCCCCCGGAAGCGGAGGACGCGCCAGCCGCGAGGCTCGAAGGGCATCTAGTAGACCGCCCGGCCGCCGGAGATGTCGTAGGTCGCGCCCGTCGAGAACGAGCAATCCTCACTTGCGAGCCAGCAGGCCAGCGCGGCCACCTCGTCGGCGCGGCCCATCCGGCCCAGCGGGATCCGCTCGACCATGTAGTCGATGTGGTGCTGTGAGAGGCCGGCGAGGATCGGCGTCTCGATCACGGCCGGCGCGATGCAGTTCACCAGCACGCCCGTGCCGGCCACGTCCTTCCCGATCGCCTTCGTCATCGCGATCACCGCGGCCTTCGAGGCGGAGTACGCGGCGGCCATCGGGTTGCCCTCCTTGCCCGCAATCGAAGCGATCAGGACGATGCGCCCGTAGCCGCGCTCGATCATCCGCGGGAGCACCGCGCGGCACGCGTAGAAGGCGCCGTTGGCGTTGATCGCCAGCACCCGCTCCCACTCGTCGTCGGCGACGTCGACCGTCTTCAGCGACTCGCCTGGGACTCCGGCGCTGTTCATGAGCACGTCGATCGGGCCGAGCTCGGCCTCCGTCTGCGCCACAGCCGCGTTGAGGTCGGCCGAGCGGGCCATGTCGCCGGTGACCGAGAGGTAGGCCTCGACGCTCTGCCGGTCGAAGACCGCGACCTTGGCCCCGCCCGCTGCGAGCCGGTCCGCCGCTGCGGCACCGATGCCGCTCGCGCCGCCGGTGACCAGGGCGACCCGTTCCGAAAAGTCATACGTGTTCAACCCGGCCTACTCTAGTGCGGTCTCGCTGCGCTTTCGGCGCGAGCGGGCGAGCGCCTAAGTGGTTCTGTTCGCAAGTTCTGTCACGCGGCGAGTGTGGTTGCGTGGCCGGGAGCGTTGAGCCGTTCGAGCAGCCGGTCAAGATCGTCGCGTGTGAACTTCCACTCGAACGGCTGGGCGACCTGCTCGTAGTGTCGT
>JBBRYK010000109.1:0-7006 GCA_038237665.1 Gaiellales bacterium | reverse complement strand
TCGCGCATGTCGGTCACGATCCCCGAGATCCTCAGCCACTACTCGGCGCTCGGCTACTCCGCCGGCGACGTGGTCTCGACCGGCACGGTCGCGGGCGTCGCGGGCTTCTCGCCCGACGCGGCCGCGCTCTACCTCAAGCCGGGCGACGTGATGGAGTGCGAGATCGAGGGCATCGGCACACTGCGCAACCCGGTGATCTCGTGGCAGGAGGGCCACGGCGAGCCGCCGCCACCGAAGGTGCGCTGGTGAGCTGCCTGCGCGACGACGCGAAGCTCGAGCGCGTGCGCGCGCTGATGGCCGAGCGCGCGCTCGACGCGCTCGTCGTGCGCTCCCCAGACAACGTGCTCTACCTGACGAACTTCTGGGGCATGAAGGGCTATGACGCCTGTGTCGTCCCGCGCGAGGGCGAGCCCGTCCTGATCTGCCTCGAGGCCTCGGCCGAGGACGCCGAGCGCGTGGCCTGGACGGAGGACGTGCGCCTCTTCTCGGGCTACGAGGCGAGCGATCCGCGCCCCCCGGGCCAGCGTGCCCAGGAGGTCGCCGTGCAGGTGGCGGCCGGCTACGGCCGGGTCGCGATCGAGCTGAGCGGCGGCACGCAGGCCTCCGACCGCATGGTCGGCGAGCCGACGACGTTCGGGCGCGGCTGGTTCGACGCCTTCCCGGACGCGGCCGACGCGACGCCGCTGCTCGTGGCGGCGCGCGCGCTGAAGACGCCGCAGGAGATCGAGCGCATACAGCTCGCGAACGACATCGCCGCGGCCGCGATGGAGCACGTGCGCGGCGTGCTGAGGCCGGGCATGACGTGCGCGCAGGCCGCGGCCGCCTGGCAGGGCTACGTGCACGGCGAGGGCACGGGCTGGCAGGGCAAGGTCGAGCTCGCGCTGCCGTTCTCGCTCGTCTGGTCGGGCCCGTCGATCAAGACCTTCACGGCCACCTCCGCCGCCCTGGTGCAGGAGGGCGAGCCGACGCTCTTCGAGATCTGGGTGTGCGCCGACGGCTACTGGGCCGACCACACGAAGAACGTCTGCCCGGGCGAGCTCGACGCACGATACGACAAGCTCCTCGACCAGCTCCTCGCGGTCTACCAGGCAGCGATCGACCACTGCAAGCCGGGCGCCTCCCTCCCGGAGCTGGACAAGCTCGTACGAGACGCCATCGCCGACGCCGGCTACCCGGGCCAGCCCTCTCACCCGGTCTGCCACGGCGTCGGCGCCCGCGCCCACGAGCCGCCCTACGCGCACCAGGCCGGGACAGGCACGATCGAGGAGAACATGGTGCTCGCGATCGAACCCGGCATCTACTGGCCCGAGGGCGGCGGCCTGCGCGTCGAGGACAACTTCCTGATCACTGCCGACGGCGCCGAGCAGCTCTCCCCCTTCCCCGACGACTTCCGATGATCGAGCGCGACAAGGTCTGGACGGGGCCGCACAACCGGCCGCTCGCCGCCGCCGGCCCGATCGGCCTCTACGACACGACGCTCCGCGACGGCGAGCAGACCGTCGGCGTCGTCCTCGACCCGCAGCAGAAGCTGGAGATCGCCCAAGCCCTCGACCGGCTCGGCGTCGACCGGATCGAGGCCGGCTTCCCGCGCGTCTCGCCCGACGACGCCGAGGCGATCCGCCTGATCATGGCCGCCGGGCTCGACGCCGAGATCTGGGGCTTCTCGCGCGCGGTGTCGGCCGACGTCGAGGCGCTCGTCGAGCTCGGAGTCCAGGCAACCGTGATCGAGTCGCCGGTCAGCGACGCCAAGCTCGCCGCCTACGGCCTCTCCAGAGAGGAGGTCGAGCGCCGGGTCGTAGCCGCGATCGAGGCCGCCCGCGCCGCCCAGATCACGGTCGCCTTCTTCGGGGTCGACGGCTCTCGCGCCGACCTCGCCTTCCTCGAGCGCATCTACACCCGGGCCGTCGAGGCCGGCGCCGCGGAGGTCGTCGTCGTCGACACGATCGGCGCCGCTACCCCCGAGACCGTCGAGCTCCTCGTCACCTCGACGCGACAGTGGGTCGACGTCCCCGTGCACTTCCACGGCCATGACGACTTCGGGCTTGCCACCGCCTCGGCCGTCGCGGCCGTCAGGGCCGGCGCCACCTGGATCCACGGCACGATCAACGGCATGGGCGAACGGGCCGGCAACGCCAACCTGCTCGAGGTCGCGCTCGCGCTCGACGCGCTCTACCAGGTCCCCACCAACCTCCGCCTCGACCGGGCGAGAGAGACGGCCGAGCTCGTCCAGCGCCTCTCGGGCTACAACCTCGAGCCGTGGCGGCCGCTGACCGGCGAGAACCTCTTCGTCCGCGAGTCGGGCGCGGTCGCGAGCCAGTTCCACGACCCGCCGGCGATCGAGCCCTACTCGGCCGAGCTCGTCGCTGCCGAGCGCCGCATCGTGCTCGGCAAGAAGAGCGGCCTCGACTCGATCCGCCTCAAGGCCGAGGAGCTCGGCCTCGACGTGCCGGAGGAAGAACGCGCCGCCCTCCTCGCCAGGGTCAAGGCGCTCGGAGCCCGCAAGCACGGGCTCGTCACCGACGACGAATTCCGGACGATGACATGAAGGCGATCGCGGCCGCGCTCGCCGCCCTCTCCCTCGCAACCCCCGCCGCCCAGATCGACCTGCGCCCGTTCGACAAGCAAGTGGCCCAGATCGCCAGGCCGACCGGCGTCCCGATCATCCTGCCGAGCTGGCTTCAGCTCGCCGCCGTCCCGAAGCGGATCTACGCCTCGGCCCAGGCCGATGCCGGCGGCTGGCAGCTCGACATCTCCTCGGCTCGAAACTGCGGCCACGCGAACGCGTGCTTCGTCGCCTTCTTCGAGGCAAAGCGCGGCGGAACTCTGCCCGGCAAGCCGAACGCAACGCTCTCGAACGGCCTGAAGGCGCTCTACCGGCCGGTCAGCTGCGGCGGCTCCTGCGCGCCCGCGAACCTCTGGTTCGTGCGTCAGAAGGCCCTGTACACCTATCAGGTGAAAGACCCGCCGAAGAACGCCCGCGCCGCCCTGTTGGCGATGGCCGCGCAGGCGCTTCGCGTGGGACCACGCTGAATGAGATGATCGCCGCCAGGCGACCGCAGGAGGGGCGATGAAGTTCTCGATCTACTCGGAGATGCAGTCCTGGCCGGGAAAGCCGGTCGAACAGCTCTACGCGGAGACGATGGAGCAGATCGTCAACGCCGACCGTCTCGGCTACGACGCCTACGCGATCGTCGAGCATTTCTTCTTCCCCAAGTTCTCCGCTTCGCCCGACCCGATGTCGTTCTTCACCGCTGCCGCGCAGCGTACGAAGACGATCAACTTCCGCACGCTCGTCCACGTGCTGCCCTACCACAACCCGATGGTGCTGGCCTCGCGGATCGCCTCCGCGGACATCCTCACCGGCGGCCGCTACGAGTTCGGCTTCGGCCGCGGCCACGGCTGGATCCCGCCCCGGGCCGGCGTGCCGCTCGCCGAAACGCGCGCCCGCTACGAGGAGGCGATGGACATCCTCTGGAAGGCGTTCAACGAGGAGCGCTTCTCCTATGAGGGGAAGCTCTGGAACGTCTTCGACTCCGGCATCGTCCCGCGACCGGACCCCTCCCGGAAGTTCCGGGTGTTCCTCGGTGGGACGAGCGACGCCACCTACGTCCTCGCCGGCGAGCGCGGCTGGGGCATGGTCGTCCCCCCACTGCTCCCCTACGAGGCCCTGCGCGAGCAGCTCGACCTCTATCGCGCCACCTGCAAGAAGCACGGCAACGAGCCCGACATCGTCTGGATCCACGCCGCCTACATCGACGACGATCGCGACACTGCCCGGCGGGAGGCCGAGGAGGGCATGAAGGGCTTCCTGGCGGGCAACGCCTCACCGCTCGTCGAGTTCGAGCAGCCTTCGGCGGACGAGCTCAACGCCGCCGGGTATGGGTTCTACGCGGCCGGCATCCTCGAGAAGCTGGCCGAGACCCCCTACGACGAGATGATCGCCGGCGACCTGATCTGGGTCGGCACCCCCGCCGACGTGATCGAGCGGATCGAGTCCGTGCGTGACGTCTGCGAGGGCCTCACCGAGATCTCGATCACGGTCAACCCCGGCGGCTTCGAGCACTGGCAGGCGATCAAGAACCAGGAGCTCTTCGCGCACCGGGTGATGCCGCACTTCAAGGGCGCAGACTCCAGGGCGGAGGCGGTTCCGGCCTAGAAGAAACCGGGCGGGCCGCCCCGAAGGGCGGCCCGCCGCGAGCGGTCTTACGCGCCCGGAATGAAGACGGCGATCAGCTGTCCGCCTTCACGCTTGTAGAGCCAGTCCGGCCCCGGCGGCGCGACGAGGTCGGGTCCCGGCGCCGTCTGCACGAAGATCGTGTGCGCCTGAACGTCGAGCAGGAAGGTTCCAGGCCCCCAGATCGACGAGGCGTCGACGATGCCGGAGGACTCCCACGCACCGGCCTTGGCGGCCGGATCCGCGGACTGGTTGACCACGATCGCCGGAGCGAACGCGGTCGTCGCGAGGTTGTACCGCCAGACCCGCGCGTTCGTGCCCGTGCCCGCGGGGTACTGGTTTTGCGAGCCCGGATCCTCGGCGACCATGATGCTGTTCTTGGTCGTCTCGAGGTTGTCCGGCTGGTGCAGTGAGGCCACGTTGTTGTAGCCGCCTGCGTCGCCGTTGACCAGGACCGAGAGGCTCGTCACGATCCTCGGGTCGGTCGGGTCGAGCACCATCTTGAAGATACGGCCGTTCATGTAGGGACCCTGGGTCGAGCTGGGCCCGCGCATCAGCCGCCCGGTGTTCGGATCGGGGATCGCCCGCGGCTCGCCGGTGTCGGCGAAGTAGACGACGTTCGACTTGCTCTTGTCGGTGGCGATGTCTTCGATGCGAATGAACTGGAAGACGTTGTTCGCATTCGACCAGGCCTCGAGACCGGCCTGATCACCGTCGGCGATGTTGTCCGGCACCGGGATGAACTGCCCGGACACGCTCATCGGCGGTGTCAGGTCGCCGTAGTCGTTGATCGCCGGGACGCTCGACCGGAACGCCCACAGGTGGCCCTGGTCGTTCCAGACCTGGCTGCTGTCGAGGGCGAGGTACATGTACAGCTGCGACGAAGGAGCCGCGAAGGTGTCGTCACCGGTCAGCAGCACCGGGTGGCGATAGCCGCGGACGCCGACGACGTTCTCGTGGTTCATCCGCCCCAGCCCTGGAATCGGCCGGAACTGGTCGGTGGCGGGATCGACGGCCACGACGAGCCCTGCCTGCTGCGAACCCGGCCCAGGAGGCCACGCCATACCCGTGCGGTTGACGAAGTCGCTCGCCTCCTCGGGGACGAACAGCAACGGCTGGTCGAAGCCCTCGGCTTCGCCGGCCAGGAAGTTCGAGCAGAACCGCTGGTAGTTGGCGGCGCTCGGAATCGCGTATTTCCCGCTCAGCACTCCGGCGGTGCTCCGGTTCAGCACGATGTGGCTGAGCTGGGCGTTGTCGAAGTCGTTCTGCGAGTTGGCCGCGGTCGGCCCCGTCGCGACGTACGGGAACGGAACCGTCGAGGTCTCGTGGTTGACCCAGAGGTCGACCTTGCTCCCGTCCTCGCTGGCCCGAAGCGAAATCCCGTCCGGGATCGCCTCGAAGCGCCAGTTCCCAACCGTCTCGCCGGTCGTAATGATCGGCCTGACCTGCGAGCCGGGCACGAGCGGCGTGACCATCGACGCCTGCGGCGTCAGAAAGCCCGGCGGCACAGCGGCCGCCGACCCCGCCGTCCCACCTGCAACAGCGACGGCCGCAGCAACGGCCGCAAGTACAGCAACAAGTCTCATATTCGCCTACCCCTCCGCGTTGTCGGGCACCAAGACCGGTCTACCCGGGACTACGAAAATCAAAATCGGCAGCGGCCGTCGAAAGTGCCGCAACGCCCGCCGAGCCGCCGGGCAGGCTAGCCGGTCTTCGGGACGGTTGCGGCGCCCGCCTTTTTTGAACCCGCTCGGCTAGGGTGAGCCGTCCGAAATGGACGGTTTCCTAAGCGGCAAGAGGCTTTCGGCGGCTGCGGTGGCTGGTGCACTCGTCCTAGTCGGGGCGGGTGGCGCCGCCGGGCAACTCGAGCACCGCGCGAGTCCCCGCGTCGGCTACGTGGTCGACGGCGACACGATTCGCCTGACCGACAAGGTCTACGTTCGACTGCTCCAGATCGACACGCCGGAGGAGGGCACGGGCGAGTGCTACTCACGAGCAGCGGCGAAGGCTCTCAGGCGCCTGCTTCCCGACGGCAGCGACGTGCGGCTCGAGGCCGATCCCCGCCTCGACCAGATCGACCGCTACGGCCGTTTGCTGCGCTACATCTGGTACGGCGGGCGGAACCTGAACCTCGAGCTCGTGCGCGAGGGCGCGGCGACGGTCTGGTTCTACGGCGGCGACAAGGGCCGTTACGCAGCCGCGCTGCTGGCGGCTGCGCAGAACGCGCGCGCCGCGAAGAAGGGCCTGTGGGGCGCCTGCGACACGGTCTGGGATCCCTACGGACCCGCCACGACGCATCAGAAGCGGAAGCGCTAGCCCTCGCTCAAGCCCGCAGCCGGACGAATCCGGCGGCCTCGAAATCAGCGTCGAACGTCAGCGCTTCCCGGATCCTGAGTGAGCGCATGAGCGCGAAGCTCGTGGCGTCGACGAAGGAGTACGGCCGTTCGTCGAGCCGGCGGAGCCACTGCCACGCCTGCGCCTCCAGCGCTTCTGAAATGAAGGTCAGGTGGACATGACTCGAGCGATCGAGGCCGTCCAAAAACCCAACGGCGGTCAGGTAGCCATGGCGGTTCCGCAAGAACGTCCAGCTCTCCCCGCAGACGTGGTTCGACGTAATGAGATGCTCATCACCACGCTGCTCGAGAAGTCGTATCGCCACCTCGTGCTGATCGTCCCGCGCCGCGACGAGCGCGACCCAGAACGATGTGTCGACGAAAATCATTTCCCGTCGTAGACGATTTCGTCGACCCGGGAGGAGTCGTCCGGGCTCCCTTCCGCCATCCCGACGAATTCCCACAGCGGGTCGTCACGGATCGGCGGCAGCGGCTGCAG
>JBBRYK010000108.1:0-7453 GCA_038237665.1 Gaiellales bacterium | reverse complement strand
CAGACGCTCGAGCGCGTTCCCGCTCTCCTGGCATGGTGCGTGATGGTGCAGCGCGAAGTGGCCGAGCGCTTCTTCGCCGCCCCCTCCACGCCCGCCTACGGTGCCGTTTCCGTCCTCGTCCAGCTCCTCTCGGAGCGCACCGGCTTCCACCCGGTCTCCCGGAACGTGTTTCGCCCCCGGCCGAACGTCGACTCGACGCTGGTCGCGTTCCGCCGGATCCCGGACCCTCCCTCGTATCCCCGTCTCAAGCGCCTTGTGGAAGCGGGCTTCGCGCACCGGCGAAAGACCCTCCCGAACTCGGTTGCGCTTGCTGGCTTCGCCGGGCGTCGTGAGGCCGCCGAGGCGCTCGCGGCGATCGATCGGCGACCGGACACGCGTGCCGAAGCCTTGACGCCGGAGGAGTTCGTCGCCCTCAGCAGGGCCCTCCGCGGGCGGCCGTGAGGCGCGCGCCGGCCACGGCGAAGATCAACCTGGCTCTCGTCGTCGGGAATCGAGGCGAGAGCGGCCTCCACGAGGTCGCGACCGTCTATCAGCGGATTGCCCTCTGCGACCGCGTCTGCGTGGTGCGTTCGCGCCGGCTGGAGATCGTCGGCTTCGGTGAGGACACCCTCGTTCGGGACGCGCTTGCCGCCCTTGCCGACGCCGCGGGCGTTCGCCCCGAATGGCGCGCGCGGATCGAGAAGCGGATTCCCGTCGCAGCCGGCCTCGGGGGCGGCAGCTCCGACGCCGCGACCGCTCTCCGCCTCGCGAACTCGACTCTCGACCGGCCGCTCGGGCCGGCGGCTCTGCACGCCCTCGCGTCGCGCCTCGGCGCCGACGTTCCATTCTTTCTCGCCGCAGGGCCGCAGCTCGGGGAAGGCGACGGAACCGAGCTGACTCCGCTCGAGCTCCCGCAGGACTACTGGATCGTGCTCGTCCTTCCCGACGGTGCGCGCAAGATCTCGACGAGCGAGGTTTACGCGGCCTTCGACGCACGCGCGGGCGCGACAGGCTGCGATGCCCGGCGTGCCGACCTGCTCTTGACCCTCGCGAAGGTGCGACGCCCGCGAGATCTCGCCCTGCTTCCCCCGAACGACCTCGCTTCCTCGCCGCTGACGCGGGAGCTGTATGCGCGCGGCGCTTTTCGCGCCGACGTGAGCGGCGCGGGGCCCACCGTCTACGGCCTCTTCCAGAAGCGTGCCGAGGCCGCGGCGGCGGGGAGGACGCTGAGGCCGCTCGGACGGACGTGGGTGAGTGTGCCAGCGTGGTACTTTTGAGCGGGAGATGGTCTACTCGCGGCCGCAGCTCCGGCGGGGGCAGGTGCTCGACCACGGCTCGAGCCGTAGCGGCCGCTGGCTGCGCCAGCGGCGCATCAAGATCGCCTTCTGGATCGCCGTCGTCGAGGGGATCCTGGTCGCTTTCAAGTTCGTTTCCTGGTGGGTCGCGATCCCCATTGCGGCCGTCTCGATCGCGTTCTATCTGTACGCCGGGCGCGACCTCCGATCAGACGCCGGCCGCCAGATCGCCTGGATCGCCGCTGCGTCGCAGGCCCTCGTCGCGCTCGTACCTGTGCTCGTCGTCGTGGTCGGGACCCTGGCGGTCATCTTCGTCGCAGTGCTTGCGGTCGTCGCGCTCGTCGTGCTGTTCACCGAACGCTGACGCCCTCCACCGTCTCCTCCGGCGACCGAGGTGTTTAAGAGACTGGAATGGGGCTCCGGTGGGCGTCCGTGAGCGCTTCTCTGCGAGACTCGAGAGCAACTGCACTGGGGCGTAGCCAAGTGGTAAGGCAGCGGGTTTTGGTCCCGCGATCCCAGGTTCGAATCCTGGCGCCCCAGCCATCCTTCTCATGACCGATCCGAGGCTCGCAGCAGTTGTCATGGCCGCCGGCCTGGGCACCCGGATGCGCTCAGCGACGCCGAAGCACTTCCATCTGCTGCTCGATCGCCCGATGGTCGACTGGGTGATCGCCGCCGCGGGGGAGCTCGACCCCGCTCGGCTCGTGGTTGTCGCCTCGCCGACGACGGCGGATCGGTTCGGGGCGGCGGAGGTGGCGGTGCAGCGCGAGCCTCGCGGTACCGCCGACGCCGTCGCTGCGGCGAAGGAGCCACTCGGCGCATTCGACGGCGACGTCCTCGTGCTCTCGAGCGATGTCCCGCTCATCACCGTGGAAGTGCTCGCCGGACTGGTCGCGGAGCACCGCCGGGGCGGCGCCGAGGTGACCATCCTCTCGTTTGAGCCGGACGCGCCCTTTCCGTACGGTCGCGTCGTCCGGAACGAGGACGGGGCCGTCGAGCGAATCGTGGAGGAGGTGGACGCAACGGTCGATGAGCTCGCTGTCCGGGAGCTCAACACGTCGATCTACGTCTTCTCCGCGCGGGCGCTGTGGGACGCCGTTGAGCGAGTGGGGGACGAGAACGCGCAGAGCGAGCTCTACCTGACGGACACGATCGCCCTGATCACGGCCTCGGGAGGCCGGGCGGCCGCCTTCCGCTCGCCCGATCCGCTCGCTCCCGAAGGCGTGAACACACGGGCCGATCTCGCCGCCGTGGGGGCCGTGCTGCGTGATCGCATCAATCTCGCGCACATGCTCGCGGGCGTGACGATCGTCGATCCGGCGACCACCTGGATCGGACCGGACGTCCGGCTCGAGGCCGAGTGTGTGATTCAGCCGTTCACCGTTCTCCGCGGAGCTTCACTTGTTGCCGCGGGCGCCGAGGTCGGCCCGCACGCGGTCGTCGTTGACGCGGTGGTTGGGGAGGGAGTGGTGGTCGGGCCGTTCTGCTACCTCCGACCCGGGACCGTCCTCGAGGCGGGCGCGAAGGCCGGAACGTTCGTCGAGCTCAAGAACTCCCGCGTCGGGGCGCGGACGAAGATCCCGCACCTGTCCTACATCGGAGATGCCGACCTCGGCGAGGACACGAACGTCGCGGCGGCCAACGTCACGGTCAACTTCCCACACCGTCCTGGGCGTCCCAAGGGCCGTACGAAGATCGGCAGCAACGTCAGGACCGGTGTCGACAACTCATTCGTCGCGCCCGTCGAGATCGGAGACGACGCTTGGATTGCGGCGGGCGCGGTGATCACGGAAGATGTGCCCCCCGGAGCGCTCGCAGGCTTCCCGCCACGCCAGATCAACAAGGACGGCTATGTCTATCGACACCGCGACGACTGAGCCGGCGCGTCTCCCCGGGATGGGCGCCGCGGCGGAGCGTCCCGAGGTGAAGACCGGACACTGGCTCGAGCGCGGCCCTCAGAAGCGGCTGATGGTGTTCTCGGGTCGCTCGCACAAAGAGCTCGCCCACCAGATAGCCGGCAAGCTCGGGGTCGAGCTCGGCGAGGTCGAGCTCGAGACCTTCGCGAACGGCGAGACCTACTGCCGCTACCTCGAGTCGATCCGGGGAGCAGACCTCTTCGTCGTCCAGACGGGCTGTGAGCCGGTCGACCGAAATCTGATGGAACTCCTGCTGATGATCCAGGCGGCGAAGCTCGCCTCTGCCAAGCGCATCACCGCCGTAGTCCCCTGGTTCCCGTACTCCCGGCAGGATCGCAAGGCAAAGCCGCGCGAGCCGATCACGGGGCGGCTGGTGGCCGACATGCTCCAGCTCGCTGGAGCCGACCGTGTGCTGACGATGGACCTGCACGCCGGACAGATCCAGGGGTTCTTCACGATCCCGGTCGACCACATGACCGCACTGCCGCTCTTCGCGCAGTACTTCCGTGACCGGGGAGTCACGGGCGAGAGCGTGGTGTCGGTCGCCCCTGATGCGGGCCGCGCGAAGGTCGCACTCCGGTTCGCGGAGATGATCGAGGCCGACTTCGCCGTCATGCACAAGAACCGCCCGCGACGGGACGTCGTGGAGGTGACGGAGATCACCGGCGGGGTCAACGGGAAGGTCGCGCTCGTCGGGGACGACGTGATCATCACCGGTGGGACGCTCCTGGCCGGAGCCCGTGCGCTTCGGGAGCACGGAGCGACCGACGTCTGGGTCTTCGCAACGCACGGCCTGTTCTCGGGCGACGCGCTCGAGCGTTTTTCGGCCGCCGACTTCGCCGGCATCGTGGTGACAGACACGGTGCCCGTCGACCCGACGAAGCAGCCGGCCACGATGACGGTGCTGCCGGTGGCCGGCCTGCTCGCTGACACGATCATGAACGTCTTCGCCGACGAGTCGGTGTCGGCGATCTTCGGCGGCGAGAACCAGCTCTTCTAGCGAGAGCGGCTCAACCAGGCGGTTGGGCCGCTCTTGGTACCGGAACTTGGTACCGGATCTGTTCAAGGGTTCGACTCTTCCGACCTCGCGCAGGGGGGGAGGGGGTAGTCACCCTCGCGAACAGCTGCAACCCTGCAACCTCGGCAGGGAGCTTGCAGATCATTCAAAAGGCTATAGGAATCGAGCAAGAAATTTGCTATGCTCTAACCATGAGTGTCGATCATCCTGCGCACGGCTGGAGCACCGTCGCCGAGCTCGCCGCGCGCTACGCCGTCTCGAGCGCGACCGTCTATCGCTGGGCCGCTCGAGGCGATATCCCGGTCGTCCGCCTGCCGGGCGGCACGCTCAGAATCCCGGCGGGTGCCGCTGATCGGGCCCTGACCCGCCGGATCACTCGCGAGACGCCGGAGGCCGCATCCCGCGGCTCCGGCTCTCGCGGGTCTATCGAGACGAAGGAGGCAGCGTGAGTGCATTCCGAAACCTGCGCGGGGTGAGGACGATCCTCAGCCTGCCCGCTACGACCTGGGCGCCGTTCGAGAAGGTGAAGACAAGCTATGCGCGCCTGCTCGACGAGCGGAAGACAGTCAACGCCCGCAGCGAAGGGCTGGCACGCGAGCGGGAGGCAGCCGTCACCGCCGACCGCAGCGCCTACGCCGAAGCGATCCGCAAGGGAAAGGCCGACCCTGGCGAGCAGACCGTCGCGGCCGTCGACGAGCAGATCGCCCAGACCGGCCGGCGCGCGCTCGCGCTCGAGCTCGCGCTCGACCAGGCGGAAGAGGAGCTCGTCGCGGTTGTCGAGAAGCACCGAGGGCCATGGCTCGCCGAGCAGGCAGGCGTGATCGACACGGCGCGCGCCGACTACCAGACGGCAATCGAGGCGGCGTTCGCGGCTCGTGCTCGGCTGAGTGCAACGGCCGCGCTGTCCCGCTTCCTCTCACAGTTCCCGGACGCGTCGTACTCAACGGCTGACCTTCCCTTCCGCGGCGGCCTGATCGCCCGCAGTGGCGACCCCGTGAGCTGGCCCGAGGTTGAGGTAGCGCTGCGGCTCGATGTCGACCCGCCGCCTGCGCCTCAGCGTCAGACCGTCACCGGCCTGGCGCCGATCAGCTCGATCAGAGTCGGCGATAGCGATGGTCACACCCGCCTGCTTCGTCCGAGTCAACCGACTGCGCCGATCCGACCCGCAGCATGAGCGAAGCCGACGCCAGCGACGTGATGAACCAGCTACTGCGCGCCCGCGGCCGCTCTCTCGTCGTCGAGACCGACCCGGCCGAGCCCGAGCGCGAGGATGCTGACAGTCCCTACGTCGGCATCGATGCAGGAGCGCACGGACCGGAGCCAAGCGCTGCGCCGCAGTCGATGGACGACGCAATCCGTGACGCCGCTTGGAGCGCCCGTCGGGGCGGGCGGTTGAGCGCGTGGTGAACCCGTACTCCCTGACCCACTGACCGAAAGGACTAGCCGTGGCCGTTCGCTGGTACATCGTCTGCAACCCAACCATCTCGCCCGTTACCGTCGGCAACGCCACCGCCCGTGCGCGTGGACTGAGTCGCCTCAGCATCGACGCCGCCGACCTCGCCACCTTCCTCACCGCCGGCTGCGTTCTCGCAGACGAGGCGAGCGGCACGGTCGCGGGGCGCCAGGATGCCGCGTCCTGGTTGCTGAACGACTACAAGGACGCGTCTTGACCCCCCACGACCCCCCAGGTAGGCACCGCCTGCGCGCGGCGCCGAAACCCGTTAGCCCGTCGCTTTTTTCCGTTACGCGTTTTCCGTGCGTTTGGGCGGGGTGAGCTTTTTTGGGTCTACGGGGACCGGCTCCGAAGCCTTCTGACCGGCGTCAGCGGCGGAACCGGCCGGCGGTGACGCGGTTGTCGGCGGTTCGTCCGGTTGACGCCCCTCCAGCGCCGCCGGAAGGCCTGTCAGGGGCCGCTCTGACGGCCTGGGAGGCGTTCTGGCGGTCTCCGGTGGCGGCCGCGGTCGATACGAGCTCGGATCTGCCTGCGTTGCACCGTCTGTTCGGTCTGTACGAGGAGCGGGAGCGGGCGTTCAGGGGGATGAGGCGCCGCTGGATCGTCGCGGGGTCGACGGGGCAGCCGTCGCTGAACCCGCTCGCGAAGTACCTCGCCTATCTCGACGACGGCATTCGCGCGCTCGAGGACCGCTTCGGTTTGACCCCGATGGCGCGGCTGAAGTTGGGGATCGCGGTGGGGGAGGCCCGCCGTTCCCTTGAGGAGCTGAATCTTGCGATTGCCGACGAAGATGGCCACGAAGACCCGCGTCTCGAGCTCGCCGAGTCTGCCGGCCAGTAGCGGCGGCCTCGTCTGCTCCTGGATCGAGACCTACCTCGTCCACGGCGAGGGGGATCGGTACGGGCAGCCGTTCCGCCTGACCGAAGAGGAGCGGCGGCTCACCTGGCGGATCTACGAGCAGCGTCCGAACGGCCAGCGCCGCTACCGGCGCGTGCTGTACGGCCGCCCGAAGGGGTGGGGGAAGACCGAGTACGCGGCCGCGCTCTCACTTGTGGAGCTGGCGGGCCCGGTGGCGCCGGTCGCCCCCGATATCCCGGTCGCGGCGGCCAGCTTCGAGCAGGCTGATCTGCTCTTCGGGACGGCGAAGGTGATGGTCAGCGAGGGGCCGTTGGCCGACTACTTCGAGGTCTACGACACGGAGATTCTGCGCCGGGACGCGCCCGGGAAGCTGTACCGGGTCGCCGCTGCCGCCGGCTCGAACGACGGCGGCCGCCACAGCTTCCGGATCGCAGACGAGGTGCATGAGTGGGAGGGACGCAAGGAACGGGTCCACCTGGTCTTGACGAACGGGCTGGCGAAGCGGGCCGGCTCCTGGGCGCTGGACATCTCGACGGCCGGCTCGAGGCTGGACTCGCTGATCGGGACGCTGTACTCGAAGGGGAAGCGGGTCGAGTCAGGGGAGCTCGTCGACGACGGCTTCCTGTTCGACTGGCGCGAGCACCCGGACCCCAAGTGCGACCTGTCGAGCGAGGAGGCGGTCAGGGAGGCGGTCAGGGTCGTCTACGAGGGCGCCGGCGAGCATGTGGATCGGGAGGCGATCGCCGCCCGCTTCTACGAGATCCCCGAGTTTGAGTGGCGCCGCTACTACCTCAACCAGTTCACCGCGACGGCGACCCGCTGGCTGCCTACGGGCGCCTGGGAGGCGCTGGCAGCGCCGCGGACACTGCCGGCGCGGACAGAGGTCGTGCTCGGCTTCGACGGCAGCTACAACAACGACTCGACCGCGCTCGTT
>JBBRYK010000107.1:0-7492 GCA_038237665.1 Gaiellales bacterium | reverse complement strand
TTCCTCGCCGAACCACTCGTAGAACGAGGCGGCGTACTCGACCTCGATCCGCGACTCGGCGAGCGGCTTCCCCTGCTCGGCGGTCAGGAGCGCGCTCAGGTCCTCGTGCCGGTCGAGCATCAGGTCGGCGAGGCGGCGCAGGATGCGGGCGCGCTCCTTTGCAGTCTTCGCGCGCCAGTCGGGAAGCGACCGCTGGGCAGCCTCGAGCGCGCGCCGCGTCTCCGCTGTACCCAGGCGGGGCACGAGGGCGAGTGTCTCGCCGGTCGCTGGATCGAAGACCGGAAAGGTGGCTCCCGAGTCGGCGTCGATCCACCGCCCGTCCACGTAGGCCTGTTCGCGAATCAGGTCGCGGAAGCGGGCGTGCTGAGGGAAGTCCACGACCTGAGCCACTCCCGGGATTCTACGATCGCGTCGTGAGCTTCCAGCCTCTCGCCGGCCGCCGGGTCCTCGACGTGACCACCTCCTACGCCGGGCCGTACTGCTCGCAGATCCTTGCTGCGCTCGGCGCGGAGGTGATCAAGGTGGAGCCGCCGGAGGGGGATTTCACCCGCTCGTGGGGGCCGCCCTTCTGGGACGGATGGGGGACCCTCTTCCTGGCCGCGAACGCGGGCAAGCGCTCGGCGGCGATCGCGCTCGGCACACCGCAGGGGCGCGAGGCCGTGTTGCGGCTGGCCGAACATGCGGACGTCTTCGTCCAGAGCCTCCGTCCCGGCCTCGCCGAGCGTCGAGGGCTCGGCCCGGACGACGTGCGCGCCCGCAACCCGAAGATCGTGTACGCGACGATCGGCTCGTACGGCCGGACGGGGCCGCTTCGTGACCTGCCCGGCTACGACCCGATGATGCAGGCGACCGCCGGGATCATCAGCGTCACCGGCGAGGCCGACCGGCCCGGCGTTCGCGCCGGGGTCTCGATGATCGACCAGGGAACCGGGCTGTGGGCCGCGATCGGGATCCTCTCCGCCCTCCTGGAAGGCGGCCCGCACACGATCGACGTCTCGCTGTTCGAGACGGCTGTCTCGTTCCTGCCCTACCAGCTGATCGGCTACCTCGGCACCGGGCATGTTCCGGGCCGGTACGGGACGGGCTTCCCTCTGATCGTTCCCTACGAAGTGTTTCGTGCAGCTGACGGCGAGTTGATGATCGCGGCCGCCAACGACCGCCAGTTCCGGACCCTCTGCGACGCGCTCGAGCTGCCGGTCGCCGACGATCCGAGGTACGCGACGAATCCGGACCGGGTCGCCAATCGTGTCGAGCTCGCGCGGGACCTGAACGCGCGCCTCGCTGAGCAGTCCGTCGACCACTGGCTGGAGCGGCTGGCCGGCGCCGGGGTTCCGGCGGCGGCAGTTCACGACGTCGGCGAGGTTGCGGAGCTGGAGCAGACGCGTGCTCTGGAACTCATCCAGGAGGTCGACGACGCTCCGGTCGACGGGCTCAAGCTCGTAGCGCCGCCCATCTCGATCGACGGCGAGCGGGTGCTCCACGGCAGCGCGCCGCCGGCTCTCGGGGCACACACCCGAGCGGTGCTCGCAGAGGCCGGGTACGCCGATGAGGAGATCGACCGCCTCGCGGCGGCGGGTGTGATCGTGCTCGGCTGACACGCGTTCCGGTCGCGGCGAAAGAGGCCTCGCGGCGCGGAGCGTGGCAAAACCCACAAATGGGAGCCGGGGTCCGTCCGGTCCGAAGAGGACCATGACATCCCGTGAAGGCCGTCGCCCGCGACGCTCGCGAGGACAACCGCAAGGTCGTCCTGACCGTCCCCGAGCTGGTCACGGTCGCGGCGCTCGTCCTGTACGGCATCGGGACGCTCGCCTTTGCGCTCTTCGGAGGTGCCTTCTTCTTCTGGCTCTTCGTGCTCTCGGTGGCCGCCTCGCCGTTCGCGCTGGTTGCGCTGCGCCGTCGCCGCCGGCGCATCCTTCGGCGGCGAGCCGCCCGCCGTCGCGCGCGTGTGGCCACGTACAGGGACCCCTGGCTCGAGTGGGAAGAGGCTGCCTAGCCGATTAAGCTGCGCACCGTGACGACCCACGCGCTTCCGTCACGGCCGCTTCGCCTCGGCACGATCACCATCGCCGCCCTCATCCTCGGCGGTGCCCTCGTCGCCTGGATCGTCACGGTCGCCCGGATGGACGGCATGGACGACGGGCCGGGTACGAACCTCGGGGGCCTCGGTTGGTACCTCGGAATCTGGGTGACGATGATGGCCGCGATGATGCTGCCGTCGGTCGCGCCGATGGTGCTGCTCTTCACACGCATCTCGAGCGAACGGGCGAAGCGCGGACACGCCCTCGTCCCCACCTGGATCTTCGTCGGTGGCTACTTCGCGGCCTGGACCGTGTACGGCCTGGTCGGCTACGGCGTCTTTCGGCTGATCACCGCATTCGACACCGGCTTCCTCGCCTGGGACCGCGCGGGGCCCTACGTCGCGGGCGCGGCCCTCATCGCGGCGGGCCTCTACGAGCTGACGCCGCTCAAGCGCGTTTGCCTGCGCCACTGCCGGTCGCCCCTGCACTTCGTCCTCAGCGGCTGGCGCACGGGGCGGCTCGGGGCTGTTCGGATGGGCGTCGATCACGGTGCGTACTGCGTTGGCTGCTGCTGGGGCCTGATGCTGATCCTCTTCGCGCTCGGGGTGATGAGCCTGCTCTGGATGGCGATCGTCGCAGCCGCGATCTTCGCCCAGAAGGTGCTGCCGAAGGGCGACCGGCTCACCGTTCCCTTTGCCGTCGCGTTCGCGGCCTTCGGGATCTGGGTCGCGGCAGCACCGGGTCACGTGCCGGGCCTCACCCGCCCGGGGAAGGCTCCGCGGATGCACATGGGGCCGTCCGAGCAGATGCAGCCGGTCGGGAAGATGAAGCCCTCGGGCCAGATGAAGCCGTCGGGCCAGATGGAGCCGTCGGGCCAGATGAAGCCGAAGGATCAGATGGCCCCGACGATGAAGTAGGTCTCAGGCCGAACGCATCCTTCGCGGGCTCTGTCGGCCGGCCCTCCTGTGCACAAACGATCGCGGCCGGAGCCGGACTTGCTCCGGCGGGAGGCCCCGTGCGATTTCTTCCCTGCCGTGGCAAGAAGGAGGGGGCTCACGGGGGAACCATGGGTTCCCCCGTGCTCTACCAGCTCGATTTGCGGAAGCTCCTCGCCTGGACGCGGCGGGCGCGGCGCGCCTCGATCCGCAGCCGCTGGTTCTGCTTCACCTCGAGTGCGCGGATCTCTCGCTGGAGCTTGCGCCAGCTGCGCAGCCGGTCGAGCTCGAGCCCGCCGGTGTCGACCGCGGCCAGCACCGCGCAGCCGGGCTCACGCTCATGGCTGCAGTCGGAGAACCGGCACGTGAGCGCGAGCGCCTCGACGTCGTCGAACGCCGCGCCGATGCCTTCGTCCGCAGCCCACAGCTGGAGCTCCCGCATCCCCGGCGTGTCCAGCACGAGACCGCCTTCGGGAAGCATGACGAGCTCGCGCCGCGTGGTCGTGTGGCGCCCGCGTCCGTTGGCCGCGATCTCCTTGACGGCGTACAGCTCCTCGCCCAGGAGGCGGTTCAGGAGCGTCGTCTTCCCGACGCCCGACGAGCCGAGGAAGGCAATCGTGCGGTCGCCGGCCGCGCAGCTCCGGATCTCCTCGACGCCGAGACCAGTGACGCTCGAGACGACGTGCACCTGCACACCGATAGCCACGCTCTCCACCTCGAAGAGAGCGGCGGACACGTCAGGGCAGAGGTCGGCCTTCGTCAGTGCGACGGCCGGTTCGGCGCCGCTCTCCCAGATCGTGGTCAGGTAGCGCTCGAGCCGGCGGAGGTTAAGGTCGCCGTTGAGCGCGGTCAGGATGAAGACGACGTCGACGTTCGCGCCGATGACCTGCTCGCCGGTCGCTTCCCACGCGACCTTGCGCGAGAGCTTCGTCCTCCTCGGTAGGACGGCGTGGATGGTGCTCGCATCGAGTGCGACCCAGTCGCCGGCCGCGGGCAGGTCGGCGGCGCCGCCGGCTTCGTGACGCAGGCGGCCAGAAACCTCGGCGGAGATCTCGCCGGCTTCGGTGTACACGTCGTAAGCGCCGCGATGCTGCACCGCGACGCGGCCGGGCACGAGCCCGTCTTCGGCGAGGGGTGCGAAGACCTCGGCGAGGTCGTCGCGCCAGCCGAGGCGGGCGAGTGCGATCGGGTCTGCGGACAAGCTGGTCTCCTTTCGGGCAGGCAAGAACGCCGCGCAGTGGCGCGGCCGGAACGCGGCCGTCTGCGGAGCCCGAGAGAGAAAGAGCGGCTAGCTCAGGGCGCCGCGACGGGAGGCAAAACGGGCAATCGTTGTCATTTGACCTTCCTCCTTTCGTCGCGGACGGATTCAGGGTAGCCGTTTGCTGCAGACGTCGCCAGGAAATTGCTAGGAGACGGGCGGGCGCAAGACGGCGAACTGGTCGGTGATCTGGAGCGTGCGCGAGTCGAAGCGGTAGAGCGCGGCAGGGCGGCCGCCGACGCGTCCGGGCGGGCGCCGCTCGCCCGTCGATAAGAGTAGCCCGCGGCGGAGGAGAACGCGTTGCAGGTTCGTGGCGGACACCTCGTGGCCGAGCGCCGCCGCGTAGAGCTCGCGCAGCTCCGAGATCGTGAACGACTCCGGGGCCAGCGCGAAGCCGAGGTTCGTGTAGGACAGCTTCGCGCGCAGGCGCGCACGGCCGGCCAGGACGACCCCGCGATGGTCGAAGGCGAGTGGCGGCAGGTCGTCGACGGGGTGCCACGTAGTGTCGAACGGAACCGCCGGGTCGAGGTGGGCGGGAACGAGGCCGAGATACGCGGTCGCCAGCTGCCATTCGGGCATGCGCTTCGGATCGCTCAGCGTCTCGAGCTGCTCCAGATGCGTCAGCTCGCGGACGTCCACCTTCGCGGCGAGGTGGCGCCGGATCGACTGCTCGAGCGTCTCACCGGGGTCGAGGTATCCGCCGGGGAGCGCCCAGGCGCCGCCGAAGGGCTCCCGGGCGCGTTCCCAGAGCAGTGCCTCGAGCCGGCCGTTCCGGATTTGGAGGACGACCGCGAGGGTCACGTGCGTCGGGGCAGTACGCGCATGCTGCGCGGCGACGGTGTTAGACTCCGGCAAGGTTTTAGCCTCTGAGTCGTAAACCTAGCCGAAAGGGCCGTTCAGATGAAGCCGATTGCACTCGCCGCACTGCTTGCCGCCGCCGTTCTCGTCCTCACTTCCTGCGGCGGTGGGGGCAAGAAGACCACCTCGACCAACGAGGGTGGGCTCAAGATCGGCCTCGTCACGGACATCGGGCAGCTGAACGACCGGGGCTTCAACCACCTGGCCTTCGTGGGCCTCCAGCGGGCCCAGACCGAGCTCGGCGTCAGCGGACGCGTCGTGCAGTCGAACTCGGCCGCGGACTACATCCCGAACCTGACCTCCTTCGCCAAGAAGGGCTACGACCTGATCGTCGGCGTCGGGTTCACCGAGACCGACGCGATCGACGCCGCAGCGTCGCGCTTCCCCGACTCGCACTTCGCGATCGTCGACGTCGGCGTCGCCGACCTCAAGCACCATCCGAAGAATGTGAACGGGCTCCTGTTCCGCGAGCAGGAGGTCGGCTACCTGGCCGGGTATCTCGCGGCCCTGGTCGAGAAGAAGCGGCCCGGCAAGGACGTGATCGGCTCGGTCGGTGGACAGAAGCAGCCGCCGGTCGACCGCTTCATCGCCGGCTACCAGGCGGGCGCGAAGAAAGCGGATCCGGGCATCGAGACCCTGAACGCCTATTCGCAGGACTTCGTCGACCAGGCCAAGTGCAAGGAGGTCGCGCTGACCCAGATCTCGCGCGGCGCCGGCGTCATCTTCCAGGTCGCGGGCGGCTGCGGGCTCGGCGCCCTCGACGCGGCACGCGAGAAGAAGCTCTGGGGAATCGGCGTGGATGCCGACCAGTCCGTCCTCGGGCCGCACATCCTGACCAGCGCGGTCAAGCGCGTCGACGTGGCCGTCTACTCGGCGATCAAGTCGGTGCTCGATGGCAAGTTCAAGGGCGGCGACACCGTCTACGGCCTGAAGGACGACGGCGTCGGCCTCGGAAAGATCAGCCCGAAGGTGCCGAAGGCGGACGTCGACGCGGTCAACAAGGTCCGTGACGACATCATCAGCGGCAAGATCAAGGACATCCCGACGATCGTCCCGTAGGTGGTTCGTAAAGTCGCTGCCGAAACGCTTACGAGCGGCTAACCGACACTTACCCCCGGCTCAAGGCGCGCACATGTGTGCCTCCTAGCCTCGGCTTGCACACCGAGGAAAGGAGGGGAAATGCTGGCGAAGGGCCTCTTCGCGGCCACCCTGGTCGCGCTCACGGCGGTGCTCGGCGCAGGTGGCGCGGTCGTGCCCGGCCTGAACGGCCGTGTGGTCTTCCAGAGCAGGGTGACGGCAGCGCGGTCACTCAGGTGACGTTCTCGCCCGCCTACGACGGCGACGCCACCTGGGCGCCGTACGGCACCAGGGTCGCATTCGAGAGCGAACGGGACGGACAGACCGAGATCTACTCGATCGACGTCGACGGCTCGAACGAGACCCGGCTGACGCAGGACGCCGGCTTCGACGGCGATCCGGCCTGGTCGCCGGACGGGTCGAAGGTCGCCTTCACCACCGATCGCTCGGGCTCGCGGCAGATCTGGGTGATGAGCTCGGACGGCTCGGGGGTGACTCGGATTACTCGCGGCGGCGGCAATGACGAGAACCCGGCCTGGTCGCCCGACGGGCGACGGATCGCGTTCGACTCCGACCGGAGCGGCAACCTCGACATCTGGATCGTCGGGTCCGACGGCAGCGGGCTCCGGCGCGTGACGCGGAGCGTGGCCCTCGATGCCCTCCCGGGCTGGGCGCCGGACGGGACCGAGCTGGTCTTCGAATCGGAGCGCGGCGGTAAGGGCAACCGAGACCTCTACCGGATGACCGACAACGGCGTGATCCTCGGCCGGCTCACCTCTCGGCGCGGCTGGGACGTGGCTCCCGACTGGCAGTCGGTGACCTCCAAGGGTTGTGCGATCGTCGGCACCGTCCGCGGTGAGACCCTGGTCGGGACGGAGCGAAGCGACCTGATCTGCTCCCTGGCCGGGAAATGACGCGATCCGCGCGCGGCGGGGCGGTGGCGACACCGTCTACGGCGCGGCCGGCAACGACCTGCTGATCGGAGGCCCGGGAGCCGACCATCTCGTCCCGGGCAGCGGCCGAGACCGCGTCGACGCCGGATCCGGCGACGACGTCGTTCTCGCCCGCGACGGGCAGCGCGACGTGGTCGTCTGCCGCAGCAGCGGGCCGCGACACCGTCGTGGCCGACCGCGTCGATGCGATCGCCGGCGACTGTGAGGCGGTGAACGAGGACGTAGCCGGGCGGTACGGGGGGCGCGGTTTGCCCTAGTAACACAGTGTTACTAACTCGCCGCGCCCCTCATGCGCTCCCCTCGAGAGGCCGCTCCGGTCCGCTGGACCGAAACTTTGTAACACAGTGTTACTTGTGCTCAGCCACCGGCGACGGCCTGGACGATTCGGATCGT
>JBBRYK010000106.1:0-7751 GCA_038237665.1 Gaiellales bacterium | reverse complement strand
GGGCGGTCGAGGAGGCGACGCTGAACGCCGGCGCGCGCCAGGCCTACCTGATCGAGGAGCCGATGGCCGCGGCGATCGGTGCCGGCCTGCCTGTCGCCGAGCCGACCGGGAACATGATCGTCGACATCGGCGGCGGCACGACTGAGGTCGCCGTCATCTCGCTGGGCGGCATCGTCGTCTCGCAGAGCCTCCGGGTTGGCGGCGACGAGATGGACGAAGCGATCGTCAACCACGTCAAGCGCGAGTACAAGCTCCTGATCGGCACCCAGACCGCCGAAGAGATCAAGCTGGAGATCGGCTCGGCGTGGGGAATGCGCGACGAGGTGCAGGCGGAGGTTCGCGGCCGCGACATGCTGACCGGGCTCCCGAAGACGGTGATCCTCACCTCCGACGAGGTCCGCCAGGCGCTCGAGGAGCCGGTTGCGCAGATCATCGACGCGATCAAGTCGACCCTCGACAAGACCCCGCCGGAGCTCGCGGCGGACATCATGGACCGCGGGATCGTGCTCGCCGGCGGCGGCGCGCTCCTCCACGGGCTCGACGAGCGGCTCCGTCACGAGACCCATATGCCGATGCACCTGGCCGAGTCGCCGCTGACCTGCGTCGCGGTCGGCTCCGGGCGAAGCCTCGAGGAGTTCGAGGCGATTCACCGCTCGGCAAGAGCCCGCGCGCGCGGCCGCAACAACAGGCATTAGAGGCGCGCCCTCCCCGGGGAGGCTTCAGACCACAGCGCTACACTAGGCCGTTCCTGTGCCCCGTAGTCGCTCCGCCCGCGTCGCGGTCCTGGGATCCGTTCAGCGACGCCCTTCGCCGTCCCCTCCGTCCCGCAACCCAGCGGTCAGGCGCAGGATCGTTGCGGCCGTCCTCGTCGTGGTGTCGCTGCTCCTACTCACGGTGTACTTCCGCGAGTCGTCGAGCGGCGGCCTGCACGGAGTCCAGAGCACGGGTGCGAGCATCCTCAAGCCGTTCGAGGTCGCGGCGGAGCGAATCGCACGGCCGTTCCGCGACGCGGCCGGCTGGGTCGGGGACGTGATCGGGGCCAAGAACGAGAACAAGAAGCTGCGCCGAGATCTCGCCAAGGCGCGGCAGGACGCGATCGGCAAGTCGTTCTACGAGAACGAGAACATCCGGCTGAGGAGCCTCCTCAAGTTCGTCGACGGCCCGCAGTTCCCGAACGGCTTCGACTACGTCGCGACCCGGATCATCTCCCGGGCTCCCAGCGAGTTCCAGCAGCAGGTCGGGATCAACGCCGGCTCGAGGTCGGGGATCCGCGTGCACGACCCGGTGGTCGGCGCGCGTGGCCTCGTCGGCCAGGTGACCCAGGTTGCGGACGCGGTCGCACAGGTGACCCTGATGACGGACGAGACCAGCGCCGTCTCGGCGGTCGACGCACAGACCCACGCGGGCGGAATCGTCCAGCGTGACGCCTCCGGCGCGCTGATCCTCGATCACGTGACGAAGGACCAGGTCGTGAACCGGGGCGACGTCATCGTCACCGCAGGCTGGCGCTCGAAGCGCTTCGCCTCGATCTATCCGCGCGGCATCCCCGTCTGCCAGGTGACGAGCGTCAGCCAGACCGACATCAGGCTCTACAAGCAGATTCTCTGCGAGCCCTACGTGGTCTTCTCCGGCCTCGAGGCCGCCGCGGTGCTGGTCCCGAAGGACCGCGTCCGCTGATGGCGCCGCTCGACGTCGCCAAGAGCGTCGTGATCGTCTTCCTCGCCGCCATCGTGCAGGTCTCGATCTTCTCCGACGTGCACCTTCTGGGCGGCCGGCCCGACGTGCTTCTGCTGACGCTTGTCTCCGTCGCCTTGGTGCGGGGCTCGATCTACGGGGCGGCGGCCGGCTTCGGCGCCGGGCTCGTCGTCGACACAGCCAATCTCGAGACCCTGGGCCTGACCTCGCTGCTGCTCACCCTTGCCGGGTACTGGATCGGGCGCTACGGCGAGGCGGCCGGCCGCGACCGCACGCATGCTCCGTTCCTCTCGGTCGCGGTGATCACCTTCGCGTACGCGGTGGGCGCGCTCACCCTGCATTTCCTGCTGGGCGAGCCGGCGCCGGCTCGGGCGGTCCTGCTCGACTCGCTCTTCCCGAACATCTTCCTGAACCTGCTCCTGACCTGGCCGGTGTACACGCTCACGCGCCGACTCCTCCCGGTCCGGGTGCCCGAGCGCGCGCAGGGAGTCCACCTGCTTGGCTAGCGGCGCCTTCCCCGACCGGTTCCTGCCTCCCGACCCGCGCGTCGAGGAGCCGTACCGGCACACGCCCAGGGTGGCCCTGCGGGTCGCGATCCTCGCGCTCCTCACGCTCGGGCTCTTCGCGATCCTCTTCCTGCGGCTCTGGGCGCTCCAGGTCCTCTCGGGCCATCGCTACCTGTCGGACGCGCTCAACAACCAGGTCCGGTCGGTCCCGATCGAGGCCCCCCGCGGCTCGATCGTCGACCGCAACGGCCGGCTCCTCGTCACCAACGTGCCGGGCACGCAGGTCCTGCTCTGGCCGTCCGACCTGCGGAAGCGGACCGGCCGCGACACGGAGCTCCGCCGGCTCTCCAAGGTGCTCGGCGTGCCGATGAAGACGATCGTCGCCAAGATCAAGGCCCGCGCCGGAGACTCGCTGACGCCGATCACGCTCCAGGTGGCCGTCCACAAGGACCAGGTCGCCTACCTGCTCGAGCACAAGGACGAGTTCCCTGGCATCGAGATCTCGCAGACGTACCTGCGCCGGTACCGAGCCGAGGCCCTCGCCGCGCACGTCTTCGGCTACACGCGCGAGATCTCGGCCGCCCAGCTCAAGGACGGCCGGAAGTGTTACGTCCGTACCCGGAGCGGCGGGGGCGCCCGCAAGTACCAGGCGGCAGACGTAATCGGCCAGTCCGGGATCGAGGCTGCCTACGACTGTGAGCTCCGTGGCCTGCCGGGCAAGACCGTCCGCACGGTCGACTCGCTCGGCCGCCCGACGGGTGCACCGCGCGACGAGATTCAGCCGGTCAGCGGCAACACGATCCGGCTGACGCTCGACATCTCGCTGCAGCGCGCGGCGGAGCGCGCGTTGCGCTACGGGATCGGGCTGGCGCGCGCGGATGGTCACTGGGCGGCGAACGGCGGAGCCGTGGTCGCGATGGATCCTCGCGACGGCTCGATTCTCGCCCTGGCCTCGAACCCGACGTACAAGCCAGGTGTCTGGGTCGGCCGGCTCGACCCCAAGCGGGTCAAGGTGCTCCTCGATCCGAAGGCGGCCAAGGCGGCCAACTATCCCGGGCTCGACCGCGCGATCGACGGTACGTATCCGGCGGGCTCGACGTTCAAGCCCGTGACGGCGCTGGCGGCCCTCGGACAGCATCTGGTGTCGCCGTACGAGTCGTTGCCCTGCACCGGCGAATACGTCGTCCGCGGCCAGACCGGCGCCGGCCAGACGTTCAAGAACTGGGACCCGAGCGTGAACGAGAACATGACGATGCCGACCGCGATCGCAGCCTCGTGCGATACCTACTTCTACCGCGTCGGCTACATGTTCTACGGCCTGCCGGGCAACCTCGGCCACCCGCTCCAGGACTGGGCGAGCCGGTTCGGGATCGGCGCGAGAACCGGCATCGACATCGGCCCGGAGTCGGGGGGGCTGCTGCCGACCCCCGAGTGGCTTCAGCAGACGTTCACCAAGAAGTCCGACCCCTGCTGCTGGCAGATCGACAGCCTCTGGAAGCCCGGCGACTCGATCCAGCTGGCGATCGGCCAGAAGGACCTGCTGGTCACGCCGCTCCAGATGACCCGCTTCTACGCGATGATCGCCAACGGCGGCAAGCTGGTCACGCCGCACCTGCTCGGGGACGTCGAGGCGCCCGGCGGTAACCCGCGCGCTCCGAAGGTCCTGCCAGGTGGCACCCGCCCGTGGGCGCTTCAGAAGACCGGTGTCGACCCCGCCGCGCTCGCCGTCGTCCGCGACGGGCTCTACGGAGCCACACACGGTACGAACGGGACCGCGACGAGCGTCTTCGGCAGCTATCCGGTCGCGATCGCCGGCAAGACGGGGACGGCCGAGAAGGTCGTCACCCTGCCCGGGTTCAAGGGCCTCATGGATCAGTCTTGGTGGTGCGGCTACGCGCCTGCGGACAGCCCGACGATCACCGTCTGCGCGCTGATCGAGAACGGCGGCCACGGCGGCACCGCTGCGGCGCCGGCCGCCCTCAAGGTCTTCGAGGAGTTCTTCCACCTCCCCGGCGTCTACGTCCCCCCGGCGAACTCCGACTGATGGCTGCGCCGCCGGCAATCGACTATGCAGGCCTGGGCCGGGTCCAGGTCCGCACCTCACGCCGTCACGAGGTCTTATCGCTCCTCCAGCGACTCGACTGGGTGCTGCTCGGCGCGACTGCGGCCGCTGTCGCCTACGGCCTATGGGCGATCGCCGGCATCACGCACGCCGACGTCCCCGACAACCCGAACTACTACCTCATCCGCCAGGGGAGCTACGCAGCGATCGGAGCTGTGCTGTTCGTGCTCGCGCTACTCGTCGAGCCGCGCTTCTACCTGCGCTACCGCATGGTGATCTATGCGGGAACGCTGGCGACGATGGGCTTCATCCTGGTCGCCGGCGCCGCGGCGAGGCACTCGAGGCGCTGGATCGACCTCGGGTTCTTCCGCTTCCAGCCGTCCGAGTTCGGGAAGGTGCTCTTCGTCCTCTTCCTGGCCGGGTTCCTCGCCGAAAAGGGGCGGCGCATCGGCGAGGCGCGGGTTGTGGCGACGGCCGTCGGGCTGGCCGCGGGGCCGGTCCTGCTCGTCTTCCTCCAGCCCGACATCGGGACGGCGCTCGTGTACAGCGCGGCACTGGCGGCGGTGCTCTTCATCGCCGGGGCGCGCTGGTGGCACCTGGTCGGGCTCGGGCTGGCCGTGGTGATCGCGGCGCTGGCGATCCTCTGGTGGCTGCCGGCGGGAGGCGTCGACGTGCTGAAGCCCTACCAGGCCGAGCGGCTCTACGGATTCGTGAACCCGGACAAGAACCCGCAGGGGTCGACGTACAACGTCAACCAGTCGATCACCGCGGTCGGGGCCGGCGGGATCTACGGCCGCGGCGTCCGCGGTTCCACGCAGACGACGCTGAACTACCTCCCCGAGCACGGGACCGACTTCGCGTTCGCTTCCCTGGCCGAGCAGCGCGGGTTCCTCGGCGCCTCGCTGCTGCTCCTCCTCTACCTGCTGATCATCTGGCGGGGCCTGAAGGTGGTCACTCTGGCGCGCGACGCGTTCTCCGCGATCGTGGCGGGAGGGATCGTCGCGGCCTTCCTTTTCCAGGTCTTCGTCAACGTCGGCATGGCGATGGGGATCGCACCGATCACGGGCATCCCGCTCCCGTTCGTGAGCGTCGGCGGCTCCTCGATGATCGCGAACCTGCTGGCGATCGGGATCCTCGAGGCGATCCACGCCCGCGGCACCGGCCGGGCGGCCTTCAGACGGCGCCGCTCGTAGCTAGGGTCGCCGTTCGGCATAGGCCGGAAAGCGGCGAGCATCGCCGCGATACCAGGCCTGCACCAGCACTTTCCCCGCGGGAAGGCGGCCGACGCTGACGGCTGTGAAGCGTGCGCCCGGCGTCGCCGCGAACTCCGCCGAGTCGAGGGTCGCGACCTGGCCCACCGTCGTGGCGACGATGCCCGTGACCGTGTAGACGCCGGCCGATCCGGGCCCGTCGAGCGGAACCGCGGCAAGCTCGACCCGAGCGCCCGCGACCGCGGTCCCGGAAGCGCCGACGAGCCTGCCCTCGATGCGGCCGCGCCGCAGCGACAGCTGGAGCGCCGGGCGGGGCCGTGCGTAGCGCGCGAGCAGCCAGGTGAACGTGAACGGAGCCGTCTCGGGGAGCGCGTAGTCGGGATGGTCGACCCAGGACTGGAGGACCGCGTGGTCGGGCCGGCCGCCGTACTGCGCTTCGAACGTGGCGAAGCGCCGCTCGGCGCTCGCAGCCCAATCCGCGTCGGACCCGCCGCCGCCGTCGCCCTGCGTGCCTTCGCCGACGTAGATGATCCCGAACGGGATCCCTCGCGCATGCGCTGCCGGCCTCGAGGAAGCGCGCGGCCTCGGGCCAGTCCAGGCGCCGGTAGCCCAGGTCGAGGTGGAAGAACGGAAGCCGCGAGCCGGTGATACGGTTTCCCCCGTGCTGTCCGGTCCGGGTCCTAGGATCGCGGCCATCACAGCGACCTGGAGGGACCGATGGCCGCAAGGCGAGAAGCTCACGAGTTGCTCATGATCGAGGAAGCCGACGCCTGGTTCGAGTACCTGGAGGCGACGCGGGCTCAAACCGAGATTCGGTACAAGGAAGTCGAGCCGTGGGCGTGGGCGCGGTTGACTCAGCGCCTCCGCGCGGTCAGGACGAAGCGGACCAAGCTTCAGGCCGCTGCGGCCTGATCGAGCCGCTCGCGTCGAGTCTGCGCAGCAGCCGGAGCGGGAAAATTCCGGACGGCTCGTCAGTGGTCGCTGGTAGCCTTGCTGGTGAGGCTTATGCCGAGGTTTTTCAACCCACAGCGCAGCGCGCCGCCCGCGCCCTATGGCCGCGGCCGGCTCGCGCGCGCAAGAAAACGAGGAGTTTCTTTTGCCCTTCAACTGGTTTCGACGCAAGCAAGAGTCACAGGAGGCGACGCCTTCTGAGCCCGCCCCGCAGGCAGCCGTAGCAGTCGCCGACCCACCCGCCTCTGCGGCGGCCGGCGAGATCAAGCCGAAACGCCGACGCGGTAGCCGCGGCGGCCGGGGCCGAAAGCGGCCCGGCGAGAAGACACCGCAGTCCGAGACGAAGACGGCGACGAAGACCGAGCCGAAGGCCGAGGCGAGGCCTGCCGCAAAGGCGCGCGCGCCGAGGGCCGCCTCGGACAGCGACAAGCAGCCGCGGCAGCGCCGAGCAACCAGCCGCCGCCGGCAGCTTCCGCGCCGGCCGCCGCTGCCGCCCGCGAAACGCGAGCTGCTCGTCTCGGTGGGCGTCTCCGAGCAGCGGGTCGCCGTCGTCGAGGACGAACGCGTCGCCGAGGTCTATCTCGAGAGGCCCGAGCGGCGCTCGATCGCCGGAAACATCTACAAGGGCGTTGTCGACAACGTCCTGCCTGGCATGGAGGCCGCGTTCGTCGAGATCGGCCTGGAGAAGAACGGCTTCCTCTACGTCGACGAGATCGTCGGTCCCGAGCTGGAAGGCAAGAACCGCGGGCGCCGGATCCAGGACCTGATCAGCCGCGGCGAGGAGATCCTCGTCCAGGCGGTCAAGGATCCGATGAAGACCAAGGGCGCGCGGCTGACGACGGAGATCTCGCTGCCCGGCCGCTTCGTCGTCTACGTCCCGCATGGGGAGGGACTCGGCGTCTCGCGGCGGCTCGAGGACGACGAGCGGGCGCGCCTGCGCGACATCTTGAAGGCGCTCGAACTCCCGAAGGGCGGCGTGATCGTGCGAACGGCCGCAGAGGGCGCGTCCGCAGAGGACGTGGAGCGCGACCTCGTTTTCCTCCAGCGCCTCTGGAAGACGATCGAGACCCAGGCCAAACAGGCGAAGTCGCCGGCTCTCGTCTACCAGGAAGCCGAGCTTCCGCTCCGGGTCGTCCGCGATCTCTTCACCGAGGACTTCGTCCACGCGTACGTCGATCACGAGCGCACGATGAAGCGGATCGTGGGCTACCTGAAGAAGACCTCGCCGCACATGGTCGACCGCGTCTCGCGCTATCGCGACAAGGAGTCACTGTTCGAGCGGCACGGAGTCGAGGAGGAGATCCGCTCGACGCTGTCCCGGCGCGT
>JBBRYK010000105.1:0-8101 GCA_038237665.1 Gaiellales bacterium | reverse complement strand
GTGCTCACGCTTGATGCCTATTCTCACGACTAGACTCGGCGGCTGCCGTGGCCAATCGCGAAGAGATTACGAGGCTTCGCCGCCTGATCGCGGACATCCCCGGTTGGTTGACCGACGAGGAGGGAGAGGCGCTCTATGAACTCGCGAAGCGCTGCACGGGCAAGGGGGTGATCGTCGAGATCGGCTCCTGGAAGGGGAAGTCGACGACGTGCCTGGGGCTCGGGTCGCGCGCCGGCAAGAACGTCCCCATCTACGCCGTCGACCCGCATGCGGACTACCGCTTCGGCGAGTTCAAGGAGAACATCGAGCGCGCCGGCATCGTCGAGCTCGTCACGCCGATCCAGTCGCTCTCCCAGCCGGCCGCCGACGACTTCCACGAGCCGATCGAGCTGCTCTTCATCGACGGCTCGCACGAATACGAGGACGTGCGCGAGGACTTCGACAAGTGGGTGCCCAAGGTCGTCGAGGGTGGCTTCGTGGCCGTGCACGACACGACGCTCTGGGAGGGCCCGAAGCGGGTCGTCGAGGACAGCATCTACCGGGGCACGCAGTTCAAGGACGTGCGGTTCGTCTTCGGCTCGACCACGGTGGGCACGAAGGTGCTCGAGAACACGGCGGCAGACCGGCTCCGCGCGCGCTACAGCCTCGGCCTCAAGCGGGGCTTCGAGCTTGCGTACAAGGCGCGGAAGCTCGTCCCCGACCCGGTCACTCGCGCCGCACGGCGTGTCCTGAAAGCGATCCGCTGAGGCATGCGCACGGTCTGGGTCAGCTTCGACGTGATGGGCCGTGACTGCCTCGAGGCCGCGGCCGAGGCCGGCGCTGAGATCGTCGGAGTCGTCACGCTGCCCGGCCCGATCGATCCGAACCGGTCGGGACAATGCGCCTTCGACGAGGTGGCCGCGCGGCTCGGTGCGGAGCTGATCGAGGCCGCCGACGTCAACGCGCCCGGGACGATCGAGGCCGTGCGCGCCCTCGAGCCGGAGCTGATCTTCATCGTCGGGTGGTCGCAGCTCGTGCGCGAGGACTTCATCGCGCTCGCGCCCGCCGGGGTCTTCGGAATGCACCCGTCCCTCCTTCCCCGGCACCGCGGACGCGCGCCGATCCCGTGGGCAATCCTGAGCGGCCTCGCGCGCACCGGCGCGACGCTCTTCGAGATCACCGACCCGAGCGCCGACGCCGGCCCGATCGTCGGCCAGGCCGTCGTCGAGATCGCGGCCGACGAGACGGCCGACTCGCTGTACGAAAAGCTCTCCCAGGCGCATCTGGACGTCCTCCGCGAGTACGTGCCGCGGCTGATCGCCGGCACGGCGCCCCGCGTTCCGCAGGACGAGCGCCGCGCCAGCGTCTGGCCAAAGCGGACACCTAGCGACGGGATCATCGACTGGGAGACGCGCGCGCCATTCCTGTACGACTGGGTCCGGGCGCAGACGCGACCCTATCCGGGGGCCTTCACCTACCTCGGTTCCGACAAGGTCGTGGTCTGGCAGGCGCGGCCGGTCGACGGCTCCGGGCCTGCGGGCGTCGTGCTCGAGGAGCGGGCGGAAGGCCCGGTCGTGGCCTGCGGCGAGGGGGCGCTCCTGCTCGAGGTGATCGAGGCGCCCGCGCCGCTCGCGGTCGGAGCCCAGCTCGGATGAAGGTTCTCGTCTTCGCGGCGCACCCGGACGACGAGGTGCTCGGGATGGGCGGGACGATCGCCCTTCACGCCGGCACCTGGGGTGACGAGGTGCGGATCGTCTGCGTCACCGACGGGAGCTCGACGCAGTACCCGGGAGACACCGAGACCCGCGAACGCAAGAGCCAGGAGGCGCGGGCCGCTGCCACCGCCCTCGGCGTAGCCGACTACGTCCATCTCGACTTCCCCGACATGCGTCTCGACACGATTCCTCACGTCGAGGTGAACGAGGCCGTCGAGGCTCAGGTGCGCGACTTCCAGCCACGTCTCGTCTACACGGTCTTTCCCGACGTGAACCGCGACCACCGGGCCCTCTTCGACTCGGTCGCGGTTGCGACCAGGCCGACCCCCTCGCAGCCGGTGCGGCGAGTCGTGGCCTACGCTCCGACCTCCAGCGCCGAATGGACCCCCTCGGTGCTCGGGGCTTTCGTTCCGAACTGGTTCGTCGACATCTCCGAGACGTTCGAGCGGAAGCTCGCCGCCTTCGCGTGCTACGAGACCGAGGCCCGCGCCTATCCCCATCCGCGCAGCGAGCGCGCGCTCCGTGCCCATGCCGAGTTCTTCGGCGCGAGCGCGGGCTTCGAGTTCGCAGAGCCGTTCGTGCTCGTCCGCTCCCTCGAACCCTTCTAGCCGGGTGCGCCGCCACGGCCCGATCCTGCTCGTCGTCGCGCTGCTCACCGCGACCGCGGTTGCCTTCGTCGTCGCGGAGCGCGTGAAGCTCGAGAAGAGCCCGATCCGCGGGCCGCGCGTCACCCGGGTCTTCTCGCCGGTGTGCGAATGCGCGAACACGGCGGCGAGCATCTCGTTTCTCCTCAGCCGCCCGGACACGGTCGGCGTCGGAATCGTCAACGAAAACGGCGACCTCGTGCGCACGCTCGTGCAGGACCGGCGCTACCTGGCTCTGCACCGGCTCGAGTTCGAGTGGGACGGGCGCAATGCGGACGGAGAGGTCGTGCCGGAAGGCCTCTACCGGCCTCGCGTCCACTTCGCCGACCGTGACCGGACAATCGTCCTGACGAACCTGATCCGCGTCGATACGACAGCGCCGACGATCGTCGCGAAAGGTGTCCGCCCCAGGATCTTCTCCCCCGACAGCGACGGTAGGCGCGACGGCGTTGCCGTGCGGTACGCGGCGAACGAGCCTGCCCGAGCATTGCTCCTCGTCGACGGCGTCCGCCGGGTGCGCGGAAAGCTGCGGACCCGGCTCAAGGGGCAGCTCCAGTGGTACGGCCGCGCCGCCGGAAGCACGTTCCCGGCCGGCACGTATCGACTCCAGCTCGTCGCAGAAGACGAGGCGGGCAACGTCTCCAGGCCGGTGCCGGCAGGCACGGTGCGGATCCGCTACATCGACGTGACGCCGGCGTTCGTGCGAGTGAAGGTGGGAAGCAGGTTCCGCGTGGGCGTGGACACGGATGCCGCGAGCTACGCGTGGCGCTTCGCCGGGCGGAGCGGCGATGCCCACGGTCCGGCGCTCGTCCTGCGCGCACGAAAGCCCGGACGCTTCGCCCTCGTGGTCGAAGAGCTGGGGCACCGAGCCCGCAGCGTGGTTGTGGTGACGCGCCGCCGGCGCTAGTAACACGGTGTTACTTAGTCAGGGTCCGGCGCCGCGAGGCGCTCGGCCGCGGCGAGGAGGCCGGCCAGCAGGATCCCGACCAACGGCCAGACGAGGTAGGAGGTCTGGAAGACCCTCCCCAGGAAGAGCAGCAGGAAGATCGACACGGAGAAGTAGACGGGGCCCTTCCAGAGCGGCGCCGCCCGCTGCTGGAGCCGGAGCAGCCAGACGGTGGCGGGTAGCCAGAGGAAGAGCGCCAGCCAGAAAAACGGGTAGTAGCCGAAGCGGTCGTCGATCACGCCGGCACGCAGGAGGAGGGCCGCCAGCCCGTAGCCGATGATCCGGTAGGTGCTGGCGCCGTAGTGGATCGTGTCCGACCAGAGTGCGCCCGGATCGGCGACGAGGAAGGGCAGTGTCCCTGCGAGCGTGACCGCCCCGAAGGCGGCCCCGCAGCGCTCGAGCGCCCTTCGTCCGCCGCGCCGCCACGCGATCACGGCCAGGAAGGGAAGCGCAATCAACGCGAACTGCTTGAGCAGCAGGGCCGCACCCAGCATCACGCCCGCCCAGACCCAGCGCGAGCGCAGGACCAGCGCGAACGCAAGCACGAGCGCGAGCAGGCTCGGCGCATCCGCCGTGCCGAACCAGGCGGCTCGAACGACGAGCGGGTTGCCGGCCAACGCGGCGCCCAGCGCAAGCCTGACGCCCAGGGGAGCGGGGAAGAGGAGGGCCGCCGCCGCCAACCCGAGTGTCGCGAGGGCGACGAAGAGCCGGAAGTCGTCGAGGGGCGAGGGCAGGGCCCGCCAGGCTGCGGCTACGAGCGCCGTACCGGGGAAGTACGCGAAGTGCCGGAGCGCAACCTGCTGCGCGCGCGTCTCCTCCGTGACCGAGCCGTCCAGGCTGTAGAAGCGCTCGAGCCCGGAGTGCCGGTAGTCGTGGCCGTAGGGGTTGTGGCCGTGGTCGATGAGGTCGCCGGCGATCTCGATCTGGTAGGTCGAGTCGTTCGTGTAGAACCACGGTGCGGCCGACCGGCGGAGGCCGACCTGGAGGAGTACGGCGGGCACCAGTAGGCAGAGGAGCACGATCGCCGTGAGCGCGATGCCCCTCCAGGCCCTTTGCCGAAGCCACCGAACGCCGACGGCCGCGACGAGCGCGACGAGCAGCCCTGCCAGCACGCCCGGCGTCCGGATGAAGCCGAAGTCGAACCGCCGGTGTGCCGCGCGAACGAGCGGCGTGAACAGTCCGCGCGGATCGACGTGACTCGGGCGGAAGTTCCAGCCGCCTGCGCCGAGGTCGGGGACGACGATCAGGATCAGGAGCGCGAGCGTGGCGAGGAGCAGCCAGGCCCCGCGGGCGGAGAGCGCGCAGTCGCGCTCCCTCACGTCCGGGAGGGGAGTCTCCACCGCGCGAGTATGGCCGGAGCCTCGGCGACCGCCCCCCTCGAGCCGAGGTATGCGGAGGCGAGCGCGACCGCAACCCATGTGATCGGGTCCTCCACGAAGCCGCTGTAGAAGAGCGAGTGAACGAACAGCGCGACGAAGACCGCGCCGAGCGTGAGCCCGAGAGCGGCGTCCCGCCTGCGGACGACGTCGATCGTCCGCAACGCGCCGGCGAGCAGCCAGACGTACGCGAGGAAGCCCACGATCCCGAGCTCGGCAGCGATCGTGAGCGGGGTCGTGTGTGACACGAAGCGGGGCTTCGGCCCGTAGCGCTTCGAGATCCGCTGGCTGACGAGCGGCTGCGCGCCGAGCCCGACACCCTCGAGCGGATGACGCTCGAAGACGCGGAGGGTGGACTGGACGCGTCGCGAGCGGTCGCTCGTCGCCTTGCGCACCGAGTGGTCGGTGACGGCGGCGGCCACGACACCGGCACCGACGAGCGCGAGCACCACGGCGACGACTGCCACCAGCTGGCGGCCGCGCCGGTCGCCGACGACGGCCGTCACGAGCACGACGACGACGAAGAGCGCGACGAAGCTCGACTGCGAGTAGGAGAAGTAGAGGCCGGCGAACAGCAGCGCGATCAGTCCGAGCGCGAGCTCGATCCGGATCTTCTTCAACCACACGGTGACCAGCACGATCGCGATCGCGAGGACGACGTGGCGGCCGTAGAGGCTCGGATCCCGGAAGAGCGAGGTGACCCGGAAGAACGACGCGAACGTGTTCGCGACCTCGACGGTCGGCGAGTAGAAGAGCAGCGTGTGCGTGGCGGCCTGGATGACGCCGATCAGCGCGAAGGCGCAGCCCAGGGCGATCCCGATCACGGCCAGGACGCGCGGGAGCCAGTCCGCGAAGGGCGCCCGTCCGACGATCGCGACGAGCAGAGCGAACGGCAGGAGGAAGAACCCGAGCAGGTTCGTCCCCGCCGGGAGGTCGTCCGTCCAGAGCAGCGAGAGCGAGGCGAACGCGAGGAACGCCGCGGCCGGATAGGCGACGGCCGAAGGTAACTGCCGCACCCGCTCACCTCGCAGGACCCGATAGACGTAGGCGACGGTGGCCGCTGCGAGCACGCCGTACAGGGGCAGCAGGCGGCCCAGCTGGCCCGAGGACGCGACACCGACGAGGAAGCGGTTATGGCGGTTGAACGTCAGCGGCAGGCGGAAAGGGGCGGCGGCGAGCACGAGCGCCGGCACGACGGCCGGCCAGCGCACGAGCAGGGCGGCGGCGCCGGCGAGCACGGCGAGCCCGAACACGAGCCCTGCGAGCGGCGCCGCCCCGCTCAAGTGACTGAGCTTGGAGCTGCCGGAGGCGCGCGAGTGGCCGAGCGCGGCTTCGGCCCCGGCCAGCAGCACGAGTCCGCCGACCAGGATCGTCCTCGTGCGGGCGAGAAGGAGGAGCGGTGCCGCCACGGCACCGACAATCGCGGCGGCGTGCGCCGTGTCGCTTCCGCTCATCCCGCTGCGGACCCTAGATAATCGGCTGGTGATCGGCTCCTGGGAGCGGGTGCTTGTGCTGGCCCCACACACGGATGACGGCGAGTTCGGCGCGGGCGGCACGATGGCCCGGCTCGTCGACGCGGGCGCCGAGGTTCGCTACGTCGCCTTCTCGATCGCCACGAAGTCCCTTCCCGAGGGGTTCCCGCCCGACACGCTCGCGCGCGAGGTGCGGGAGGCGACCACCGAGCTCGGCATCCCCGAGAGCCAGCTGACGGTCCACGACTTCGAGGTTCGGACGTTCCCGGAGCGGCGGCAGGACATTCTCGAGCTGCTGATCGAGCTCTGGGAGGACTGGAAGCCGCAGGCGGTCTTCCAGCCGAGCGTCCACGACATCCACCAGGACCACCAGGTGATCGCCGCAGAGGGCCTGCGCGCGTTCAAGCGCACGACGATCCTCGGCTACGAGATCCCGTGGAACAACTTCGACTTCGACTACCAGGCCTACATCGCGCTCGACCGCAGCCACATCGAACGCAAGGTCGCAGCGCTCGCGAAGTACGCCTCGCAGCAGCACCGGAAGTACAGCGACCCGGAGTACATCTGGAACCTCGCCCGCACCCACGGCATCAACGTGGGCCGCGAGTACGCCGAGGTGTTCGCGGTCTACCGCGTCGTCGTCTGAGCCGCCCCGCAGCGGGCCGCCGCTAGGAGGCGGCCCCGACGCTCGCCTGCGGTGGGCGGTTCCGCAACCGTCGCCGTCCGAGCGTTGCGGCTCCCGCCAGCAGGAGGGCTGCAAGGAACGCCGCGCCGGCGATCTGCCAGATCTCGATTCCGCCGTGGCCGGTCCGGTCAGCCGCCCGCGTGTCCTGCGGAACGCTGACCCGAAAGTCGGTCGTGTCGATCGAGGCCAGCTTCTTGGTTGGTGTGCCCACCGAGATGCTTCTTCCACCTGCCGAGACACCGAGGCGGAGCTGCCACAGGTCCCGGCGGCCGGCGAGCATCGCGAGGTCGATGCAACGCGCCTGTTGCCTGCTGGTGTCGAGCGCGTGGACGAACGGGGTTCGGCCCGCCCCGTCGTAGAGCGTGTAGGCCCAGCGCCCGTCGGGGCTGGCCGCGCGCGTCAGCGGCGATCCGCGCATCGCATCGCCGCGCTCGCGCGGATCGACGACCGGCTCGGCGAGAAGGTGCCCGCTGGGGAGGTCGTAGGCGCGGACGTGGTAGCGGGTCGGATCCCGGGCCGAGAGGTACTCGATCAGGAAGAGGGTCCTGCCCCGGGGCGAGATCGCGTCGAAGCTGAAGTCCCCCTCGAGGTCGATCCCCTCGAGGAGGCCCAGGTGCCTTGCGTCGAGCACGGCGAACGCCGTCCTGGCGCGCGGGAACTTCAGGCGCGGCTGGATCAGGACGAGTGTCTTCCCGTCGGCAGACAGGCCGCTCGCCGAGCCGTCGTAGGCGACGGCCGGCACGGTGAAGGTCCCCCGAAGGCGCGTGAAGCCGAGCACGCGCCCGCCGTGTGTCGCCGTTCGGGCGACGATCGTTTCTCGTCCGGCCGGGAGCGTCACGTACCGGACGGAATCAGTCCGTGCGGCTACGCCCTTCGACCCGACGTCGATCCCGAGGACCGGGAGCCCGTCGGCGGCGGCCGACGCAGCAAGAGCGCCGGCGACGGCAAGTGCAAGCGCGGCCAGGGTAGTGCAGCTACAAAGCCTGTGTCGTCGGCGGTTCACCTGAGCCTCCTCGAGAGGGTGTTGGGTCCTCTGATCTACGGGTGTCGGGCCGAGAGAGGTCCCCTTGGTCCCGCGGACGCAAATACCTCGCTCTTTGCGGACTTCTTTCCGCACGCGGCTTGACCCGTGTGCCCGCATCGACGAGAGTCCCGTTTGCCAAGTCCCTGCGGGCCCTCGGGTTCGTAGGGACTAGGCATTTTCAGGGGTCTTTTCACTCGATTGCGGGTCGGCCGGAGGGCCGGAAACGCCGACGTCGAGAGCAGGTTCTGCGGCGTGCGTGT
>JBBRYK010000104.1:0-8324 GCA_038237665.1 Gaiellales bacterium | reverse complement strand
TCGCGGCGCAGCCTAGACGCTTCACCCCACGATCACGCTGAGAGCGTCCCGCTCGGCCTCGAGTGTGACCCTCTCCAGGTCGCCAAGATCCTCCCCGTCAGCCTGCAGGGTCGTCGGCCGATCTGCCCGCAGCTCGAGCCGGTCGAGGTCGTGGGCGTAGATCAGATCCTCGGCGTGCGTCTGGCCGCGACCGCGCAGGCCGTACGCGAGCAGGCGCGGGATCGAGGCGGCAGTGACGATTCGCGGCGCCACGACGTCGAAACCTCCTTCAAAACTCGCCGCGGGAGCGGCGTGGAGCGGAACTCGACCGACATAGGTGTACGGATCGCCGTTGGCGACGAGGACCCACGCCGCTCGGCCGAACCCGCCCACCTCGATGGTTGCCTCGATGCGGCCCCGCGAGCGCCACAGCAGCCGCGCGAACGCGGAGACGAAGGCGAGGTCGCCGGGCCGCCGGCCGTCGCCCGCCCGCCCCGCCGCGTCGACAAGGCGGACTGCGGCGGCGTCGAGCCCGAACCCGACGCTGAAGGCGAACCGACGGCCGTTCACGCGCCCGAGCGAGATCCGGCGCCTCTGTCGCGAAGAGGCCAGGCGGTGGGCGGCGTTGACCGGATCCCGAGGCAAGCCGAGCGCGCGTGGAAGCACACTCGTGCCACCACCCGGGACGAACCCGAGGGGAATGGACCCGTCGGCCCCGTTGATCGACTCGTTGTAGCCGCCGTCCCCCGAGAAGACGAAGATCGCCGCCGTCTCCGGCGCCACCTGCTCGACGAGCTCCACGGCGTGCCCCGGCCGCTCGGTGAGGAGCGTCTGCAGCTCGAAAGCGGCTCGCAGTTCGCCCTCGACCGCCCGGACGAGCGCGGGCGTCACCCTCGAGGCGCGCGGATTTACGATCAGGGCTGCCTGCCGCACCGCCCGCAGGATCGCACGGAGGGCGGCGGCGTCCCGTACCGGGCGCGCCGCCGCCCTCATCGGTCTTGCTCTAGCGAGCGCGAACGCTTGTCGTAGCAGCGAAGAAGCGTGCCCCGGTCTGCCCGACGACCTGAAGCCGGTAGGTGTAACGCACCCCGGCGCGGGCTCCGCGATCGACCAGCCGGTACACAGCACCGCCGACCCGTCCCGCCTGCCTCGCCGCGATCAGCGCCCGGTCGACCCGCACTGCGCGCCCTGACCGCACGCGCCACACGTGGTAGCCGAGGACGCGGGACTCGGAGGCCGTCCGCCACGTCAGCCGGACGATTCCCTTCGCGGCGCTTGCGCCGAACGCACGGACTTGCACCGCGGTCGGTCCGCCGCAGGCGAGCGCGTACTGCGTCCCGCCGCGCGTCACGTCCCGTTTGACGTTTGCCCCGCCCGTGAAGGCCTGCCCGCGGAGCCCGACGAGGACCGATCCGTTCGCCAGTGCACCTCCGTGGGTGACGAGCGGGTTCAGCGCGGAGAGCGCGACCTTGACGGTGATCGTCTGTGTCGCAGGGTCGATCGCTCCCGAGGTGGCGGTGCCCTTGCTGGTGTAGGCAATCGAGCCGTCGGAGTTCCTGACCGCAGTGCCGTACGTGTACGCCGGCGTCCCGGCGACATTCGTGGCCGCCTGGACGTAGAACTGGTCGCCGCGGTCCGAGACCCCGAAGCTGTAGTCACCCGTCGGGCTGAGCGTCGAGTCCGGGGCGTTCGCCGTGAAGCTCATCCGCCAGGTGTGGTCGGGGGGAGCCACCAGGAGCTGCGAGACCTTCATCGTCGCGACCACCTGCGGGTTCGGCGGAGTGAGCCCGCCACCCTCGCAGGAGTACTTGATCGAGAGGATGTCGAGCGGATCGTCGGTCAGCTGCCGGACGAGGAGGGCGTCGGCGACGTCGTCCTTGAAGTCCGTCACCTGCGAGCCGGCGATCCCGCCCACGTCGGCGGCGTACGGGTAGGGGCCGGTCTGAGCCGCCGGCGCGGGAGGCGGCGGCGGCAGAGGCGTCTTGGCCGCGTTCAATGCCGGCCCCGTCAGCTGGTGCACGGCATAGGTATGGCCGTCGAAGTCGTTGTGGTCGTCCGCGTAGGCGATGACGGCGGAGCCGTTCGGGGCGAACGAGACCTGGAAGTAGTCGATCAGGTTGCGGTTGGCCGTTCCCGTCAGGCCCCCCTCCGAGATGTTGCTCCCGTGGATGACATGGTCGCCCGCTTCGACCTGCCGGAAGGTAGGCGCGGCCGCAGTCGCGTCGTAGGTCGTCGAGTAGTACACCCGCCAGTTGGCATTGTCGTCGTTCGCGGTGTCCGTCGTCCCGTACCAGACGACGCCGACCGAGCCCGGGGTGGGGCCGGTTTCCAACCAGGGGAAGATGTTCGTCTTCGGCGTGCTCGCCGGGTCGTTGACCTGCACGGCCTGGCTCCAGGTCGTGCCCTGGTCGAGCGAGTGGGCGAGGAAAACGTCGTGATCGTCCGACCAGACGACGTAGACGGTGCCGTTCGCCGTCCCGTCGTCAGCGACCTTGACCGGGAAGAAGATGTGCGCCACGTTGGAGCCCGGCGTGGCCATATGGCACGCATACGTGAGCGGCTCGCCCGTCGGAAGCGCAGGGATGCCCGTGCACACCTGACCCGTGCTGCCACTGACATAGACGGCGCCGGTCTTCTGGTGCACGTCGATGTAGCCGGCCTGTCCGATTGCCCCGGCGGTCTTGGCGGCCCCGTAGGTGAATCCACCGTCGTCGGAGCGCTGGATCATGCTCACCGTCGGCGCGATCGTCCTGTAGTAGAGGTAGACCGTGTTCGGGCCCAGCGCCTCGAGCCACTGCCGGTCGTCGACCGGTACACCCGCGACGTTGCCGACCGGATTGAGCTGATAGCTCAGGCCCTTGTCCGTCGATTTGCCCGTAGAGATGTTCGCCGCTACGAGGCTCGAATAGGCGAGGGTCGGCGGGTTGTTGTTCACACCGGTGGCTGGATCGGGCCGGCCGACGGCGAGGTCCACGTCGCCGCCCCCGTCGGCGCCGAGGCAGAACGTCGGAGTACCGGTGCAGCCGGGAGCGTCGGGCTGGCCGCGGTAGACCCAGTTCCGCATGTAGGCGTCGTAGCCCGCATCGGCGGGATTCAGGTTGTCGTACCAGAGGTCGACGCCGGCAGGCACGCCGCGGATGGCCGAGACGTAGAAGTTGCCGGCACTGTCCGTGCGGCTGCTCGGCTCGCCGTCGCGCGGAACGACCGGAGCCTTTACCGTCACGCTCGGGCTGAAGGTGATTCCGCCGGACACGTAGGTCGCGGTACGGCTGGCGGGCTTGAGCTGAGGGGTCGCGGTGCCGTGATAGGGGTCGCCGGGGCTGACGGTGAAGTCGACGACGTGGACCGAGTACGTCTGGGGCGGAGTCCCGGGAGAGGACGGGTCGAGCGTCGTCTCCTCCTGCGTGCTCGGCGCTCCGTTGCCCGAGTTGCCAACCAGCGTCCCGGCGTTGCAGGTAACGACGGTCGGGATCGCCGGGCACTTGTGGACGTACAGGTCGTAGTCGTTCGCCGGGACGGTCCAGGTGATCTTGATGTCGACGAGCTTCCCCGCAGCGGCCCAGTCGGCGGCCATGCCGCCCACCGTGAGCAGGTACGTGTCGCAGTTGACGCCTTCGACACACGTGCTCTCGTCGGCGCCCGCGCCGCCGGTCACCAGCCCGGTCCACGGCGGCGCCGGTGTCGTGGTCGTGACGGTCCCGGATGGTGGGGTCGCGGCTTCCGCGCCGCCCCCTGACATGCCGAAGACGAGCGCGCCCCCAACGAGTGCGAACGCCAAAACCATGAGCCAGATCCGCGACCTCATGTCTCTCCCCTCGTTTTCAAACTGGACAGGTCCTGTGGCGTGTAGAGCGCCGCTGCTGTCCGAAGGGGCTCGGGCTTCACCGCAATCAAGCCCGAACCCCCTCCGGAAGTGGCTGGTTGCTACCACCCGATGACACCACTCTGCAGGGTGGCAGCATGCGATGCCCCATGTCTATCACACCACTCGCAGTGGTGTCAAGACTGCGCGATCAAGCGCGGGGGGCGGGCGCCGCCTGTGCGCGATCGTGCCGAGCGGGACCGAAGCGCTCCTGTGCTTCCTCGAAAGTCAGCCCTGCGGCCCAGATCGCCTCGAACGCGATCTTCAGGACGCGCGCCAGCGCCGGATGCTCCACGAGCATCATCGTCAGGTCGGCCGCTCCGCCCACCGGATCCTCCATTCCGAACATCACTGTCGACTCGTCGATGATCGCGAGCTTCAGCGGCAGCTCGGGCACGAAGCGGGCACCTTCGCCCGCCTCGACGAAGGTGCGCACGCCTTCGACGAACGCCGCGTTCTCGAACACCGAGAATTCGTAGATGCTTCGCGCGATCTTCGTGCGCGCGAGCTCGAGACCTTCGAGATTCTCCTGGGGCAGCCGGGCGTACGGCGGCTTCGTGAACACAAGGATCTCGTTCTGGACCCGCTTCTGCAGCTCCGCGAAGCGCTCCGCGACCGTCCGCCCGTCGCGTACGACCTCGATGTACTCCAGCGGGTCGGTCTGGGCGCGCCCGGCGTGGAAAGCCGGCGCGAGCTCCTGGGCTGCCGAGACACCCTCGTGCTCCAGCGCGGTGAGGCGCTCACGGTGCTCGGCAAGAAGGCGCTCGACCGCAGCGTCGGGAGGTGTGGCGACGTACTTCGCAACGGCCCCCGGCCGCGCGGAGGCGAGGCCTTTTTCAAGCAGGCTGGCGAGGACGTCGTAGATCCGTTGCCGCGGCAACTCGCCGAGCCTCGCGACCTCCGCGGCGCTCGAGGAATCGCGCCGCAGGAGCGCCAGGTAGGCCTTCGCCTCGTAGGTCGTGAGCCCGAGCCGTCCGAGCGTCGCAGTCAGATCCTGAGCCGCCATCGATCGATGCTACACCACCCGTGGTGGTGTCAACGGGGCGTCGCGTACCCCCGTATCCCGTCGAGAAGGAGCGAGTGAAAGCGATCGGCGAGCTCGTCCGTCGCCCGGCCAGGCCGGAGCCAGGTGTACGCCCAGTTCGCCGCCGAGAGAAAGAGTAGAACCGAACCGGCTTCGTCGAGGTCCGAGCGGAACTCGCTCAGCTCCCGCCCTTCTCGGAAGAGCTCCCCGATTCGTGCCTCGTAGCGCCGCCGCTCGGCGACGAACTCGCTGCGGCGCGGCTCCTCGAGGTAGCGCCACTCGCGAACGAAGACCGTGGCGACATCGAGCTGCTCCGCGGCGAGCCGCAGGTGCGCCCGCAGGGCGAGTCGGATCTTCTCCGTCGCCGGCAGCCGCTCCTCGATGGCATCGAGTGCCGCGTGGAACGCCGCCGCGCCCTCGCTCGCAAGCTCCCACAGGAGCGCCTGTTTCGAGTCGATGTGGTGATAGAGCGATCCCTTCTGGACGCCGAGCGCCTCCGCCAGGTCGCCGATCGAGGTGCCGTGGTAGCCCTTCGCGGCGAAGAGCCGCGCGGCTTCGCGCCGCAGCTCGGAGCGTCTGCCCGTCATACTTCGGAACCTAACAACCGTTCGGTAGGGAGGTGGGATGGAAGCGCGCGAGCAGGAGTTCCTCGACTACGTCCAGTCGGGAGGGCAGATGGAGACCGACGACTGGATGCCGCAGGAGTACAGGTCGAAGCTCATCAAGTTCATCGAGATGCACGGCAACTCCGAGCTCATGGGCGTCCTCCCCGAGCGCGAGTGGATCCTGCGGGCTCCGACCCTCCAGCGCAAGCTCGCGCTGACGGCCAAGGTGCAGGACGAGGTCGGTCACGCACAGCTCATCTACCGGGTCGTCGAGGATCTCGGCAAGCCGCGCGAGGCCTGCCTCGAGGACCTCGTCTCGGGTAAAGCCAAGTTCCACAACGTCTTCCACTACCCGACCAAGACCTGGGGCGACGTCGGCGTCATCGCCTGGCTCGTGGACGCGGCTGCGATCATCTCTCAGAAAGCCCTGCTCAAGTGCTCCTACGCGCCCTACGCGCGGATCATGAAGAAGATCTGCTGGGAGGAGTCCTTCCACATCCTCCACGGCCGCGACGTCGTGCTGACGATGATGCTCGGTACCGGCGAGCAGCGCGAGCTCGTGCAGGAGGCACTGACGCGGTGGTGGGTACCGCTGATGCACTTCCACGGCAACCCGATCCCGCCGGAGGACGACCCGATGGTCGTCTGGCGAATCAAGAGCCAGGGCAACGAGGAAGCGCGCCAGCAGTTCCTCGACGGCTACGTGCCGCAGATCTGGGAGCTCGGCCTCTCGGTGCCCGACCCAAAGCTGCGCAAGCGCGAGGACGGCGTCTGGGAGTACACCGAGCCCGACTGGGAGGAGCTGCGAAACGTCGTGACGGGTCACGGGCCGAAGACAGCCGAGCGACTCGAGCTGCGACGGCTCGCGCGGGAGCAGACGTCGTGGGTGCGCGAGGCGGTTCTCGCGGAGGCAGCGTAGGCCGATGGTCTACGAGGTCTTCAGACAGGAGCGAAAGGGGCAATCCTTCCAGCACGCCGGGGCGATCACGGCGCCCGACGCCGTATTCGCGGAGGCGTATGCGCGCGAGCAGTACGGCCGGCGCGGCGAGTCGGCGGCCCTCTGGGTCGTCCCCCGGAAAGCTGTCCGAGAGATCGACGAGTTCGTCGACGAGCTCGGCCGTAACTATCACCGCGTGGATGGCTATCCCCTGAAGGCGAAGCTGAAGGAGGCGCGTGAGCGAGCTGGCACGGCCGACCGCGAGACGCCGAAGAAGGGGGCTCGCGGGGGAAACCTGGTGTCCCCCGTGCTCGAAGGCGAAGCTGAAGGAGGCGCGTGAGCGAGCTGGCACGGCTGCTGCTGCCGATCGCTGACGACGAGTTGATCCTCGGGTGGCGGAACTCGGAGTGGACGGGGATCGCGCCCTTCCTCGAGGAGGATGTCGCCTTCTCGTCCATCGCGCAGAACGAGATCGGGCACGCGCGCGCGCTCTACGAGCTGGCGGCACAGGAGCTCGGGACGACGGCCGACGAGCTCGCCTTCGACCGCGCTCCCGGCGAATACCGCTGCGCGCAGCTCGTCGAGCTGCGTCTCGTATCCGACTGGGCGCGGACGATCGCGCGGCACTGGCTCTACGAGTCGGCGGACGCTGTCCGGCTGGAGGAGTTGAAGGCCGACACCGACGGGCGGGTGGCCGGACTTGCTGCGAAGATCGACCGCGAGGAGGTCTACCACCGGCTGCACGCGGACATGTGGGCATCGCGTCTGCGAGACGAGCCGCGCTTCGCCTCGGCGCTCGAGGAGCTGTGGCCCTACGCGCTCGGCCTGCTTCCCGAGGCCCTACGACCCCGGCTCGCCGAGCGGGTTCGCCTGCCGACCGACGTGAAGGCGCAAGGCGAGCGGGGCGCTCATACGGACGAGCTCGAGCCGCTCTGGGAGGAGATGACGATGGTGCGGCGCTCCGTCCCGGGGGCCTCGTGGTGACCGCTGAGGATGTGTGGTCAGCCCTCGCACAGGTGCCGGATCCCGAGATACCGGTCGTCTCCGTCGTCGATCTCGGCGTCGTCCGAGACGTGCGAGTGGAGGACGACCGCGTGCACATCGAGTTCACCCCCACCTTCCTCGGCTGCCCCGCGCTCGAGCGGATGCGCGACGAGATGGCGGCGACGGTCGAGAAGCTCGGCGCGCAAGCCGAGGTGGACGTGGTGCTCGACGACTCCTGGTCGACCGACCGCATCACCGCCCGCGGTCGTGAGAAGCTTCGCGAAGCGGGGTTCGCCCCTCCCTCCCCCCGAGCGGCAGCGCCACCAAGCCTGCTCCAGCTCCAGCGCGGCACCTTCCACTGCCCCTACTGTGGCTCCGCCGACACGCGCCTCGAGAATCTCTTCGGTCCCACCCCCTGCCGCTCGCTCCGCTACTGCACCGGCTGCCGGCAGCCGTTCGAGCAATTCAAGACGATCTAGACGACGGTCACGATCACCCGCTGAACCTCGTTGTTCGCGTAGCCGCCGACGTTCCACGCCTGCGCGGCCGGCTGCTCCCGCCCCGAGTCGTCGCGGGCGCGGCAGCAGAGCACATACCGCCCGTGCTCCACGGCATCCCACTCGAAGCTCCAGCGACGCCAGGCCCATCTTCCGAGCTCGGGCGGGTCGAGCCTCGCGTGCTGCCAGGTGGCGCCGTCGTCGGTGCTGACCTCGACGGTGGCGATCTGCGCGTGACCCGACCAGGCGCGGCCCTCGATCGGCACCTTCCCGGGCGACACCATTCGCTCGCGCGTCATGAACTCGGGGATGCCGGGCGGCACCATCAGCGCGCGCGGAAAGATGAGCGACAGCGGCTCGCCTTGCTCGGCGTCGGCTTGCCGAAGCCTGTAGCCACGCGCTTGCTGATAGCCCGTGAACGGCTCGTCGATGAGAG
>JBBRYK010000103.1:0-8423 GCA_038237665.1 Gaiellales bacterium | reverse complement strand
GTGATCCGGTCGCCGTCGATCATGAACAGGCTGCCGCCGCCGGTTCCCGTGAGGCGCCGGATGTTCAGGTCGATCAGCGTCAGGTCGTGCGCCGCGGGCTTGATCCAGAAGCCGGTCGTGGTCGTGATCGTCGCGCGCTGGCCCGGAGTCGTCGGGCGGAGGATCTTCGGCTGACCGACGGTGCCGGCGGTGCTCGTGATCGCGTCGCCTCCGCCGAGCGTGAAGTTGGCGCCGTTCTCCAAGCAGCCGGTCTGTCCCGGTGCAAGCGCGCTCCACAGCGTGATCGGCGATTGCTTCGCCAGAGCCGGCGTGGTTCCCGGGTTGCCGTCGTTCCCGGTCGGCGAGGCGTAGAGATCGCACGGCGCGACGGCTGCTGCTGCACCGATCCCCCGGGCCGGCGCCGCCGAGACGAGCCCCATGACCGCCACCGGCGCAAGCCCGAGCACGACCGTGGTCGCGACAACGCGAAGCTTGCACCGCACCCTTCGAACGTTTAGCACGGCGTGCATGGAAAGGGAAGAAGGTCGGCCACCGGATACGGGGCTGCGGGGGCGCCGCCCCGGCGTACGGCGCCCCCCACAGCTGAAGCTACGAGCCGGCCTTGAAGAGGCCGACCGCCGCCCCGGTCGGATCGATCAGGACGGCAAAACGCCCGATGTTGCCCGGGATGTCCATCGCCGGCACCTAGCGCGAGCCGAGGTTAGATGCGGAAGACCGTGTAGCCCTCGCGGGCAACGCGGAAGCCGACCCGTGGCGCCGTGCGGTAGCGACACGTCACCCCGTTCGTCGCCGAGGTACAGCGAATCGGGCCGATGTCGACCGAACGCCCATACGCCAGCGTCGTGCACTTCTGCGAGCCGAGTCCGCAGAGCGGCCCCACGTCACCACGGCACGCTCCCACGGTGACGCGCCGGTGGCCGAGGTCGAGCTCCGTGGGGCTCCAGTCGAGGTCGCAGCGTGCAGGCTTCGGCGGTAGGCGCGGCCAGGTCGCGCGCTGCACGACACACTCGACGAACGCCGGAGCCCTCGCGTCGCCGAGGCAGTCGATGTTGCCCGACGGCGACGTGAAATGAACAAAGCCCGCCTGGGCCGGAGCGGCAGACAGGGCGAGAAGGCCAGCGAGGATGGCCGAAATCACTGGCCGATGATTGCAGAAGGCAGCCTCGCTACGAGGCGCCCAATCTCACGCCATCCTCGACGCCCTCGCGGAAGATGTCGAGCCAGACGGCCGGGTTCCTGTCGTACTCGGCGCGTGCCGAAGCCCGCAGAGGCGCAAGAACTCGATCCCAGGTCAGCGCCCGACAGACCGTCCCGAACAGGTAGCCCTGCTTGAAGGTCTCACGCAGCTCCGCAGCCGGCGCGAAGCGTGTCCAGGGCTCGAGATAAAGGTCCCGCAGCCGGAGCACCTCCCTGCCGTCCGGCTTGAGTCGCCGCCGGTAGGCGAGGTCGCGGAGCGTGTTGACGAGCCCGGCGAAGGGGTGGGAAAAGGCCGCCTCGCCCCAGTCGAGGAGGCGTGCCCAGCGCGGACAAAGACGTTTCCGTCGTGAACCTCCTCGTGGATGACGGTGGGTGGCAGCGCCCCTTCGAGCGCCTCGGCCAGGAGCTGGAGCTCAGGCTGAAGACCCTTCAGCAGCGCCCTGTCCGACAGCTCGAGATCCCGCACCCGGTCGACCAGATCGAGGTAGGCGGACGACACCGCGGTGGGTCGCTTGTCCGGGATCCCGAGTCCAAGCACCTCCTCCATGTCGTCGGCGAGCTCGATCTGGAGCTCGGCGTAGCGCGGCAGGAGCTCGTCCCACGAAGGCGCCGGCTCCCCGCTTTTGAGGACGGAGCGCAGCTGCGGCCCGGCGTCGCGCGTGCACAACCATGCGCCTTCAGCCGCGAGCACCTCCGGTGTGAAGCCCGGACAGCGCCTCGAGACGGCCACCGTCAGCGCCGGCTCGAAGGCGAGCGCGGGCGCCGCCTCCTTGAACCAGACGTCGCCTTCCGGGGTCGCCACCCGCGCTACGGCTGCCCATGGTCTCGTTCGGACGAGCTCGAGACTTCCCCGTGGCTCGAGGCCGAGCCGCCCGAGCTCGAGGGCAGCCCAGGCCTCGACCCGCTCGAACCAGCCGGGCTCTTCCCACGGCAGCGGCCGTGGCTGCGCGTCCGTGGTCGGCACAGCGTCGACCATACGCTCAGCCGGAGGAGACCTCGGCGGCGTAGACGTCGTGAATCGCACGTTCGAGAACGTCGCGCCTCGGGTCGGGAACCGGGAGCACCCGGGACAGCGTGCGGGGCTCGAGTGCCACGAGCTCCCGTCGTTCCGTAACCGTGCGCGAGAGGGCAAAGCGGTCGCCTCCCAGCGCGAGCGCGTCGAGGTCGCGCAGATACGGCTGGAGCACGCGAACGGCCGTCTCGGCTGCCTTCTCGACGAGCGCCTTAGCCTGCTCGTCGCGCCGCCGCCGGAACCGGTTCGCGGACGACCCGCCGGCGCGGTGCCGTCCCTGGACGTAGCGGGTGCCGACCTTGGAGGCGAGCAGCTCGGTTCCCGAGAAAACCCCGATCGCGTACCCGCCGAGCCGGACGAGCAAGACCCCGACCAGCCGGTCGCGCGCGAGGTCGCCCAGAAGCGGCTCAACGTGGATCACGTCGTACTCCCCCTCGTGCGCGAGCCCGAATGGCGGCCGCACGGTGACCGACTCCTCCGCGGTGTCGAACCGGGCGGTCCCCTCCCGGTAGACGCTCCGTCCCGCGGAGCCCTCGAGCGGGGCGAACCGCCGGCGAACGTTCTCGCGGAGGATGTACCGGCTCAGCTCTCGCACCAGGCGAGGACTTCAGCGAAGCGGCGGTCGGCGAGCGAACCGAAGAGCGGCCCGCGAGTCAGCTTCGAGCGGTTCGTCGCCGGGCTCGTGATCCCGCAGAGGAAACGCGCGCGCTGCCTGGGCTCGCCGAGGGCCTCCGGGTGCGCGGCCTGCAGGGCTGCGAGCGCCCCCGCGTCGACGGTGTTGAGCGTGGTCGCCGGCGCCGGCTCGGGAAGCTGCTGTGCCGAGCCACTGAGGCAGAAGCTGCAGTGGCCGCAGGGCTCGTCGCGCGTCTCGCCGAAGTACCCGACCAGCGCGTTCACCTGGCAGCCGTCCTGCGTGACGAGGGCGAGGACGCGCGCGATGCGCGCCGTCTCCACCTGCTCGCGCCGATCGAAGCGGTTTGCGAGCCCGTCGAGCAGGTCGTCGGTCGACTCCGGCCGCGCGAGCACGGTGTAGCGCTGGCGCGCGTCTGCGGGCTTCAGCTCGACGAAGCCCTGCTGCTCGAGGTAGCCGAGCGCTCGAACGATGCGGCCTCGATCCTCGCCGAGCTCCGCCGCCGCGGCGTCGGGGCTGACGCTCGTCCAGATGCGCCCCGCCTTGCCGGTGGCAACGAGACGGCGGAGAAACCCGGCGCGGGCCTGGTCGAAGCCGGCGAACACTTCGTCGAGCGGCCGCGACGTCGGGCGGAGGCTGTAACCCGCGTAAAAGGGCGTTCCCTGCTCGAGGAGGCCGTCGAGCTCGAGGTAGGTCAGGATCGTCTTCAGCACGAGCGGCCGCACGTCGTAGCGGGCGGACAGGTCGTACTCGGAGACGTCGAACTGCAGGCCCGGCTGGTTGACGAAGACCTCCTCGATGAGGCCCGCCACGGCGACGCGAGTCGGCGTGTCGCCGAAGGTGAAGTTCTCGAGCGTCGGGATGTCGTCCGGGCAGGCGAAGAGCTCGCAGATGCTGGCAGCCCCGTCCCGCCCGGCGCGGCCGATATCCTGCGAGTACGACTCGAGCCCCTTCGGGAGATTGAAGTGGTAGACGTAGCGCACGTCGGCCTTGTCGATGCCCATGCCGAAGGCGATCGTGGCCACGACGACGTTGCGGTCGGACCCCGTCCACCACTCCTGCACCGCGACGCGGTCCTCGGCGGCCATGCCGGCGTGGTAGGCGCGGGCAGGGAGCCCTGCTTCCGCCAGCAGCGCCGCGACGTGCATGGCCGTGCGCTGCAGCGTCACGTAGACGATCGCCGGGCCGGGCGGGCGTTCGCGGAGCCTCTCGATCAGGAGCCGTCCTCGCGCCTCGGCGCGAACGGGGGTGGTCAGAAGAGTCAGGTTCGGCCGGTAGAACCCGGTGACGACCGCGTCGCCCTCCTTGATCCCGAATCCCTCGCAGATGTCCGCGACGACCGCGGGCGTGGCGGTCGCGGTCAGTGCGAGCACGCGCTCGGCGCCGAGCTCCCGGGCGCGCACCGCGAGCTTCAAATAGTCGGGCCGGAAGTTGTGACCCCATTCCGAGATGCAATGAGCCTCGTCGACCGCGAAGAGCGAGATCGTCGTTTCCTCGAGCTGGGCCAGGAACCGCTCGTTGTTGAACCGTTCCGGAGCGACGTAGAGGAGTTTCAAGCTGCCGGCGCGGAGCCGCTCGGAGACGTCGCGAGCCTCGGCCAGGCCGAGGCTGGAGTCGAGCCGGGCGGCATCGACACCCCGAGCGGTGAGGAAGTCGATCTGGTCCTTCATCAGCGCGATTAGCGGCGACACGACGACCGTGACCCCGTCGAGCAGCAAGGCCGGAAGCTGGTAGCAGAGGCTCTTGCCGCCCCCGGTCGGGAAGACGGCGAGCGCGGATCGCCCGGCGAGCAGCGTCTCGACGACCTGCTGCTGGCCAGGGCGGAACGAGTCGAAGCCGAACTCCGCGGCGAGGGCTTCTCGCACCACCGATGCGCCGCCATCGCGGGCCTCGGCGTTCATCCAGGCAGTGTGCCGGTCGTCGAGCAGCGCGAACACCGGCCGTTGCGGACAACCCCCGGCGTCACTCGCTCGTCTACCGCGGCTCGCCGGTGGGTCGGATGGCGCGCCCCGCGACGCGCAGCAGGTATTCCTCGCGGTTGAGAGGATCGCGGTCTGTGCGTGGCCGGGTCGGGACCACGCCGGTAACGGGTTGGTAGCGGTCGAAGGCGGACTCGAGGACCCCTTCGCCGCGCGTCAGCGCCGGCAGCTCCAGCCGCAGCTCGTGGACGCGAGCCGCGGCGATGTCGCCCCCGAGCACATACGACGAGCCCCGAGTCGCCGGCGTCTGTGGGACGGCCTGCAGCCGCGTCAGTGCCGCCAGCACCGGTCCGAGCGTGTCGGCCGGCGCGTCCAGCCTGAAACGGTGGATCGGCTCGCAGACGACAGTTCTCGCCTCTTGCAGCGCGCTCATCAGGACGAGTGGCGTCAGGTTGCGGTAGTCCTCGCCCGTGCTTGACAGGCTCTTGTTGAAGCGCTGGTGGCCAAGACCGTGCTTCCCCAGGTAGCCGGAGTGCGTCATCGTGACTGTGCAGTCGGTGACCTGCCAGCCGTAGAGGCCTTGCTGCAGCGTCTCCCGTACGGTCGCCTCGACTGCGCGGAAGAAGGCGATCGGCATCGAGCCCAGCTCCACCTCGAGCCGGAACTCCAGGCCGGAGCCGACAGCGGCCGGCTCGATGCGTAGCCCGACTGTGGCCAGGAACGGGTTCGGCTCCTCGCGCAGACGCTCGACCGCCGCGCCGGTGCCGGCGGGCCGTTCGATGCAGATCGTCGTCGTCTCGCGGAAGCCGACGTCGAGGCCGTAGTCGCTCGCCAGCGTCGCCTGGATGACCTCCTTCTGCACCTCGCCGTAGAGCGACACCGAGAGCTCCTGGCGGACGTCGTCCTGTCGGACGTCGATCAGCGGGTCCTGCTCGGCGAGCTGCGCGAGCGCGGCGCGGAGCCGCCCTTTGTCCTCGGGACGGTGGGGAACGAGGACCGTCTCCAGTGTCGGTGGGGCGAAATGATGTTGCTCCGCGCCCCGTCGCGGGCTGCCGACCGCGTCGCCGATCTGGATCTCGGCGAGGCCCCAGACCTTCGCGATCTCTCCCGCGGACACCGACGCACGGCGAACGGTCGCCCCGCCGTCGAAGACGCTGATCGCGGTCACCTTCCGCTCGGCGTCCTGGCCGAGCAGCCGGTCGCGTGTCCGTACGGTGCCCGAGAACATGCGCAGGAAGGCAATCTTCTCCCCGGCGGGACCGCGTTCGACCTTGAAGACGGTGCCCGAGACCGGGGCGTCGGCATCGCCGGCGGCCGCGGGCAGCAGCTCGGGGACCCCGGCCATGAGCGATTCAACGCCGGCTCCGGTCAGCGCCGAGCCGAAGAAGACCGGATGCAGCAGCCCTTTCCCCGTCTGCGCCGCGAGCTCCTCGCGGAGCCGGCAGTACGGAACGCCCGCCTCGTCGTCCACGTACGCGGCCAGGATTGCATCGTCGCGCTCCGCGAGCGCAGCGGCGAGCGTCACCGCAAAGTCGGGTTCGGCTGCGTCCCCGGGCGTGAAGCCGGCGGCGCGCGTGCCGAGGTCACGCACAGATCCCATCGCGACGATTGCCGGCGTCAAGTGCTCGGAGATCCCCTGGAGGACCCAGTCGTAGGCGGCGCCGCGACGGTCGATCTTGTTCACGAAGATGAGCGTCGGAACGCTCAGCCGCTCGAGCGCTCACAGCAAAAGGCGCGTCTGCGGCTGCACGCCCTCGACGGCCGAGATGACCAGCACAGCGCCGTCAAGGACGCTCAGCACCCGCTCCACCTCGGCGATGAAGTCCGGGTGGCCGGGCGTGTCGATCAGGTTGACCGTGACGTCATCGATCGCGAACGACACGACGGCGGACTTGATCGTAATCCCGCGCTGCCGCTCGAGCGCCAACGAGTCGGTCTGTGTCGTGCCGTCGTCGACGCTGCCGATCGCGTCGATGACACCGGCTGCATAGAGCAGCCGCTCGGTGAGTGTTGTCTTACCGGCGTCTACATGCGCCAGGATCCCCAAGTTCAGCGTTTTCCGCGACACGCGTCATACCCTCCGAATAGGTCACAAAGCCCTTTTCGATGGACATGAACGCTGCGCGCATCTCCGCTCCTCGGTCGATCGGCGCCGCCGGGTTGGCACGATAGATCATAGAGGGCCTCGGCCATCCACCCGTTTGACGTCGACCGGCGCGGTCGTGGAGTTCGCGCTAGCGTCCGGCCGCGAGCGAGCCCCATGCGTCGGTGCGGTTCTGATCGTCGCTGCGGGGGTCGTGCAAAGCGAGCTCCGGCCTCTGCTCTGGGTGGCCGCGATCGCCGTCGGCTACGTGGGCCGCTCTTCGCCGGCGTGCGGGGCTGGCGCGTCCACGCCGCGCACTTCGCCGAGCGTCAGGAGCTGATCGTGATCATCGCGCTCGGCGAGTCCTTCATCGCCATCGGCCTGGGGGCAAACGGCAGCGAGATCGGCACCGGCGTGATCGTCGCAGCCGAACCCCGACGAGCTGCTAGGCCGAGAGGCGCAGGTCGACGTTGTCGGCGTAGCCGTCCTTGTAGCCGCCCCGCACCGCGTTCACCGTGATCACGACCTCGATCGAAGTCGTTCCGGCAGGCAACCCGATCCTCGTCGCGACGGGCACCAGCTTTGTGACATTCCCGCGGCGGCCACGCGACACCGGCCCGACGCGAAGGGCGCCGAGCTCGTGCCCGTCGAACTGAGGAAGGTGGCCGTAACCGATGCGCTATCGGCCTGCGAGCCGTAGCCGCCGAGGGCGGCGGACAATGCTGCCGTCACCTTCATTCCTGCCCTCCGGAACGCGGCGGGGACGACGTCGACCTGACTCGCCGACGAACCAAGGCTGTTGGTTGCCGGGCCACCGGCGAAAAAGTGCTTACCGCCGGCAATTGCCCTTGCTGCGGCGGCGTCGGGGAAAGCCCCCACCCGCGGAGTAGGCGACCGCAGTGAATCTCTCCGACGTCTTCCAACCCGCCGGCGCGACCGAACCGCTGGCGTCGCGAGCGGCTCCGCCGACTCAGCGCCCCCGTTACGAACGAGGTTGCTGGAGACGATCGTAGGCACGTCGGTCGCCCCGGCGGTCGCCGAGCCTACGAGGCAGACGAGAAGAGTCGCGCTCACACACTTGCGCAAGGCCTGGCACGCACGCCGAGACGCCAGAGAGGGCTTGAACTCATCGGCCCTCGGTGGAACTCCCCGCGTCGAGGTGAAGGGCGTTCGGGGTGGGAGAGTGTTCCGGAATGACGCCTGAGCCGCGGTGCCGCTAGAGCTCGATGATCTGCTTGTGGAACGCGAGGGTGAGGTTCAGCCTGTTCCTACGCGTGCCTCCCACACGCGCGCTGATCTAGATGTGCGCCAAGACGAGGTCGAGCGGCCGCGGGACGCGCTCGAGGTCGAGAGCCTCCACCAGGAGCACGGCGTACTTCTGCTTGCGGTTCCACATGAAGCCGTGCAGCTGTTCCTCGAGCGTCCGGGCGCGGTGCGCGGGCTGTTTCTGGTAGGTCCGGAACGCGCGCAACTCGTCTTGATCCGCGAGCACGCGCTCCATTCCCTCCGGCCCCACCGCCCGCGTCAGCTCGTCCTCGAGGTCGCGCGTGCAGGCGTAGAACCCGACGCGCTCGAGCTCGC
>JBBRYK010000102.1:0-8876 GCA_038237665.1 Gaiellales bacterium | reverse complement strand
TGCCCGCCGCCGCAGCTCCCCAGCTTCGCTCTCGCTCAACTCGATCCGATATGGAGTCTTCGCCATACCGCCGTCTTCGACACCGACGGTGAGGACCCTTCAAGCGATCGTGACGAAACTTATGAGCACGACCACTAAGTCAGGGTCGCGCGAGGAAGGGCAGGTACGTCGCGAAACGAACGTCCTTGACCGGCGGCAACTCGTCTGCTGCGCACGTCGCGGTCGTCAGCGCCTTCGTCTGCTGATCGAGCGTCCAGGGCGTGATCGGCGCACCGCCGAGCTGCTCTTTGAGGCGCGCCCGGCGCAGCTCGTCAGCCAGCACCTCGCGCGCCCGCGCGCGCGTGACGTTCGAAGCCTGGAGCCTCGCCAGGTAGGCCTTCAGGCTCCCGCGGAAGCGGGCGTTGATCACGCGGCGCTCGGCGGCGGCGACGTCGGCCGCCGGGATCGCCGGTACGGCGTCGCGCTGCACGAGCCGCGTGAAGAGCGCCGCGTACGCGGTCTGGCGCGAGCCTGCGATCGCGGTGTACGCCTCCAGCGAGGCCTTCGAGATCGCCTTCGTTCCGACCGAGCACTGCGTGGACGAAGGGAGCGCGATCTGCCCCTCCGTCAGCGATTGGTTGAAATCGGCAGGCACGACGGCCGCGGCGTTGCAGAGCGATCGGTCGCGAGCCCAGAGATAGACACAGGCCGCCGTCGGCTTGTCCGCGTCGGCACTGGCCGGGCTGAACGTCCCCCAGCCCCACGACCAGATCGTGCCGATGCCCGTCTCGGCGGCGACCTGCCGCGCAGCGAGCGCGTTCAGCTTGACGAACTCGAGCCAGGCCGACAGCGGCTGCAAGCGGACGCGCCCGTAGATCCCGATCGACTGGAAGCCGACCATGATTCCGACCCGGGTCGCGGGAACACCCATCGCGAGGAGCACCTGCGCCGACGCCCGGATCTTCACCCGCAGAGCCCGGCTCCCGAGCAGCGGTCCCTGGGCGACGATCTCGGGGGCGGGGAAATACACCTCACGAACGATGTCGGCCACCTGCGCGACGTCCCGCCACCAGCCCGGCGCGTCGAGCTGCCCTCTCGGATTCGAGGGCACGAGGAGAAACGGCCGCGCACCGCGCGCACCGAGCCGCTGCAGGAAGGCGAGGAGAGCGTTGCGGTACTGCAGCGTCTGAGCGTTCCAGGGCACGGGGGCCGTGGGCTCGCGCATCTCGTTCAGCGCGATCCAGGGCGTCGAGCAGCCCGATGAGGCAACGGCCTGGTCGAAAAGCCGATCGGCGGCCGCGGGGACGTTCGCCGGGTCGACCGGGGCCTGAGGCGTACCGACGAACTTCTCCAGGTTCATCTCCCAGTACGTCGTCTGCGCCCCGCGCTTGCGCAGCGACTGTGCGACCGCCGTGCCACGCGTCGCCGCGATCACCCCGGTGTGGCCGAAGACGGCATCTCGGAACTGCACCGACCCGTCCGAGAACTCGATCCAGAGCGGCTGGTTATCAGGGAGTCCGCACGTCTGCGCACGGCCCGGCTGGGCAGTGCCGAGGAAGGCGACTATAACGGCCGCGACCAGAAGACCCCGCTTCATCGCGCGGCCGTTATAGCAGCGCGAGAGTTCCGTTGGCCCCGTGAAAACGCGGGATTTACAGGAACTTCATTTGTCGGCGGCCACCGCGGCGGCCCGCGCCGCCTCGAGCAGCTCGTCCCTGGTGAGGAACTTGACGCGGGGTCTGCCGAGAGGAGCTCCACGTTCGCGCTCTCCCGCGTCGATCGCCTCCCACCCCCCGTGGGTGACGTGATCGACGCCGCGCTCCTCGAGCAACGCCTCGAGCGTTCCCTCGACCTCGGAGCGCCCGATCCGCCCCGCCTCGGCATCCTCGAGCAGTAGCTCGACCGTCTCGGTCGCATCCTTCTTGTTCGTCCCGATCACGCCCGTAGGCCCGCGCTTGATCCAGCCGGCGCAGTACAGGCCGGCGACCGGCTGCCCGGTGGCATCGACCACGCGGCCGCATTCGTTCGTGATCACCCGGGTCGCCTCGTCGAACGGCAAACCGTCCAGCCCCACACCGCGGTAGCCGACGCTCCGCAGCACGAGACCGCAGGGAATGACCTCTCGACGGTCGGTCGGGACGGCGACGATCCGGCCACGATCGTCCAGGACGAGCTCGTTGTGCACGATCTCGACGCCCTCGACCCGCTCGTCGCCGAGGATCGCCACCGGCGAGACCAGAAAGCGGAGCCTGAGCGCCCTCGGCTTCCCGGCCGGCTCTTTGGCCGCGAACTCGCGGAGAATCTCGACGTTTCGGCGGGCGCGCGCTCGATCTTCCTCGAGCGCGGCCTCGCTCGCCGGGTCGAGCTGGAGGTCGGCCGGATCCACGAGCACGTCGGCCCCGGCGAGCTCGCCGAGCTCCTGGAGCTCGGGCGGCGTGAAAGCCGCCTGCGCCGGCCCGCGGCGCCCGAGCATGACGATCTCGCGGATGCCCGAGCCGACGATCGCCTCGACGGCCGCGTCGGTCGTATCGGTCGGCGCCAGCTCCTCGCGGGTCAGTGACAACATCCGCGCGCAGTCGATCGCTACGTTGCCATTTCCGACAACTACCGCACGCTCGTGCGAGAGATCGAAGGCCAGGTCCTGGTAGTCCGGATGGCCGTTGTACCAGGCAACGAACTCGGTAGCCGCCCAGGAGCCGGGCAGATCCTCGCCGGGGATGCCGAGGCGCCGGTCGGTCTGCGCACCGAACGTGTAGACGATTGCGTCGTAGAGGCGGTCCAGCTCGGCGGGGGTGATGTCGCGGCCGACCTCGACGTTGCCGAAGAACCGAAAGCCGGGGCGGGTCGCGATCCGCTCGAACGCGCGGGAGACGGCCTTGATGTTCTCGTGGTCCGGCGCCACCCCGAGGCGAACGAGCCCCCACGGCGTGGGCAGCCGTTCGATCATGTCCACCTGGGCGGGCTGCTCCGACGCGAGGAGGGCGCCGGCGGCGTAGAAGCCGGCCGGGCCGGATCCGACCACGGCGACGCGGAGCGGACGCTCGTCGGTGTTCATAGGCCCAGGCTAGCCGGGAGGTGAAACGGCTCCGAGCTGGACCAGCCAGCCCACCATGTCCGTCTGCCGGAAGCGGGCGGGAGTACTGAGGAGCGCTTTCGAAGGAACGGCAAGGCAGCGCGACGGCTCTCCGAGGTTTCATGTCGCTGCGGAGCCATACCAGCCAGGGGGGCCAATGGGACGGGAGTCCCCCCATTCGAGCGGAGCGTGCTCCGCGATACCTACGGTCCACGGGTAGACGGGGGGACCGGGGGGCGAGAGCCCCCTAGAAACAATGCCGCCGAAGGCGGCCGAACCGACCCCTACGCGCTACAGCCGGAGCCACAACCGCCGGCCTGCGTTCCCTCGGGGAGCTCTTCGCCCTCCTCGACCTGGAACGAGTGGCCGCAGCCGCACGCCGAAGCGGCGTTCGGGTTTTCGATCTTGAAGCCCGACTCCTGGAGGCCGTTCAGGAAGTCGATCTGAGCGCCCTGGAGATAGGGGGCGCTGAACGGGTCGACGACGACGCGAACGCCGTGCAGCGACAGCTCGTGATCGCCCTCCTGCGGACCACGATCGAACCCCAGCGCGTACTGGAAGCCGGAGCATCCTCCGCCCTGAACCGCGACGCGCAAAACCGCCACGTCCGTGGCGGGCTCGTCCGCCATCAGCTCCTTGATCTTGGCTGCGGCCGTCTCGGTCAGAGAGACGAGCGTCGCGGGCTGTTCCAGCGTGGCCATGAGGTCAGTGTAGCAACGTGATCCACGGGCTCCAACGCCCGACTTTGTGACACCTGCTGCACCGATCGTTGAGCCATTTCGACCTCACCTCGTGATGCTCTCGAGTTTGCTAGGTTCCCGCCGTCTCGCGGAGGGAGGTGCGGGTGCTCGACAGGTGGCTGCCGTTCCTGATCTACGGCTTCGTCGCGCTCGCGATCCCGGCCTCGATGGTGGTCATGTCGTTCGCCTTCGCGACCCGCCCGTCGCGCCGAACGCGAGCGCGCGGGATCCCGTTCGAATCCGGCGTCTCCACCGGGCCGCCGCCGACCCAGCGCTTCACGGTCAGCTTCTACCTCACGGCCATGCTCTTCATCGTCTTCGACATCGAGATCGTGTTCCTGTATCCGCTCGCCGTCATCCTCCACCAGCTCGCCTGGTTCGGCTTCGTCGAGTTCCTGTTCTTCATCGCCATCCTCGCGCTCGCCTACGTCTACATCTGGCGAAAGGGGGCATTGGATTGGCGGTGAAGCCGACCAAGAGGCTCCGCGACTACGGGCTGCAGAGCGAGCGATTGCTCTGGCCGACGAAGGACCCGTCTGTCTTCGAGACCGAGGTCGCGAAGCTCGAGGACAGCCTGGGCCTGACGACGCTCGCGAAGGCGATCGCCTGGGCGCAGACCAAGTCGATGTGGCCGGACACCTTCGGCCTCGCCTGCTGCGCGATCGAGATGATGGCGATCGTCTCCGCGCGCTACGACATCGCCCGCTTCGGGATGGAGGCGTTCCGCTCCTCGCCGCGCCAGGCTGACCTGCTGATCGTGTCGGGCCGCGTCTCCCACAAGATGGCGTCGCCGCTCCGCCAGATCTACGACCAGATGCTCGAGCCGAAATGGGTGATCGCGATGGGAGCGTGCGCGAGCTCCGGCGGCATGTTCAACAACTACGCCGTCCTTCAGGGCGTGGACAAGATCGTCGCCGTCGACGTGCACGTGCCCGGCTGCCCGCCTCGCCCGGAGGCGCTGATGGAGGGGATCATCCGCCTCCACGAGAAGGTGCAGGCGGGCGTCCCGCCGGCGTACGAGATCCGCGGGGTCGCAGGTTGAGGTGGAGCGACGTTCCCGGCCACGTCGAGACCAGGGAGGCTCACGGCGAGACGACGGTCGTCGTCGAGCCGGGCCGGCTCGTCGAGGCGGCCCGGTACCTCCGTGATGAGCTCGGTTTCAACTTTCTCTCCGACGTGACCCCGACCGACTACCTCGGCTGGGGTGAACGCGGAGTCGCGGGCTACATCGCGACCGCCCGGGGGCGCGACCTCCACACCCCGGGCTCGCAGGGCCTGCAGAGGACGCCGGAGCCGAAGCCCAAGCGCTTCTCGGTCAGCTACCACCTGCTCGCGCTTCGCGAGGGTGCGTCGTGCATCCGGCTCCAGATCTGGGTCGACGACGGAGAGCCGGTGCCGAGCCTCGTCCCCGTCTGGCCGACCGCGGACTGGCACGAGCGCGAGGCGTGGGACCTGATGGGGATCCGCTTCGACGGCCACCCCAACCTCGTCCGCATCCTGCTGGAGGACGACTGGGAAGGGCATCCGCTGCGCAAGGACTATCCGATCGGCGGCGAGCCGGTCCGCTTCTCGAGCGAGCGCTAGTGGCGATCGCTCCCGAGAAGCCCCTGATCTACGAGGGAACCCGGATTCCCAGCCCGGTCCCGACCGTGCTGCAGGTGCCGGCCGAGCTACTCGAGTCCGACGACATCCTGACCGTCAACTTCGGGCCGAACCATCCGTCGACCCACGGCGTGCTCCGCCTGGTCGTCGACCTCGACGGCGAGCACGTCGTCGGCCTGCACGCCGTCGTCGGCTACCTCCACACCGGCTTCGAGAAGAACATGGAGCAAAAGACGTGGTGGAAGGCGATCACCTACCCGGAGCGGATCGACTACCTCTCCTTCCAGTACAACGAGCTCGTCTTCGTACTCGCGATCGAGAAGCTCCTCGGCCTCGAGACCCCGCCGAAGGCGACGTGGATGCGCATGCTCCTCTGCGAGCTCAACCGCATTCACTCGCATCTCGTCTGGCTCGGGACGGCTGCGCTCGAGCTCGGAGCGATCTCGATGTTCTGGTACTGCTTCCGCGAGCGCGACCAGATCCTCGACCTCTTCGAGATGGTCGGCGGGACGCGCATGCACACGCGCTACTTCCAGGCGGGCGGCCTTGCCGAGGACATTCCGCCCGGGTTCTATCCCGACTGCCGGAGGTTCGTCGAGCAGATGCCGAAGGCGGTCGACCAGTACGAGGCGCTCGTCGACCGGAACGTGATCTGGCTCGAGCGCACGAAGGGCATCGGGCTCCTGAGCGCCGAGGACGCGATCGCCCTCGGCCAGTCCGGCCCGGTCCTACGGGGCTCAGGGGTGGACTGGGACCTGCGGCGCGACCAGCCCTACCTCTTCTACGACCGGGTCGACTTCAACGTCCCCGTCTACCCGAACGGCGACGTCTGGGATCGCTACAAGGTCCACATGGACGAGATGCGCGAGTCGACGCGCATCGTCGACCAGTGCCTCCGCCGCCTCGAGCGGATGGAGGGCGAGCCCTGGATCGCCGACGACCGCAAGGTCGTCCTCCCGCCGCGCGAGGAGCTCCACACCTCGATGGAGTCGCTGATCCACCACTTCAAGATCGTCACCGAGGGCTATCGCGTGCCCGAGGGCGAGGTGTACGTCACGGTCGAGTCGCCCCGCGGGGAGCTCGGCTGCTACGTCGTCTCGGACGGTGGCCCCAAGCCCTGGCGCGTCAAGTTCCGGGCGCCGTCGTTCGTCGCGCTCGAGGCCACGGCCACGTGCATGCGAGAGGCGCTGATCGCGGACATGATCGCGATCGTCGGCTCGCTCGACACCGTGATGGGCGAGGTCGACCGTTGAGCGAGTTCGCCGAAGCCGTTCGGAAGATCGCGGCGCAGTATCCGGACACGCGCTCGGCGATCATGCCGGCCATCCGGCTCGCCCAGGAGCAGCACGCCGGCTGGCTGCCGCCCGACGCGTTCGAGCAGGTGGGCGATGCGCTCGGCCTGACCCCCGCCTACTGCGAGGCCGTCGCCTCCTTCTACGACATGTACCACCTGCAGCCGGTCGGCCGGCAACTGGTCGAGGTGTGCACGAACATCTGCTGCGGCCTCGAAGGGGCGCAGGGGGTGCTCGAAGCCTTCGAGCAGGAGCTCGGGGTCCGGGCGGGCGAGACGACCGAGGACGGCGCGATCACGCTCCGGGCCGTTGAGTGTCTCGGCGGCTGCGGCTGGCCGACGATCGTCGCGGTGGACAACCGCTACCGGCAGAACGTTCGCGCCGAAGACGTCACCGGGATCATCGGCGAGCTGCGAGGGGCCGAGCCGCATGCCTGAGCTCCAGCCGATCGTGCTCGCCAGCGCAGACGACCACGACCTGACCAAGCTGGAGCAGTTCCGAGCGGTCGGCGGCTACGCGCAGCTCGAGCGTGCCCGGCAGCTCGAGCCGCAGGCGATCATCGACGAGCTGAACGCGTCCAGCCTGCGCGGCCGCGGCGGCGCCTTCTTCGCGATGGGCCGAAAGGCCAGCTTCATCCCGAAGGACTCGGACAAGCCCGTGTACCTGTGCGTCAACGCGGACGAGTCCGAGCCCGGGACCTTCAAGGACCGCGAGCTGATGCAGAAGAACCCGCACCTGCTGATCGAGGGCATGATCATCGCGGCGTGGGCGGCGGGCATCAACCGCTCCTTCATCTACATCCGCGGCGAGTACCAGCACCAGGCCGACATCCTCGAGGCCGCCCTCGCGGAGGCGCGCGGGGAGGGCTACATCGGCGAGCGCATCCTGGGCTCCGAGCACACGCTCGACATGGTCGTCCACCGCGGCGCCGGCGCCTACATCTGCGGCGAGGAGACCGCGCTGCTCGACTCGCTCGAGGGCAAGCGCGGCAACCCGCGCCTGAAGCCGCCGTTCCCCGCGCTCCAGGGCCTCTATAAGGGTCCGACGCTGATCAACAACGTCGAGACGCTGTGCAACGCGCCGGCGATCATCGAGAACGGGGCCGACTGGTTCGCCGCAATGGGCGAGGGCAACTCCACCGGCACCAAGGTCGTGTCTGTGTCGGGCAACGTGCAGCGGCCCGGCAACTACGAGATCGAACTGGGCATCCCCGCGCGCGAGATCATCTACGGCCTCGCCGGCGGCCCGCCGGAGGGGCACAAGATCAAGTGCTGGTTCCCCGGCGGGTCCTCGGCGCCGGTCCTGCTCGAGGAGCACCTGGACCTTCCCTACACGTTCGAGGCGATGGCCGAGGCCGGCTCGATGCTCGGCTCCGGCGCGATCATCGTGGTGGACGACTCGCAGCCGCTCGTGCCCCTGGCGCTGCGCCTGGCGGAGTTCTACCGCCACGAGTCGTGCGGCAAGTGCGTGCCGTGCCGCGAGGGCACCAACTGGACGGTCAAGTCGCTCGAGCGGATCGACAACGGCGACGCCACGCCAATGGACCTCGAGATCATGGCCCAGGTCCAACAGAACATCATCGGCAACTGCCTGTGCGTGCTGGGCGACTCGATGGCGATGCCCGTGGGCTCGATGATCGAGCACTTCCGCGACGAGTTCGAGCAGCACATCGAGCAGGCGCGAGCCGCGCGCGACCGCGAAGAGATCGCCGTCCGTGCCGGCGCCGAGCTGGCCAGCGTGGCTGAGGCCGGCCCAGCCTGATGGCACGCCCAGAGAAGCAGCGCGTGACGTTCGAGATCGACGGCCGCGAGGTGCAGGCCGACGAGGGTACGATGCTCGTGGACGCCGCGAAGAACGGCGACGTGGAGATCCCCTACTTCTGTTACGAGCGCAAGCTCGGCCAGGCGGTGGGCGCCTGCCGCATGTGCCTCGTGGAGATCGAGGGCATGCCCAAGCTCCAGACGTCCTGCTCCACGCCGGTGAAGGACGGCATGGTGGTGGTCACCACCTCAGACAAGGTCAAGCAGGCGCAGAACGCGATCGTCGAGTTCCTGCTGGTCAACCACCCGCTCGACTGCCCGGTGTGCGACAAGGGCGGCGAGTGCCCGCTCCAGGACATCTCGTTCGGCTGGGGCGCCGGGCGCTCGCGCTACATCGAGCCAAAGCGCCACTTCAAGAAGCCGCTCGAGC
>JBBRYK010000101.1:0-8924 GCA_038237665.1 Gaiellales bacterium | reverse complement strand
GATCGGCACCCGGCTCTACGGCTCGCCGGCCCGCCGGCTCCTCGCACCGCTGGCCGACGTCGTCGACTCGCTCGCCGTGCGCCGGGCCGATGCGGTCCGGGCGCTGTCTCCCTACACGGCGGGGCTGGTCGAGGAGATCCGGGGCCGCCCGCCCGAAGCCTCGTTCCCGACGTTCAGCGACCTGTCGGCGTTCACCGCGCCGCCGGTGCCGCTGCCGGAGCGGCCGACCGCGCTCTTCGTCGGGGTGCTCGAGCGCTACAAGGGCATCGACACGCTGGCCGCGGCCTGGCCTCGGGTCGCCGCAGCGGTTCCGGGTGCTCGCCTCGTCATCGTCGGCCGGGGGTCGCGCGGGCGGGTGATCGAAGGCCTGGGGGTCGAGCACGTCGAGCAACTGAGCCCGGAAGAGGTCGCGGCGGCCATGGACAACTCCTGGACGCTCGTCCTCCCGTCGCGCAACGAGGGGCTCGGCCGGGTCGTGATCGAGAGCTTCGCCCGCGGCCGTGGTGTCGTCGGCGGGCGCGCGGGCGGGATCCTCGACCTGGTCCGCCAGGGAGAGGAAGGACTGCTGGTCGAGCCGGGCGACGTCGACGGGCTCGCGGCTGCGCTCGAGCGCGTTCTCGCCGACCGCGCGCTCGCCGAGCAGCTCGGCGGGGCCGCCGCGCGCCGCTTCGAGGACTGGCGCTCGACGCCCGAGGAGTACGCCGCGCAGGTCCGAGAGGTCGTGGAGGCGGCCCTAAACTGATCCAGGTGGACGCGGCCCGCTTCAAACAGGTGCTCAAGAACGGTGTCTACCGGGCGCTCGGCGAAACCGCGGCCGGCATCGGCGCGCTCGACGGCGAGGGCGACCGGACGCTGCGTGTCCTCATGTACCACAAGATCAATGATCTCCCCGCCAATCCGACCACGGTCCCGACGGCCGTCTTCGACGAGCAGATGGCGCTTCTGGGCGAGTTCGGCTACCGGCCCGTCCACCTGGATGCGGTGCTCGCGCACTACCTCGAGCGCCGGCCCCTGCCTCCGAAGGCCGTGCTGATCACGTTCGACGACGGCTACCGCGACAACCTCCAGAACGCGGCCCCGATCCTGCGCCGCTACGGCTATCCGGCCGTCCTGTTCGTGCCGATCGGCTACGTCTCGGACTCGCTCCCGCTCCCGCACGAGGAGCCGCTCGCCGCCCGCGGGCTTCTGAACCGGACCGTCGACTGGGACGAGATCCACGAGCTCGAGCGCCAGGGCATTCGCGTGGAGTCGCACGGGATCGGACACCGGCCGCTCGCCGACCTCGAGGTGGACGAGGCCGCGCGGGAAATCACGCTCTCCAAGCTCTCACTCGAGGAGAAGCTCGGACGCCGGGTGCGCGCGTTCGCGTACGTCAAAGGCTCGGAGGCGCACTACCGCCCCGTCCACCTGAGCCTCCTGAGGCAGGCCGGCTACGACGTCGCGTTCACCTCGATCTCGGGGGCGAACGGACCGGGAACCGACCCGTTGCAGCTGCACCGCTACAACGTCGAGCCGTATCCGCGCCGGACGTTCGAGCTCGTCCTCTCCGGCGCGTGCGACCTGATCGCGCTGAAGGACACCGTCGCCGGGACGCATGCCCGCCGGCTCTTCAACGCCGCGCTCGGCACCTCGACGAAATGAGCCCCGAGCTCGACGCCTACCGGCCCGGCGACCGGGCCGACTACCTGCGCCTGCTCGACGAGGCCTGGGGCAGCCGGGCGCTGTCGCCTGCCGAGTTCGACTGGTGGTTCGACGGCAATCCGGCGGGCTCGCTCCGCTCGGTCGCCCGCGCGGAGGGCCGCGTGGTCGGGGTCGCCGGCCACACCCTCTTCCGCCTGGTGCTGGAAGGGGAGGAGCGCCTGGCGACCTTCTCCGTCCACGCGACCACCGATCCGGCCTTCCGTGGGCGGGGGATCTTCGTCGACCTCGAGCGAAAGCACGAGCGCGAGGCCCAGGAGCGGGGCGCCGCGGTCGTGCTCGCCTTCGCCTCTGCGCCCACGGCGCCGCTCTTCCTCGGGCCGCTTGCCTGGACCGAGATCGGGCACCTTCGCGTCTGGGCCCGCCTCCTCGTTCGGCGGGGCAGCGCGCCGGCCGCGCTGCCGCCGCCCGAGGACCAACGAGACGCCGCGCGCGCCTGGCCGAACCACGTGATCCGCGATTACCGGCACCTCGGCTGGCGCTATGCCGATTCGCCGAGGGGCTACCGGGTCCTCGCGGGCGACAGCGGCTATGCCGTCGTAGGGCACCGGACGTTCCGCGGCCGGCGCATGGCCTACGTCGCGGACCTGGCCGCCCCGCAGCGGGATGTGCGCGGCCTGCTGCGACGCTGCCTGCGTGCGGCCGACGGCGTGGCCGTTCTGGCACTGCCCGCACCGGCGCACCGTGCCGCCTACCTCTCGCTCGGCTTCGTGCCGATTCCCTGGTCGCTCCACTTCATGGGCAAGGCTCTGGCTGGCCGTCTGAACCCCGATCCGCGGGCGTGGCGGTTCACCCTTGGCGACACCGACTTCTTCTAGTCCGTGACGCGCATCGTCTTCATCACACAGCAGGTCGATCGGGCGCATCCCGTTCTCGCCGCGACCGTCTCCAAGATCGCCGCCCTCGCGGAACGGGTTGACGAGGTCACCGTCCTCGCGGACGGCGCCGTGCCCGGCACCCTGCCGGACAACTGCCGGGTCAGGCTCTTCTCGTCCCCCTTCAAGGCCGGCCGCGGGCTGCGCTTCGAGGCCGCGCTCGCGGCCGAGCTCGTCCGACGGCCCCGCGCGGTGATCGCGCACATGTGCCCGATCTACGCCGTCCTGGCGGCGCCGCTCGCCCGTCCGCTCGGAGCGCGCGTCCTCCTCTGGTACACGCATTGGGACGCGACCCCGACGCTACGCCTTGCCGAGCGTCTCGCCAGCGACGTCGTCTCGGTCGACCGGCGCTCGTTCCCGATCGAGTCGAGCAAGGTCGTTCCGACCGGCCACGGGATCGACATGTCGGAGTTCGCCTGTGCTGAGAAGGGAAGGAACGGGGACTTTCGCCTGGTCGCCCTCGGCCGGTACTCGCCCTCGAAGGGGCTGGAGACGATCGTGCGCGGGCTCCGCTCGGCGCTCGATCGGGGGCTGGACGCGCGGTTCGTCGTCCACGGGCCCGCGACGACCGCGGAGGAGCGGGCGCACAGGCAGACGCTCGAACGGCTGGTCGAGGAGCTCGATCTGGCCAAGCGTGTCCGGCTCGACCACGCCATCCTGCGCTCCGAGATCCCGGCGCTCTTCGGCCGGGCCGATGCGCTCGTCAACAACATGCGGGCGGGCGCCCCGGACAAGGTCGTCTACGAGGCCTGTGCCAGCTGCCTCCCCGTGGTCGTCTCCAATCCGGTCTTCGACGAGCTGCTCGACGATCTCGAACCGGCGCTGCGCTTTCCGCGCGAGGATCCCGAGGGTCTCGCAGAACGGCTGGTCGCGCTCGCCGCCGTGCCGGACGAGGCGCGGGCCGCCCTCGGGCGGACGCTGCGCGAGCGCGTCGAGCAAGGGCACTCCGTCGGCTCCTGGGCCGACCGTATCCTCGAGGTGGCGCTGCGATGAGGAACGGGACGATCCTGCACCTGCAGAAGGTGGCCGGCATCTCGGGGTCCGAGGCGCATCTGCTCTCGCTGCTCCCGAAACTGCGCGAGCGTGGCTGGGACGTGCGCCTCCTCATGCTCCATGAGCACGAGCCGGGCGCCTGGGACTTCGCCCGCGCGCTCGAGGCACGCGGCGTCCCGCTCGACGCGATTCCGGTCTCGGCGGACGTCGACCCGATCGCCTTTCTCCGGCTCGTCGGCTACCTCGCACGGGTGCGGCCGCGCATCCTGCACACGCATCTCGTGCACGCGGACGCGTACGGGCAGCTCGCGGGAACCCTCGCGCGCGTGCCGGTTCGGGTCTCGACGAAGCACGGCTTCAACGAGTTCCGGGAGGGGCGGGCCTTCGCGCTCGGCGACCGGACCGTGGCGAGCCTCGCCCATGTCCACATCGCCATCTCACGGGGTCTGGCGCGGTACCTCGCCGACACGGAGGGCTTCGACGAGGACAGCTTCGACATCGTCCATTACGGCATCGCCCCGAACGGCGCCGCGCCGCCGTATCGAGGCAGCGTCCCGCGGCTGCTCTGCGTCGGACGGCTGATCCCGATCAAGGGGCACATCGTCCTCCTGCGCGCGTTCGCGCAGGCGCGCGAGCGGATTCCCGGCCTGGAGCTGGAGATCGCCGGCCGCGGGCCCCTGGAACCTGCGCTGAAGGCGCTGGTCCGCGAGCTCGGCCTGGGCGACAGCGTGCGCTTCCTGGGCCACGTCGCGCCGATCCAGGCGGCCGTCGAGCGGGCGGCGATCGTCGTCGTCCCCTCGATGGGAGAGGGCTTCGGCATGGTCGCGCTCGAGGCGATGGAGCGAGCGAGGCCGGTGATCGCGGCGGAGATCGGCGGGCTCGGCGAGCTCGTGCAGCACGGCGAGACCGGGCTGCTCGTCCCGCCGGGCGAGGCCGAGCCGTTCGCCGAGGCCATCGTCCGGCTCGCCGGTGACCTGCCGCTCGCGGCACGCATGGGCGAGGCGGGACGCGAGCGCGCGCTCCGCGACTTCCTCGAGGAGCGCTGTACGGACCGGACCGAGCTGCTCTACCGCCGGGCGCTCGGCTTCGACGCCACGGCCGCTTCGTAGACCGCGTCCGTCCGTTCGGCCATGCGTGCGACCGAAAACTCCGCGTGCGCACGTTCGAGGCCTGCGCGGCCGTAGCCTGCCCCTCGATCCGGGTCGTCGAGCAAGGCGACGACGGCCTCGGCGAGGGCGACAGGGTCGTCGGGCGGAACGAGCAGGCCCGTCTCTCCGTCGGCGACGATCTCCGGCACGGAGCTGACGGCGCTCGCGACCACGGGCTTGCCCGCGAGCATCGCCTCCAGCAGCGCGAGGCCGAAGCCTTCCCAGCGGACGGGATGGACGACCAGCTCCGCGCGCTCGTGCCAGGACGTCACATCGCCGACGCGCCCGGCCAGGTAGAGGCCCTCGGCGTGCAGGCTCGTGCGCTCGGGCCCCTCGCCGAGCACGACGAGGACGGCGTCGGGATGGCGCTCTCGGATCTGCGGGAGTGCTGCGGCTGCTACGTCGACGCCCTTCTGGGGTGCGAGGCGTGCGACGCAGAGCAGGACCCGGGCTCCGGCAGGCAGCGCCACGTCCGGATTCGGCCCCCAGGGCTCGGGGAGGGAGTCGAGGCCGTAGTGGACGACCTCGAGCTTGGTGGCCGGAAGCCCGACCTCTTCGGTCGTGAAACGACATAGGGCGTCCGTGATCGCGATCACTCGCTGCACGCGGCGGGCGAGCGCCCGCTCGGCGAACCGGTAGGGCCCCGTGCGGAACCGGTCGTCGTTGTGCTTGGTCGAGACGAGTGCGGCCCCGGAGCCGAGTACGCCGAGCGTGCCGTAGACGTCGCCGTGGACGAGGTGCGTGTGGACGAGGTCGGGACGAAGTCCGTCGAGCTCGCGGCGCAGGGCGCGCAGGAGGGCCGGGTCGAGGTCGCGCGGGCTTGGTAGGCGGGTCACGGGCACGCCGCGCGCGGAGAGCTCGCGGTAGAAGGGCTCGGGCTCGCCGGCAGGGTTGTCCAGCCCGACGAGGTGGACCTCGTGTCCGAGCTGCGTCAGCGCGGGCAGGAGGGTCAGCAGATGGCGTTCCGACCCGCCGATGCCTCCGATCCGGTGGATGTGGACGACTCGCATCAGCCGGTCGAGGGAGCGCGGGCCGGGCCGAAGCGCCGGACGAGCCCGACGACCCCGGCGGCGGCGAGCAGCGCGATCGTCAGATCCCACGGCGCGCGGTAGCGGGTCGCACCGGCGAAGACCATGGCGGCGAGGGTCTGGTAGGCGAGCAGGGCGACGATCAGCGCCGCCAGGCGGCGCTGCGTGAACCAGAGGCCGGCGAGGCCGAGCAGATAGAGAGGCACGGCGTACAGGGGCTCCGCCCACGACCGCAGCGTGTCGACCGCCGTGCCCTGCTCTGAGCGGCCCTCGGTGCGCGTCTGCTTCGAACTCCAGAACATGCGCGCCGCCTGCGCGGCGAGCTTCAGCTTCCCGGTCGGATGGTCGCGCCAGTAGACCCAGACGAGGTGCCGGTACAGCCGCATCTGCGCGCATTCGTCCACCCGGATCTTCCGGTGCTGGGTCTTCCAGTAGTCCGCCGCCTGCTCGGGCGTCAGCGGCGCGCCCGGCAGTGGCGGCACGTCGTCGATCCAGCCGCCGCGAGCGAGGACGCGGTACGTGTTCACGTTGTTCGCCTTCCAGAGTGCGCGCGCGTCGGTCGTCACCGTGAAACAGCCCACCTGGACGTCGTTGCGGGTCGTCCACGGCAGGATGACCAGCACACAGGCGGCGACGAGCGCCGCAGACGCCCACGCCGTCGTGCGATTCACGCCGACCCTCCACGCCAGGTATCCGATCAGGACGAGCGGTACGAGGGCCAGCCGGCTGTTGCCTAAAATGGCAAGACCAGTGATGGCACCGAGCGCGGCAGCGAGCCAGACCGACCGCCGCTCGGCGGCAAGCAGCGCCAGCAGGACGATCGCGGCGGCGAGCAGCTGGTCGAGGATCTCCCGGTTCACGTGCACGTCGTGCCAGACGAGGTACGGATTCAGCGTCGCCACGACCGCTGCGATCAGCCCGGCGCGCGGCGAGATCCACCGTCTCCCCAGCTCGTACACGAGCACTGCCGTCGCGAGCGCGACGAGGATCTGGAGGCCCCCGACCGCCCACCAGGAACGCCCGAAGATCCAGTAGATCGGGATCAGGAACCAGCCGTAGAGCGGCTGTGTCCAGGCCGACGGGATACCCGGGACGAACCCGTAGGTCCCGCTGTCGACGAAGGTGCGCGCGAAGTCGTCGGACTTCTCGGTGAACGAGGCCAAAATGTCGCCGCGCTCGTAGACGAGCACGGCCAGGCGGGGAAGGACGCAGGCGACCGCGACCAGGTGGAGCGCCGAACGGCGGGTCACGCTCGGGCGAGCTCGCGCTCGGCGCGGGCAGCCGTGAGAGGTGGCTGCTCCGACTCGACGTAGAGCCGCTGCCAGAGCTCGAGCATGACGAGGCTCCAGAGGCGGTGGCCGTGGTCGACCCGGCCCGAGACGTGCTCGTCGAGCAGGCGCTTCACAGCCGCCGGGCGCAGCTGACCGCGCTGGCGGGCGCGCTCGTCGAGCAGCAGGTCGGCCGTCAGCTCGCGCAGCTCGCCGCGGAACCAGCCCGCGAGCGGTACGCCGAAGCCCTTCTTCGACCGCTTCAGCACCTCGGGCGGCACCTCGGCGGCGAACGCCCGGCGCAGCGCTTCCTTTCCGCGGCGCCCGCGCGTCTTCAGCGAGTCGGGGAGCGACAGTCCGAGCTCGACGACGTGATGGTCAAGGAGCGGGGAGCGGAGCTCGAGCGAGCTCGCCATCGAGGCCAGGTCCGCCTTCGGCAGGAGGTCGCCGGGCAGATAGGTCTCGAGGTCGAGGAGCTGGAGCCCGGTGATGCCGGGCCGCGGCGGCCGGCCGATCAGCTCCCAGCTCGGCCTCGGGCGCGAAACGAATTCGGGGTTCCAGAGCTCCGCCCGCCAGCGCTCCGGGAACAACTCCATCAGGCGGCCGTAGCGCTCGGCAGGAGCCGACTTGGCCATCTCGGCCAGACGGGCAAGGCGGTTCGCCGCCGTCCGCGGGTCACGGCGGCCGAGCAGGCGCAGGAGCCGGGCCGGAAGGAGCCGTACACCCGGGGCCCCGCCGAGCCCCACGGCGACGTAGCGCTCGTAGCCTGCGAACGATTCGTCGCCTCCGTCGCCGGTCAACGCCACCGTCACCTGCGTGCGGGCGGCCTCGCAGATCAGGAACAGAGGCAGCGCGGCCTCGTCGCCGAGCGGCTCGTCGAAGGCCCAGGCAAGCCGGGGGAGCACGTCGAGCGCCTTCGGCTCCACGAACAGCTCCTCGTGGGCGGTTCCGTACCGCTCGGCGACGGCGCGGGCATACGGCCGCTCGTCGTACCGGGGCTCGCCGAAGCCGACCGTGAACGTCCGCACCGGGTGCGAGGACGCCTCGGCCTGGAGCGCGACGATCACGCTCGAGTCGATCCCCCCCGAGAGCAGCGCGCCGAGCGGCACGTCGGCGATCAGCCGCCTCCGGACCGCCGCGCGGACCGTGTCCCGGACGAGCTCGAGCCAGTCCTCCTCGGTGCGCTCCTCCGTTGTCGGCTCGGGCCGCCAGTACCGGCGCACGTCCACGGCTCCGCGCTCGGCGACGAGCACGTGCGCGGGCGGGAGCTTCCGGACGCCGAGCAGTCCAGTCCGGTCGCCCGGGATGTACTGCAGGGCGAGGTAGGCGTCGAGCGCCTCCGGATCGACCTCTCGGCGCAGTCCCGGCAGGCGAAGGAGCGCCTTCAGCTCGGATGCGAAGGCGAGCGCGCCGTCGGGGAGCCTGGTCCAGAGCAGCGGCTTCTTCCCGAGCCGGTCGCGGGCGAGCACGAGGCGCTCGCGCGCGGCGTCCCAGAGGGCCAGCGCGAACATCCCCTCCAGCCGATCGACGAAGTCGAGGCCGTACTGCTCGTAGAGATGCGGGATGACCGGCGATACGCCGGTGCCGCGGATGTCGTGCCCGGCCGCGGCGAGCTCTGCCCGCAGCTCGGGGAAGTTGTAGACCTCGCCGTTGAAGACGCAGACGACGGTGCCGGCCTCGTTCGCGACGGGCTGGGAGCCGGTCTGGAGATCGATCACCTGCAGGCGGCGGTGGCCGAGAACGCAACGCCCGAAGCCGTCGACCGACCCCTCGTCCGGCCCGCGGTGGACGAGCGCCTCGTTCATGCGCGAAACGTGTGCAGGGTCGGGCGGCCCGCCCGCTGCTAGAAGTCCGCAGATCCCGCACATGCCGGACAAACGGTACGCAGTGGTCTCCTGCCACGTCGAGCGACCT
>JBBRYK010000100.1:0-8942 GCA_038237665.1 Gaiellales bacterium | reverse complement strand
GGCGCTCAGGTTTCGCAGCTCGACGAAGTCATTCGCATACGGCGCGCCCGCGTTACCGCCGCCGCCGAAGACCTCGCTGATCGCCACGGTCGACGATCCTGTCGCCACGGCAGAGCCGGGGAGGGCCAAGAGGCCGATAATCGCGACGAGTGCGGAGACACGAGCCATCGCAATCGAGGGTAGGGACACTTTGAGTTTGTCGCAAGACGCACTTTTGGACGTGGATCGGATTTACCTGGCCCGCCCGGAGCAGACCGCCGAAGGCATCCCGCTGGCGGTCAAGGACCTCTTCGACACGGCCGGCCTGACCACGACGTACGGCTCGATTCTCTTCGTCGATCACCGGCCCGAAACCAGTGCCGAAGCGGTTCGCCTGCTCGAGGCCGCCGGGTACGGCAACGTCGGGAAGACGAACCTGCACGAGTTCGCCTACGGGACGACCTCCGAGAACCCGCACTTCGGGACCGTCCCGAATCCGATCGCCCCCGGCAGGATCGCCGGCGGTTCCAGCGGCGGCTCGGCGGCAGCTCTCGCCGCCGGCCTCGCCGATGCCGCGCTCGGCACCGATTCCGGGGGATCGATCCGAATCCCGTCGGCGTGCTGTGGCACCGTCGGGCTCAAGCCGACCTACGGCCTGGTTTCACTCGACGGCTGTTTTCCTCTCGCTCCGAGCTTCGACCACGGGGGCCCGATGGCCAGGACGGTCGCCGACTGCGCGCAGATGCTGGAAGTGCTGGGCCCGGGCTACCGTCGCGAAGCCCCACGCGGGCTCGACAGCATCGAGATCGCGATGGCCTGGACCGCGGACGCAGACCCGCTCGTCCGCCGCCGGGTCGAGGCCACAGCGGGGCTCTTTCCCAATCGGCACAGCGTGGATCTTCCGCTGCTCCCGCCGGCGATCGGGAAGGTGTTCATGCGCGAGGTCGCGGAGGTGCACAGCGAGCTCTTCGCCGAGAACGCCGACCTCTACGGAGAAGACGTCGCGGGAAAGATCGAGCTCTGCCTCGCCGTCACCGACGCGGAGTACGAGCAGGGGCTCGCCGCCCGCGAGCACTACCGAGCGGTCGTGGAGGAGACACTCGGCGACGCCGACCTCTTCGTCACGCCGACGCTTCCGGTCGTGGCACCGCCCGCGGGGATCGGCGACCTCAAGCTGCGCACGACCCTGATTCGATTCACCCTCCCGTTCAACACGGTCGGCTGGCCGGCGCTGGCGCTCCCGTGCGGCGCCGCCGAGGACGGCCTGCCCGCCTCGGTTCAGCTCGTCGGGCGCCCCGGGACGGACGCGCTGGTCCTGGCAGTAGGAGAGACCCTCGAAGCGGCTCTGTCGCAAACCGCCCGCTAAGCACTAGCCAGACCTCCGATGCGCTCAGCGTCGCGGCCGGAGGCCGGCTTGCCCGGCCGGGAGGCCCAGCAGCGAGCACTCCTCTGCCACGGCTATGAGAAGGCGGGGGCTCATGGGGGAAACAGGGTTTCCCCCATGCTCGCGTCACTCGATCGAGGGACGGCTCGGCCTCTCAGGCTGCCGACAAGCTCAGTGATGACTTTCGCTCGCCGTGCCATCCCGCTCCTCGTCGGGCTCGTGCTCGTGCTCGTCCTCGTCCTGGTCGCGCCTGCAGGCGCCAAGCCGAAACCCCTCGTCCCCAAGGCGCCCACCGGCCTGCACGGCTTCATGCTGCGCGCCGACGAGCTCGCAGCCGACACCTTCCCTCGCACGCCCTCCTTTGCGTGGCAGCCCGTGGCCGGCGCCAAGCGCTATGAGCTCGAGCTCTCCACGAGCAGCACCTTCGCCGAGAGCGCCGTGGTCTGGTCGAGCTCCGTTGTCGGCACACCCGCCCTGGCGGTCCCCCTCGCACTCCCCTGGATGACGGGCAAGCCGTACGCCCTCTACACCCGTGTGCGCACCGTCACCGCCAAGGCCACGAGCGCCTGGAGCGAGAGCTACGGCTTCAACATGCGCGCCGCCGAGGCACCGCTCCAGGTGACCAGCTACCCCGGCCTCGTGCACTGGTCGACCGTGCCGGGCGCGACCGCGTACCAGGTCTGGTGGACGGACATCGGCAAGCAGATCGGCTCGCTCACGAACTACGCGGACGAGCGCGAGTTCTACAGCTTTCACCAGTCGGCACCGTGGCCGAGCGTGGTGCACTGGCGCGTTCGCGCCGTGCGCAACGTCTACGGCTCCCTCCCCAACGGCCTGCCTGTGGTCGCCTACGGCCCGTGGAGCACGATCTACACCTCGTTCAACCCACCGTTCGCGATCGGCGCGCTGAATGTCTCGTCGACGGTCTCCGATACGGTCGATGCGAACGGAAGTGCCGACGCGACCACTGCCCACACGCACACGCCGGCGTTCCTCTTCTCCGGGAACCAGTCCCTCGCACGCGTCTCGAGCGAGCTGTCCCGGGTCTACGTCTTCACCGATCGAGACTGCGTCAACCTCGTCTTCCGCGGCGCCGTCGTCGGCAGCCCGGCCTACTCGCCGCGCCCGACTGGCCCCCTCGCCCTCCCGTCCGACGCCGCGAGCCTGACCAAGGCGCGCCTCGGCTACCTCGCCGACGGCCTGGAAGGCAAGACCTTCATGGCCGACCTCGCGTCGGTGACGACGAACGAGACGGTCGAGACCACCACCACCCCTCCCGCATCCATCTTCTCGCCGTCCGCGACCCCGATCTCGCCGACCGGCCCGGCCAGCGTCGCGCCCGTCGACCTCTGGGACAGCGGCTGGCCGACCGGGCGCTACTACTGGACGGCCATGCCGGTGAACATGATCCCGGCCGCCGACGGCAACGGGTTCTTCTACCGCGACGCCGAGCTTCCGCAGGAGGCTTGTGCCGTCGGCCGCGTCGGGTCGTTCGGCAAGCTGAGCGATCCCGTCCTCGTCGCCGACCACGCGACCTTGACCTACGCAAGCCAGGCGCCGTACGCCTCCGGCCTCTCGCCCGACGGCAAGCTCGTCGCCGCCGTCAAGTCAGGCCCGACCTTCTATGGAACGCCGCTCGTGGCGTGGCTGCCCGCCCTCGGGGCCGCCTCCTACCAGGTGCAGTGGAGCCGCACGCTCTACCCGTGGCGGACCGCAGGATCGATCTCGACCTTCGGCACGTCGACCCTGCTCGACCAGGGCGGCAAGGGCCCCGCACCCGGCACCTGGTACTACCGCGTCCGCGGCCTCGACCCGTTCGTGCCCGGCCCGGTCAAGGAGATGACCTGGTCGGACCCGGTGCTGATCAAGGTCGCGAAGCCGCAGTACCGCATCATCAGGTAATCGACGATAAGGCAGTCAATTACCTTGTTCCGTCAACGGGCTGAGCACCGCACGCCTCGAAAACCGTTAGCCCGCCTGCGGCGGGCTGGGCGAAATTCGCTGCTTCTTCGGCCCCGCGCCGCAGGCGCGGAATGATTCTCCGGCCGAGAGGCAGTTCGACTGAGGCTGAAAATGACGATTGATCGGCGATTTTTCGATCAATCGCCTAGCCGGCGGCTGCCAGCAGCCTCCGCTCCACCCGTCGGCGCCTGGAGCGCTCGGCAGCGAGGGCCATGAGCGCCAGCAGGGCAAACGGCCCGCCGACCAGCAGGGCGTAGACGAACCAGACCGCCTCATGGGCGAGGACGCGCCCGGCGTCGTCGATCGCGCGATCGAAGCGGCTCGGGATGGCCGGGACGATCTGCTTCTGCTTCTTGTGGAACGTCGTCAGCGAGAGCCGCGCGGTCGAAAGGCGGGCGTGATTCAGCGTCGTCCGGTTCTCGGCGGTGAGCCGCGTCAGGCTCGCTCGCGAGTACTCGAGCTGCTCCTGCGTGCGCGCCTTCTCGACGTCGGTCAGCCCGCCCGCGACCAGCTTCGCGTCGAGCCTGGCGATCAGCGCGCGCAGGTCGGCGATCCGCTGGACCTGCACGTCGTATTGCTTCTGGACGTCGATGACCGAGAAGTGCTGCGCGACCAGGCTGCCGAGCCCGGCGTAGGAGAGCACGGCCTTCTGGACGTTCGCGATCGGGATCCGGAGGAGCAGGACGGCGTCGCCGTGCTGCGTGCTCGGGGAGCTGTAGCGGACGTTTGCGACGTAACCGCCGAGCGAGCGCGTCACGCGCATCGCCTTCACGACCGACTTCGAGAGCGCATCGAGGCCCTGGACGCGGACGCGCATGTTCACGCGGTAGTCCTGGTAGCGCCCCGAGGGAGGCGGGGCGGCCGCGGACTCGGCCGTCGACCAGGTCGGCAGTGCCCTCGTGTGGGCGCTGCCACCCGCGACCGAGCCGGCCTTCTCCTTCGGCGCCGGGGTCCCCAAGGACTTCCCGGTCTGACGAGTTCGAAGTGCTGGCCCGTTCCCCGCCTGGTCGGCGGCGACGGGCTGCGAGCCAGAGGACGTCAGCCCGTGCAGCAGGGCGGCGCTGACCGCTGCGACCGCACAGGCCGGAGCGAGCACGAGCACCGCCCGCTTGATCCGGAAGCGCTCGGCGAACGGAGCCCGGACCGGCCGTGGCGGGGGAGCCTGTGCCGCGATCGTGTGCACGCGCTCGCGGAGCTCGGGCGAGGCCGCAACGCGGCCGGAGCGAAGCTCCCGGACGAGGTCGTCGAAGCGTTCGTCGATTCCGTTAGGCGAGGACATCGTCCCTCACTTTCGTTTCGAGCTTCTGTAGGGCCCGCGAGAGGCGGGTCGAGCAGGCGGTCTGGCTGATTCCGAGCAGGCGTGCGGCCGCCTCGCCGTCGAACTCGAGGATCACGCGCAGGGCGATCACCTCGCGCTCGCCGGCCGAGAGGCTCCGAAGCCCTTCCTCGAGCGCGGGTGAGAAGCCCTCGCTGAAGGCCGCCTCGGCGGCATCCGCCGACTCGCGCAGGGCGTAGACCCCCTCGCGCCGGCGGCGTCGCGCATCGGCGCGGAAGTGATCGAGTGCCGTGGAACGCGCGAGCTGGCAGAGCCAGGTCTTGGCGCTTCCGCGGCGCGGATCGAACCGGCGCCAGCGGCGGCAGGCCCGTTCGAAGGTGTCGGCTGTCAGGTCTTCGGCCACGCTTCTGTCTCCCGTGAAGTAGAGGAGGTACGCGTGTACGTCGTCGAGGTGCTGTTCGGCCACCGCGGCGAAAGTCGGCGCTTCTTCGCGCCCGACGCCCAGTGGCCGCGAGCCCGTCATCGCGTACACATTGCCTGTACGGCACCGAGCCCCTGATGTGTCACACGGGATTTAGGGCAGGCGTTGCCAGTCGGGCTGGTCGAACGAGATCCCCGGAGCCGAGACGAGGAGTCGCGCCTTGCCGCCCGCCGCGGGGATGAGGAAGAGCGAGGCGCGAGGCTTCCCACGCCCGAAGACGATCCACCGGCCGTCCGGCGACCAAGCCGGCGCGGAAGCGGCCACGAACGCCGTGGCCGCGACCAGAGCGAGGATCCACCTCATTTCGTTGCGTAGGTTACGGCCTGCTCGTAAACCGGATCGCGCCCGAAGATCTCCAGCTGGTCCGAGAGGAGATCGCTCGGCGTCTTCGGTTCCTCGCTCGGAGGTTCGACCTTCCGGCCGTCAACGGCCACTGCCTCGAGCTCACTCCCCTCGCGGTGATCGAGCGCGATCCCACGGTCGAGCCTGGAACGCAGCCATCCGACGAGCAGGAGCGCTTCCGCCAGCGGGCCCTGAACCGTGACCTTCTGAACCCCGGCGACCTCGGGCCACAGCGCGGCGATCGCGACCCGCCAGCGCTCCGTGCGCGCCCACGCGATGTCCGACACGGCCACCCGCTCGAAGAACTCTGCCAGCCGCGAATACGCCGCCGGCAGCTCCTTCCACTCGATCGAGTCGATCACCAGCCTGTCGGCCACTTCGACGAGCTGCTCGAACGGGCCGGCATAGAAGTCGGGCTGCCCGCGCCAGCGCAGAAACACCGGCAGGTCGGAGATCAGCAGCGGAAGGACGATGCTCGCCGGCGCGCGCGCGCGCCCGTCGCAGAGCCAGAGGCGGACCACCTCCGTCGCGATGTGCCGCTCGAGGCCGGCGACCGCGAACGACTCGACCGAGACCTCCGCGTCGATGGCGTCGCGCTCCGACTCGGGCTGGGGGTAGAGGACGATCGTCCGCGAGGGATGACGCTCGCCCAGGCCCTCGAGCACCGACTCAGCGGCCTCGCGCCACTCCTGAGGAACCCACGCAACGTGCGTGAGCACGCTCGTCCGCAGGTCGGGCTCGTGCCCCTCGTCGGCATCGCCGCACCTGAGCGAGGCCAGCGCGCGCTCGACCTCGGCGAGCTTGACGTCCTCGCCGCGCCAGGTGCGCTCGTGGGCTAGTGTCGCCGCCACGACCGGCCGTCCCGCTTGAGCAGCTCGTCTGCGCTCGGCGGACCCCACGCTACGCGTTCTGGGATCACGCTCCGGGCCATGTGCTGACTGGCTGGAGCTCGTGGGGTCAATGTCTCCGCCACGACCGCCCGTCGCGCTTCAAAAGCTCGTCTGCGCTCGGCGGACCCCACGTACCAGCCTCGTAGTTCGGAAATGCGGGCCGGTCGCGCTGCCACGCGGCGACGATCGCGTCCACCAGCGCCCACTGCTCGTCGACCTCGTCTGCGCGCGTGAACAGGGTGGCGTCCCCGAGGAAGGTGTCGAGGAGCAGCCGCTCGTACGCCTCGGGGAGCCCCGTCCGAAACGCTCCGCCGTAGAGAAAGTCCATGTGCACCGTGCGCAGGCGCATCCCGGCGCCCGGCACCTTGGCTCCGATCGCGAGTGACACGCCCTCGTCCGGCTGCACGTTGACCAGGAGGACGTTCGGCCGCACGCCTTCCGCCGCGAGCTCCTCGAACGGCGGGTGCGGCGCACGCTTGAACTGGATCGCGATCGTCGTCTCGCGCCGGGGCAAGCGCTTGCCCGCGCGCACGTAGAACGGCGTGTCCGCCCACCGCCAGTTGTCGACGTAGAGCTTCGCGGCGACGTACGTCTCGGTGATCGAGTCCGGCGCGACCCCGGGCTCCTCCCGGTAGCCGGGCACCTCTTCGCCCTCGATGAACCCGCGCCCGTACTGGCCGCGGGCGACGTTCTTCGGCCCGGGTGTGTGGATCGCACGCAGCACCTTGACCTTCTCGTTGCGGACCGAGTCGGCCGTGAAGTCGATCGGCGGCTCCATCGCCGTCAGCGCGACGAGCTGGAGCATGTGGTTCTGGAAGATGTCCCGGATCGCCCCGGCCTGCTCGTAGAACTCGGCCCGCCCCTCGATCCCGATCGACTCGGCGACGGTGATCTGCACGTGGTCGACGAACTGGCGGTTCCAGATCGGCTCGAAGATCCCGTTCGCGAAGCGAAGGGCGAGCATGTTCTGGACCGTCTCCTTGCCCAGGTAGTGGTCGATCCGGAAGATCTCGTCCTCGGTGAAGTACTTGGTGATCTCCTCGTTCAGCTGCAGGGCCGACTCCCGGTCGTGACCGAACGGCTTCTCCACGATCAGGCGCGTCCACCCGTGCGCCCGGCGGCGTTCGCCGAGCGCCTGGACCAGCGTCCCGATCGCCGAGGGCGGCACCGCGAGGTAGTAGACGCGGTTGCCCTGTAGCCCGCGCTCCTCGTCCAGCGTGTTGAGGAGCGCGACGAGCCGGTCCTCCCCGGCGTCATCGTTGAACTCCGTCGACACGTAGTGCATCGCCTCGGTGAGCGAGTCCCACACGTCCTGCTTGAACTCGTCGCGCGAGTGCTTCTGGACGGCCTCCTTCATCTTCTCCCGGAACGCCTCGTCCGACATCTCCGACCGGGCGACGCCGATGACCGCGAAGTTCTCGGGCAGCAGCCGCCGGACGGCGAGGGAGTAGATCGCGGGGACGAGCTTGCGCTGGGTCAGGTCCCCGGAAGCGCCGAAGATGACGAGCGCGCAAGGGTCCGGCCTGCGGCGCAGCCGGAGCCCTTCCAGCAGCGGGTTCTCCTGCGGCGGCTTCTCCTGCCCGGCGGCGCTCATTCGCTCTTCACTGCGTGACCCCCGAACTGCTTGCGAAGCGCGGCGTTGACCTTGGCCGCGAACGACTCGTCCTGCCGCGACGCGAACCGCGCGAAGAGCGAGGCGCTGATCACGGGCGCCGGCACGCTCTCGTTGATCGCCTCGAAGACCGTCCAGCGCCCCTCGCCGGAGTCCTCGACGTACCCGGCGATGTGCTCGAGCTCGGCCCCTTCCTCCTCGAAGGCCGCGTACAGCAGCTCGAGCAGCCAGCTGCGGACGACCGACCCGTAGCGCCAGATCCCCGCCACCTGGGTGAGATCGAGCCCGAACTCGGAGCCCCTCAGGATCTCGAAGCCCTCCGCGTAGGACTGCATCAGCCCGTACTCGATCCCGTTGTGGACCATCTTCGTGAAGTGGCCTGCCCCCGAGGGCCCGACGTGGGCGTACCCGTCCTTGGGCGCCAGGGTGAGGAACGCCGGCTCGACGCGCTTGATCGCTGCCTGCTCGCCGCCGGCCATCAGGCAATAGCCCTCGGTCAGCCCCCAGATCCCCCCCGAGACGCCGACGTCGAGGAAGTCGATGCTCTTCTCCTTGGCCGCGGCGGCGCGGCGCTGCGAGTCCCGGAAGTTCGAGTTGCCGCCGTCGACGATCGTGTCGCCCTCGGCCAGCAACCCGAGCAGCTCCTGGAACGCCTCCTCGGTCGGGTCGCCGGCGGGAATCATCAGCCAGACGACTCTCGGCTCCTCGAGCTGCGAAACCAGCTCCTTTAGCGACGACGCCGTCCGCTCGGGTGAATCCGAGCGCGCGTATCCCGCAATCTCGTGCCCGTCGGCCTCGAGGCGCTTCGCCATGTTCCCGCCCATCCGGCCGAGGCCGACTATCCCAAGCTTCATGCGATCTCCTCCAGTCTCACGCGCGCGATCCTTCGGCCGCGCTCCTTGAGCGCCGAATAGTCTCCGGCGGCCTGCGCACGGATCAGCCTGCCGAACCCGAACCTCCGGCCCGGGATCGCCAGCTCCGGTCCGGTGTCGTCGACCACCTGCAGGAACACCCCG
>JBBRYK010000099.1:0-9046 GCA_038237665.1 Gaiellales bacterium | reverse complement strand
CGGCTGCCTGCTCCGACCACCCCGCGCCCTCGTTATCCGCGCTCAGTGCGGCTTGGAAGGAACGGACGCGGGCGACGAGGGCGACGAGCGATTCCAGCGTGTGCGGGTCGAAGGGTTTCAGCAGGTAACCGGCGGCCCCGATGGCGAGCGCACGCTCGTAGCTCGCCGCGTCGGCTTCTGCGCTGACGAAGACGACCGGAATCGCGCGGGTCTGGGTGTGCCCGCGAAGCGCCTCGGCAAGCTCGAAGCCGTCGAGCCGCGGCATCCTGATATCGAGGAGGGCGAGATCCGGCTCCACGGATCGTGCCAGCTCGAGACCCCGCTGGCCGTCCTCTGCCTCGAGCACGTCATACCCGGCCAGCTGCAGCGTCAGCGCGCAGAACGCGCGGTTGGCGGGGTCATCGTCGACGACGAGGACCACGGGTGGCCTTCCTTGTGCGGCGGGATCCCGGGTCCCGTTCGAAATCTCCATCCCTCAACCTCCATCGAACCGACAGCGTCTGCCGACCGGGATCGAGGTCGGCCATTGCTCCGGCCAGTTCGTGAGGGCGGAAGTTCTGCGAGCCGACGCTTTCGGCTTCGCGTGCGCTGCCGCCGGCCTCATGGTCTGAGGCCCGGCGGGACAAACGCTAGCAGGTACCTCCAAGGCAGTGCTAAAATCGTGGCCGACCGCGCTTCGAAAGCTTCGCGTGGCGCGGTCGCTGCAGGGCCGTAAGAACTGGCCCTGCGTACGGTCCTCCCTCAGCGAGCCGGGTTGGAAAGTCGTGGCTGGCCGCAATCGCTGGTCGGCGATGCCATCTACAGCTGGCCGGAGGAGAGAATGGTGAATGAAGTGCAGGTCAATGGAACCGTCGTGGAACTCGGGCTACCGGTCGCGAGGGACCCGGCGCCGAGCGAGCAAACCGGCGGGGATCGCGAGCAAGCCGGCCTGCAATTCCTCGGCGCTCGTTCACGTGTTCGGATTGAGCTCGTCAGGACCGCTCCGTCGGCGGTGGTAGTTAGGCTGCAGCCAACCGTGGCCGACGGGCCGGACGGCCCCATCGAACCGCCCTCTGCTGCCTAGGCGCCATGTCGACGACTGATTTCCAGCATCTGCGCGTCCTGATCGCCAACGAGAAGCGAGACCGGCTCGAGCTGCTCGCACAGGTCGTGATCGGGCTCGGCCACGACGTGATCGCGCGGGAGATCTACGTCAAGGACGTCGGATCGGCAACGGCCAGGGAGCAACCCGACGTGGCCATGGTCGGGCTCGGGCTCTCGTCCGACCACGCGCTCGATCTGATCACCGAAATCGTCCGCGAAGCGTCCTGTCCCGTCATTGCCCTGCTGCACGCCAACGACCCTGCATATATCCACGAGGCGGCGAAAAGGGGGGTCTTCGCCTACATCGTCGACGGCACGCCCGAAGAGCTGCAGAGCGCGATCGACATCACCCTGCAGCGCTTCACCGAGTATCACAACCTGCAGGGTGCGTTCGGGCGCCGCGCCACCATCGAGCAGGCAAAAGGGATTCTGATGGCCCGCCACTCGATCGATGCCGACAAAGCTTTCGAGCTGCTGCGCGACCACTCTCAACGCAACGGCCGCAAGGTCGCAGACGTCGCCTCGGCGATCGTCGAGAGCCACCTCCTGCTGCTACCGACCGTTACGCAACAGCCACACGACGGGGTCGGCCTGCTCCGACATGCGTTCGACGGGGACGGCGACGGCGATGGCGATGGCGCCGGCCACGTCGACGGCGCCCGAACCCCCGCACGGCTGACCCTGACCCGCCCGGAAGTCCCATACGGAGAGGAGCTCTCGACCGACGGGGAATAGGTCAGCAGTTCTAGTGTTGCCAAAATAGGCAACCTCGCGGGCGGTGAACGACGCTCGCGACTACGCTCCAGGCGTGGCAGCTACACCGAATCCGACCTTCGACTCGGTCGACCTGGAGGCGTTGCGCCGCCGTCGCAGTGAGAAATGGGCGAAGCACCCACCCGACGTGCTGCCCTCGTTCATTGCCGAGCTGGACTTCCCGCTCGCGCCGGAGATCGGCGCCGTGCTCGTCGAGGCGATCGAAAACGGGGATCTGGGATACGCGCATGCTTCCGGGTCGGAGCTCGGGGAGGCGTTCTCGGGCTTCGCCCGGCGGCGCTGGGACTGGGACGTCGACCCCGGGGCGGTACTGGCGATCCCCGACGTGATGGTCGGAGTTGCAGAGCTCTTGCGCCTCCTCACGAACCCCGGGGCGGGCGTGGTGATCAACACACCCGTCTACCCGCCGTTCTTCTCGGTGATCGCTGAGGCCGGGCGACGGGTCGTCGAGGTGCCCCTGCTCGGCCCCGATCGCCCGCGGCGGCTGCCGCTCGACGGCATCCGTGAGGCGTTCGCCCAGGGAGCGAAGGCAATGTTGCTCTGCAACCCGCACAACCCCACCGGTTACGTCGCGCAGGGGGACGAACTGCTTGCGCTTGCCGAGAGCGTCAAGACCCACGACGGCCTCGTGCTCTCCGACGAGATCCACGCGCCCCTGACCTTCGACGGCGCCCGGCACGTTCCGTTCGGCACGCTCCCCGACGACGTCGCGGAATCGGCGATCACGCTCACCTCCGCCACGAAGGCCTGGAACCTCGCCGGCCTCAAGTGCGGCCTGGCAATCGCAAGTTCGCAGCGCATGCGCGACGCTCTGGCGGCGCTGCCGCTCGATCTGCACGATCGCGTCGGACACCTCGGTGCACTCGCGTCGGAAGCCGCCTTCACACATGCAGAGCCGTGGCTCGACGAGCTGAGGATCTATCTCGCCGGCACTCGCCGCTGGTTTCCCGATCTGCTGGCCGAGCGTCTCCCCGGGGTCGAATACCACCCCGGGCGGGCGACCTACCTGGCCTGGCTCGACTGTCGTTCGCTCGAACTGGGAGACGATCCAGCTGCCCGGTTCCTCTCCCGTGGAGGCGTCGCGCTCACCTCGGGACACGAGTTCGGCGTGCTCGGCCGCGGATTCGTGCGTATGAACCTGGGCACGTCGCGGTCGCTGATCGAGCAGGCCGTTGACCGCATGGCGCTCGCCGTTATGTAGCTTGCGCCGGCGCTTGCGCTAGTCGCCCGCGACGTCTCGGCGCAGGAAGACCAGGTACGCGGCGGCGAGGGGTACGGCGAGGTAGAGCGAGCTGACCCAGAGCGCGCGGTCGATCGGAGCCCAGTCGACCGGGACTCGAAGCAGTCCGTGCCAGGCGAGGAACTGGTTGCTGAGCAGGTACGGCCGGATCGTTTCGGTGCCCGGAAGCGCCCCGATCAGCTGCATCAGCAGCGCGAACATCAACGTCGAGACCACCGCGGCCGCGCTGTTGCGGGTGATCGTCGAGATCAGGAGACCGAAGGCCGCGATACCGAGCAGCGTCAGCAGGTAGAGCCCAAGGGTCGCGACCAGCAGCACCAAGCTGTGCCCGGCCGACACCTTCGGCCCGGAGAGGGAGGTCAGCGGTTTCCAGCCCCATTCGGCAGTGGCGGCGGCCAGACCTACGCCGGCCATCAACACCACGGCCGTTGCCGTGTAGGTGGCGGCCGCGAGCACCTTTCCCGCGAAGATCTCGCCCCGGTTGCGCGACCGCGTCAGGATCGTCTTCAGCGTGCCGTGCTGGCTCTCGGAGGCGACGATGTCGCCCGCCACGAGCGCGGCGATCAGCGGCAGACCCCAGATCGCCATGAACTCGAGGACGACGAACGGCACGGCCAGCCCGGATTCGCGGATGTAGCGGCCGAGCGGAACGTCGTTGGGACTCCCGGACTTGAAAATCAGTGCGACGACGAACGCGATCGGAACCAGCATGGCGGCGCCGAGACCCAGGTAGGTCCGCTTCTGGGCGCGCAGCTTGAGGAGCTCCCAGCGATACACCCGCGCAGTACCGCGGAGGGCTGACGCCCGCCCGGGGGTTCGCGCGGTAACGGCGCGCGCGTCGGCGCGCTCGAGCACGCTCACGCCGCAGCCTCGACCAGGTCGTCGGTCTCGGTCAGCTCGAGGAACAGCTCCTCGAGGCTCGCCGCGTGCGCGTGCAAGCCGGTGATCCCGATCCCCTCCCGCCCGAGGGCCACGGTCAACGCCGCCACCACGGACTCGTCCGCGCCGAACTGCAGCTCGCCGTCCTGCGTGCTCAACTCCCGCACCCCAAAGCCCAGTGCGATGTCCCGCGCGCGGTCCGCGTCGGTCGGGCGTAGCCGCCACGTTCGCCCGGCCTGCTCCTTGAGGTCGGCGAGCGCTCCTTCGTAGACGACCCGGCCACGCCGGACGATGGCCACACGGTTGCAGAGCTCCTCGACCTCGCCCAGCAGATGGCTGGAGAGGAGCACCGTCAGCCCCTCGCCTGCAAGCCGACGGATCAGCTCGCGCATGTCGCGCATTCCGGCCGGGTCGAGGCCGGTGGTCGGCTCGTCCAGGAGCAGCAGCCGGGGCGCTCGCAGGAGCGCCGACGCGATCCCCAGTCGCTGCTTCATCCCGTGCGAGTAGCCGCCGACCCGATCGTCGCCGCGGTCGCGAAGCTCGACGACGTCGAGCACCTCCTCGATTCGGAAGCGCGTCGGCGGCTCGTCGTAGTCGGCGAGCAAACGCAGGTTGCGCCGGCCGCTCAGGTACGGGTAGAAGCGCGGCTCCTCGACGAAGCCGGCGACGCCGTCGAGCGCGGCAGCGCCGTCCTTCAGCGGGTCGCGACCGAACAGCTCGACGCTGCCGGCGCTCGGTCGGATCAGCCCCAGGAGCATCCGCAGGGACGTCGTCTTCCCGGCTCCGTTCGGCCCGAGGTACCCGAAGACGTCGCCGGACCCGACGTTCAGGTCGACGCCGTCGACAGCGACGAGCTCCCCGTACCGCTTGACCAGACCCCGCGCAACGAGCGGCTCGGCGTGGCTCACCCCAGGCTCCGCGCCGCAGCTTCCGCCGCGGCCGGCGGCATCGAGCCGGCGAGCACGAACCGGACACCGCCCTGGTCGAAGAAGAGCACCGTGCCGAGCTGGGTGGCGAGCTCGTGCCCGGTCGTGCCCTGGAGCGCGACGGCAGGCAGGTTCGAGATCCCGCTCTGACCCTGGTCGGTGGCGGCGTGCTCGACGAGAGCGATTGCCCCCAGGCCGTGCCCGTACAGGACGAGCACGCCCTTGTCGGCGCCGCCGATCAGCTGGACGCCCTGCCGCGGCAGGCCGACGAGCGCTTCCGGCGCCACGACCTTGAACGGGACGGCGGCCTGAACCTCGGCGAGGCCGGCGACCTTCTGCTCGCCGCCCGTGCCCTCCTTCTTGCCGGCCCCGCCACCGAGCTCGACCCGCTTCGCGCCGGCAGGCGGCGTCACCGTCAGGTCGGAGGCCGAAACAGGGCCGAAGGAGATCTCGGTGACCGTCAGGGCCAGCGCGGGGCTCGACTGACCCTGCGCGTGGACTGCGATCTCGAGCGGAACGCCGTTCAGCGCGTCCCACGCGAGCCGGAGCGAACCGACGAGCCCTGCCGAGTGCGCGGGCGAAACAGAGACGCGGTAGGCGGGCTCGCCCGCAAGCTCGGACGGCGTCATATCCGAGACGCTGGCTTGCTCCGCGAGCTGCTTCAGGAAGGCGTCGATCTCCGCCAGGGTCGGCGGCTGCGACTTCTCCTGGCTGTTCTGCTTCCGGGCGGGGAGAGGAAGGTCGTAGACCGTGTTCGAGGAGCTATCCCAGACGGTCACCTGCTTGTCGTCCCAGAGGATCTGCGCGTCGCCGGCTTCCGACTGGAGCTCGATCCGGCCGCCCCCGGTCGGGCTCCACCAGAGCCGGCCCGATCCACCGGAGGTGAGCGCGGAGCCCCCGGATCCGGGGAGCCCCTCGAGAGCGCCGGATGGGAAGAGGTTGTTCGTGAAGCGGACGCGCGCGGTCACGCCCTCCGGCCGGGGGGCCGTGACGGCCGCTTCGAGCGCCTGGTCGAGTGGCTTGGGCGGAGGCGCCTGTGTGCTCCCCCCGAGCGCCGCGATGCTGCCGACACCGGTGGCGACGGCAGCCGCGACGAACCCGGCGATGAGGGCAATCAGCCGCCTGGTCGAGAGCTGGCGCAAGAGCTTCACGTTCGTCCTTTCTTCGTTTGCCCTTCAGGTGTAGCTGTTCCGTTTGAGAGTTCTCTGAGAGCGGGCAGCTCGATCGTGAACGTCGAGCCGACCCCGCTGACGTGACCGGCGTGGCGCTCGGCGGTCGCGCGGACGATCGCGAGCCCGAGGCCCGAGCCGGGAACGTCGTGACGTCCGCGCCAGAACCGCTCGAACGCCCGGGACGCATCGCCATCCGCGATACCCGGCCCCTCGTCCCGCACGGACAGTGTGGCGAGGCCGTCGTCCAGAGTCGCGGAGATGGTCACCCGCCCCTCGGGAGGACCGTACTGGAGCGCGTTCTCGACCAGATTGGCAAGCGCTCGCTCCAGCGCAGGTCGCTCGCCCCAGACGCTGACCTGCGCCGGAGCATCGACCGTCAGCCGCGGATCGTCTGCGGCGGCCGCGCGCGCAAGCTCGTCAAGCCGGACCTCCTCCTGGGGCGCGTCGCCGGCCGAGTCTTCGCGGGAGAGAACGAGGAGATCCTCGATCAGGAGGGAGAGCCGCTCGGTGTCGGCCGCCAGGTCGGCGACCACGCCGTCCTCGTACCCGTGCCGGCGCAGATACTCCACGTTCCCGCGCAACGAGGTCACGGGTGTACGAAGCTCGTGTGAGGCATCGGCGAGGAATCGCCGTTCGCCGGCCCGCGCTCGCTCGAGCGCGGCCAGCATCCGATTCAGGGTCGCAGCCAGCCGGCCCACCTCGTCGCCCGTGATCGGTTCGGGAAGCCGTCGGCGCACATCACCCGTCCGCTCCACCGACTCGGCGCCTGCCGAGAGCGTGTCGAGCGGTCGCAGCGCACGCCGGACGAGGAGGAACGCCGCCCCGGCAGCCAGCGCCGTCGCCGCGAGCGCCGAAAACAGTGCAAACAGATGAAGGCGTCCAAGCGTCTCGGCCGTCGAAGCGGTGGTCGCGGCGACGATCACCGCCCCACCCGCCGCCGAGCCCCCGATCTTCGGCAAGGGCGCGATGTAAAGCCGCAGCCGCTTCTCACCCAACCGGTCGCTTCCATAGACCGGCCGCCCGCGTGCGATCACGCCTCGCACGAGCTGGGTGGGCAGGAGCGAGCCGCCGAGCGAGAGGGACCGCGCAACCAACCGGCCGCGCCGGTCGAGGACCTCGACCGAAAGCTGCTCACCTCCGATCCACGCATCGAGTGCACCCGGTGTCGTCAAGACCGCCGGGGCTGACACGCTCAGCCGGGCGACCTCGGCCGCTCGGTCACGCAGACTCCGATCGAGGCTCCTCCTGAGCTGATTACCGGCCAGCACGCTGACCGCGACCGCCACGACAGCGACGGCGACCAGAATCGCCGCGCCGGCGGCGGCGGCAACCCGGCCGCGAAGCGACAGCGTCAACGCGCGAGCCGGAAGCCCACGCCGCGCACGGTCTCGACCAGCGGTGGGTCACCCAGCTTGCGGCGCAGGTATGCGACGTACCGATCGACGACATTGGTGGTCGCACTGCTGTCCGACCACACCGCCGCGAGCGCCTGCGTCCGTGTCACCGTCCGGCCGACATTCCGGAGGAGGAGCTCGAGCAGATCGGTCTCGCGCTGGGTCAGCTCGACCGTCCGGCCCGACCGTGTGGCCCGGCGAGCCTCAGGATCGAGGCTCAGGTCACGATGCACGAGCGCTGCCCCGGGGCCTCGACCCCGGCGCAGAAGTGCTCGGACGCGCAGAAGGAGCTCGGCAAACGCGAACGGCTTCACGAGGTAGTCGTCACCACCCGCCTCGAACCCGGCAACCCGATCGGACAAGGTGTCGCGCGCGGTCAGGAAGAGGACCGGTGTCGGCAGCGCCTTCGAGCGCAACCGCCGGGCGACGCCGAGTCCATCGAGGCCCGGCATCGCCACATCCAGGATCAGCAGGTCGGGCAGAGACCGCTCCATTTCGACAAGTGCAGAGCCCCCGTCCGGGGCCATCCGCACGCCGAAGCCTTCGGCCTCGAGCGAACGTTCGAGCATGCGGCGAATCGACACGTCGTCGTCAACGATCAAGATCTCAGCCACTTCCAGAGGGTAGCCACGAGCGCCTCCGCTTCCGGGCACGTCTGCTGGGCCGAGACAAGGGAGACGGACCACCGGGCAGAACTGCGAATGCGAGGACCGACCTGCGGCCGAGCTTGCGACAAGCGTCCACGACAGCCACGATTTCCAGCGCGTGATCCGCCGAGCTCGCTCCCTGGCCGCCCTCTTCGTGCTGGCGGCGCTCCTCGCCGCCGGCGTCGCGACGAGCGCCCCGGCGAAACGCGACCTCTCCGCCTTTGTCGGGCTCGGCACCTGGATCGACATCTACGGGACGCGCGAGTGGGCCGCGCCCGAGGCAACCGTCGCAGCGATCACAGCGCACCCGGCTCGGACGCTCTTCCTCGAGACCGGCAACTACCGCCAGACGACGGACCTCGTGCGGGCCGGCGCTCTCGGGCGCTTCCTCGACGCCGCGCACGCAGCCGGCCTGCGCGTCGTTGCCTGGTACCTGCCTTCCCTCGCCAACCCGTCCCGGGACCTGCGCCGCGCCCTCGCCGCAATCCGCTTCGCGAGCCCCGCAGGAGAGCGCTTCGACTCGTTCGCGCTCGACATCGAGGCGAGCGTCGTCCAGCCGGTCTCGCTCCGCAACGCTCGTCTGCTCGCGCTGTCTGCGCAGCTTCGTGCCGCAGTCGGCCCTCGCTACCCGCTCGGCGCGATCGTTCCTTCCCAGATCGGAATCGACCTGCATCCGGGGTACTGGCCTGGCTTTCCCTACCGCGGGCTCGCGCGTTTCTACGACGTGTTCCTGCCAATGGCCTACTTCAGCTATCGCGGACGCGGAGGCACGCTCCCACAGCGCTACGTGGGCGCCAGCATCACCGCTGTGCGGATCGGCGTCGGGAACTCGGCGGTGCCGGTCCACGTGATCGGCGGGATCGCCGAAGGACTCGGCGCGGCCGACGCGCAGAGCTTCATGCGGGCGATTCGCGACTGTGCCCCGCTCGGG
>JBBRYK010000098.1:0-9079 GCA_038237665.1 Gaiellales bacterium | reverse complement strand
TGACGCGCACGAGCCCTGGTCGCATGACGCGAATCGGCAGCTGCCGATCCGTTTGGAGCGAGCGAGACGTGGAGGTGCGGCCGGCGGGAGCTCGCGGCTGGGCCTGTGAGGAAGGCGCCGACAGGGACGAAGACGGTCCCGGCTCCTTGCCCTGCTCGGGGGCGGCCGCGGCCTGGGCGGTCGGCGGCGCTGCCTGTGGAGTTCCCGGCGCCGAGCTGGGTGGAGGCGCGAGCGGTGGCCCGACCGGGGGCGGCGGCGCAGTCGAGACGGGCGGTGCCGGGGGAACCGGCGGAGCGGGCGGAAGTGGTGGAGGAGGCGGAGGGGGCGGCAGCGGCGGAGGCACCGGCGGAGGAGGCGGAGGGGGTGGCAGCGGTGGAGGCGGTGGAAGTGGTGGAGGCGGTGGGGGCGGTGGCAGCGGTGGAGGTGGCGGCACTGCGATCGTCGTCACCGGCGTCGTGATCGTCGGCGGCGGTGGAACCGAGGGAGTTGACGCGCTGGGAACGCCGGTGGTTGCACGCCCCCCGCCGGTCGCCGCGAGCCCCACGGCTCCGCCGAACCCCGCAATCCCCATGGCGGCGACGGCAAGGGATGCCCCGAACCGACGCCGAAACCGCAATTGAAGCCTGAGCATGGCCGCCTCCCCGTTTGGCTCCGCCCGAGGTCCTCTCCGATCCGGCTCGATTAAAACCCGCTTGGAGCTAGACGGAAAGCACGGCGTCGGCCTCGATTTCGACCAGCCAGCGAGGGTCGAGGAGACCTGTCACCACGCATGTTGAAGCCGGCCTGATGTCGCGGAAGACCTCGCCGTGGGCTCGCGCCACCTCGTCCCAGTGCTCCGCCGACGTGACGAACATTCGGGTCCGGACCACGTCCTCGGGCCGTGCGCCCGCTTCGGCGAGCGCGGCGACGATGATCTCCAGACACCGTCGCGCCTGGGCGTACGCGCCTTCGAGCGGCGGCGCTCCGTCTGGCATCACCGGCGCCGTCCCGGCGACATGGACGTGCGGCCCGACGACGACGGCACGGGAAAACCCGGCAACGGGCTCGTACGGTGAGCCCGAGGAGATGATTCGCCGTTCCATCCGGCTATTCTCGCGCAGGGTGGAGGCGTTGAGGCAAATCGATGCCTGGCCGGCGACCACAGCGGCCGCCGCCGTGATCACTCCAAGTAACACTGTGTTACAAGGAAATCCGGAAGCCCGCTTGCCGTGGGCGTCCGTGACGAAGCTCCTGACCGCCGCGGCCGCGCTGGTCGCGGCCGAGGAAGGGACGGTCGACCTCGATGAGCCGGCCGGCCCGCCGGGCTCGACCGTGCGCCACCTGCTCGCCCATGCTTCGGGGCTGCCGCCTCAGGGCGAGGGCCCGATCGCGCGCCCGGGAGAACGGCGCATCTACTCGAACAGCGGATTCGAGGCACTGGCCGCGTTCGTCGCCGAACGAGCGGAGATGCCGTTCGCCGACTACCTGCAGGCCGCAGTGCTGGCCCCGCTCGGCCTGAGCGCGCAGCTCGAGGGCTCGCCGGCCTCCGGAATGAAGGGCTCGCTCGAGGACCTGGCCTCGTTCGTCTCGGAGCTCTTCACGCCGACGCTGTTCGCGGCCGAGACGCTCGCTGAGGCAACGCAGGTGCAATTCCGCGGCCTCGTCGGCGTCCTGCCCGGCTTCGGCCGCCAGGAGCCGAACGACTGGGGGCTCGGGTTCGAGCTCCGCGACGCCAAGAGCCCGCACTGGACCGGCGAGCGGAACTCGCCGCATACGTTCGGGCACTTCGGTCAGACCGGCACGTTTCTCTGGGTCGACCCCGACGCGCGGGTCGCCCTGGCCGTGCTCACCGACCTCGCCTTCGACGAGTGGGCCAAGGAAGCCTGGCCGAAGCTTTCCGACGACGTGCTAAGAGAGGCGGCATGACCGGCACCGTCGCCTGGATCTCGATCGCGCCCGTGAAGGCGCTCGGCCTCGTCCAGCTCCGCGAGGTCTTCGTCGACGAGTTCGGCATCCGCGAGAACCGGCGCTTCTATCTGGTCGATGCCGGAGGCCGCTTCGTGAACGGCAAGCGGCTCGGCTCGCTCGTCCGCGTCGCTCCGGAGTGGGACGAGGCGAGCGAAACCCTTGCGCTACGGCTCCCGGACGGCTCGGTCGTCTCCGGCCGGATCGAGCTGGGCGGCCCGCTCCTGACCAACTTCTACGGCCGGCCGGTGCCCGGCCGGTTCGTCGATGGGCCCTGGGACGAGGCGCTCTCGGCGCTCGCGGGCGAGCCGCTCCGCCTCGTGCTGACGGACATCCCCGGGGACGCGGTCGACCGCGGCCGCGGCGGCGCGGTGACGCTGCTCGGGGCGGCGTCGCTCGAGGCGCTCGCCCGCGCGGCCGGGCTTGACGGCGGTGTCGACGGTCGGCGGTTCCGGATGACCTTCGGTGTCGCGGGTCTGCCCCCGTATGCCGAGGACGAGTGGCTCGGGCGGGACGTCGCAGTGGGCGAAGCGGTCTTCCGGCCGAGCGGGAACGTCGGGAGGTGCGCCGTGACGACGCAGAATCCGGAAACGGGCGTGCCCGATTTCGACACGCTCCGGGTGCTCAAGCGCTACCGGGACGACGTGCCGACGACCGAGCCGCTCCCGTTCGGGATCCACGCGGACGTGGTGGGGCCGGGCCGGGTGCGTCTCGGCGATTCCGTCGATCTTTCACGACTAACTACTTGGCGTGCGTGATCCAGCGGTGTACCGTCCGCGTGCACGCATGAGGAAACGGCTTGGGGTTGTTCTCGTCGGGGTCTGCCTGGTTGCGGTTTTCGCACCGGGCAACGCCCAGGCGGGGCTCGGGCTCCTGAACACCTTCGTCGGCCACGGCGGGGTCTCGACCGACGGCCTCGGGCAGGCCGGGCCAGGCGGGACGATCCAGGCTGACGTTCCGGCCGGCTCGAAGGTCGTGCACGCCTGGTTCTACGGTTCCTACTTCGTCAGCGGCGCGGTGCCCCCCGCCGACCTGACGCTCAACTTCGACGGCACCCCCGTGACGCTGACCGTGCTGCAGACGCTGGGCAGCTTCCTCACCTCGGCGCGCGCCGACGTCACCGCGCAGGTGGCCAAGAAGGTCGGCTCGGGCGCCGGCCAGACCTCGTTCACCGTCGGGAGCGACCCGGCTTCGCTCGACGGCGTCGCGCTCGTGGTCGTGTACTCGAATCCGAAGCTGCCCACCCAGACGATCGCCGTTCTCGACGGCGCCGCCTCGACGGGCGGGGATACGGCCACGTTTGCGTTCTCGAAGCCGATCGACCCGACCGCGGCGACGTTCCGGGCGGGGCTCGCGCTGGGGAGCGGACACTCCTTCCAGGGTGAGGCCGGCCACCTCTGCGGGACGCAGGCAGCGCAGTCGTCGCTGGTCGATCTGAACGGCAAGCGGCTGACCAGCTGCGCCGGGAACTTCGACGACGGGGTCGGTTCGAACGGCGCCCTGATTACCGTGGGCGGCGTCGGCGACGGCAGCGACAACCCGGCCAACCCGAATCAGAAGCCCGCGGACGGAACGTCCCCGCGGGTCAACGACGACGAGCTCTACGACCTAAAGCCGCTGCTGAGCAAGGGCGACACGCAGCTGGCGATCACGTCGTCGAATCCGTCCGGCGACGACCTGCTCTTCCTCGCCGTGATCTCGGCGACCGGAGAGGCCGACGTCTCGACCGGCGGAGGCGGCGCGCCACCTCCGCCCGTCGTGGGCAAGACCGTCAACGTCGCGCGCGTCAGCGGAACGGTTACGTGTCGTTCGGCTTCATCCCGTACGTTCAAACCGCTGACGGCGGCGACGCAGCTCAAGGTCGGGAGCGAATGTGACGCGACCAAGGGCGTCATCCGTCTGACCGCGGCCTCGGGCCCGGGGACCAAGTCCGTGCGGCACGTGGGCGGCGCGTACGCCACGCCGACGCAGACGGCCGACTTCTTTCAGGGCCGCTTCATCGTTACCCAGGAGAAGAAGGCGCAGCCCTTTACGCAGCTGACGCTGTCCGGCGGCGACTTCAAGACGAAGTGCAAGAAGAAGACGCGTGGCGTGGACGGCGCGAGTGCAGCAGACCCCCTCGTGCGCAAGCTCTGGGGGAAGGGGAAGGGCAAGTTCCGGACGAAGGGCCGCTACAGCTCAGCGTCGGTGCGTGGTACGTACTGGAACACCGAGGATCACTGCAACAGCACGGTCACGCGCGTGAAGCAGGGCTCCGTGACGGTGCAGGACACCGTCAAGAAGAAGAAGGTCGTCGTGACGAGCGGCCACACGTATGTCGCTAAGGCTCCCGGTCGTCAGCAAAGAGCGGCCGGATCAGTTCGTCGAACGTGGCTTTATCGCAACTGGCGACCGTCGCTCTAGTCAACGCCGTCACGCTCGCCGTGCGCGGGATGTCCATCGCCAGCGCCACCTCGCCGAAGTAGTCGCCGGGCCGGAGCATGCGCCTCGGGCCGAGAGCGCCCTGATTCGACACCGCGAACATGCCGGAGAGGACGACGTAGAACCGATCCCCCTCGTCGCCCTCGACGACGACGCCGGTGCCGGCGGCGACCTCCTCGCGGCGCATCCGGCCGGCGAGGTCGGAGAGCGCGCGGCCGGGGAGCTCGGCGAGCAGCCCGATCCGGGAGAGCTCGGCGACGCCTGCGGGGACGAAACGGGGACTCATGCCTCTCCTATTCTTGCCAGGTGTCGGTCCTCGATGTGTGGCGCTTCTGTCCTCGCTGCCGCGAAGAGCTCGACATCGCGGAGGGCCGGGCGCGTTGCCCGTGGTGCGGTTTCGTCGCCTATGCGAACTCTGCACCGACCGCGAGTGCCGTCGTCACCGACGATCGCGGCCGGCTTCTGCTGACGAGGCGCGCGATCGAGCCCGACAAGGGCCTGTGGGACATACCGGGCGGATTTCTCGACGAGGCCGAACACCCGCTCGACGCGCTCGTACGCGAGCTGCGGGAGGAGACGGGGCTCGAGATCGAGCCGGATGAGTTCCTGATGGCGACGATCGACCGCTACGGCGACGGCCCGGGAGCGCAGGCGACCCTGAACCTGCTCTGGGCCGCGCATGTCGTCGGCGGCGAGCCGGAGGCCGCCGATGACGTTGACGAGCTGCGCTGGTTCGCGCCCGACGAGCTCCCCGGCGAGGACGAGCTCGCCTTCGAGCACGTCAAGGACGTCGTCGCGGCGTGGCTAGCGCGGCAGCAGCAACCGTAGGGCCAGCGGGTCGATCCGGAACTCGATCGGCGTCTCCAGCGTGACCGGCTCGCCGTCGATCGCGGCGGCCACCCGGTGCGCGCCCACATCGAGCGTGAAGCGCTCGCCCGTCTGCTCGTGCCATGTGTTGGGCAGCAGGCCCGCGGCCGCGTAGAGGTGGAGCAGGCCCTCGTCCAGGCGCTCGCGCACCCCAAGCGAGAAAAGGTCGAGCTTGTAGTGGTTGTTGGCGACCAGGATGATCCGAGCAGGCAACGGCCTCCCGTCGAGTGTGGCCCGGAGTGGTTCTGCGCGAAGGGCGAGCGCCAGCGCCTTGGCTGCTGCGAGCGCCTCGCGCCGCCGGCGCGCACCCTCGCGACGGTGGACGAGGTGGGCGTAGACGCCGAGCGAGACGTTGTTCAGGAACACCTGCTCGGGCGTGCGGCCGACGTCGATCCGGCGCTCCGCGCCCTCGAAGGCTGCGAGCGCGCCGATCGGGTCGTCGCGGTCGAGGCCGACGTCGCGCGCGAAATGGTTGCGCGTCCCGAACGGGAGGCAGACGAAGGGCAGATCGCGTTCGATCGCGACCGCCGCGACCGCGCCGAGCGAGCCGTCGCCTCCGGCCATGCCGAGCGGGCCTTCCGGGGCTTGCCGTGCGGCTTCGCCAGGCTCCTCGCCGTCCGAGAGGACGTGCACGGTGATCCCACGCCGAGCGGCCGCCCGGCGCAGCTGGTCGAGGCCGCTCCGCGCGCTTCCGGAGCGAGGGTTGACCACGAGGAAGCCGCCCATCGACAGGAAGGCTATAGGCCGGTCGGACCCCCGAAATTGGGCCGATCGGCTCATGCGCTTCGTCGGGCGAGGGCCGATCATCGGTCCATGAGCGAGGAACGGTGGTACCACCGGATCGCCGACGAACTTCGGCCGGACTGGCTCGAGGAATGGGCGGCCGGCGGGATCATGCAGATCGAGGCCTACCTGGCCAAGCACGCCGCCTTCCTCGCCTTCCTGGGCGAAGACGCGTAAATCCGCCCAGGCACGTTTGCTCGCGCGCGCGGCGCGGAATACCCAAGGCGTGAAGCTGAGCTACCTCGTGAAAGGGCTGCCGGGGCATCCGCTCCATCCGCCGCTGACCGATGCGACGATCGGGACCTATACCGTCGCCACGCTGCTCGCACTCGCCGACGTAACGGGGGCGATCGAGCAAAACGCGGCGAAAGGCTGGTGGCTCGCTCTCGTCGTCGGCCTGTGCATCACGGTGCTGACCGCGCTGACCGGCCTGATCGACTGGCTCGGCATCGAATGGGGCACACCGCTCTGGCGGACGGCGACCCTGCACATGGCCGCGATGGTCACCGCGACGGTCTTCTTCGGGCTCGCCGCGATCTTCGGGCACACGGGCTACACGCACGGCAACGTGACGGCCGGCGCGTTCGTCCTGACGGTCGTCGGCTTCGGCTTCTCGACCCTGGGCGGCTGGCTGGGCGGTGCGATCGTCTTCGTCTACGGCATGCGAGTGCTCAGCCTGCCCGACGAGCCCGCGAGCCGCGCGGTCTCGCCGGCGTCGGACCCCGAAAAGGAAGCCGCCGAAGGCGGCTAGGACTACGCCGCGTCTTCTTCGGCCGCGAGGCCGAGCTGGCGCTCGAGCGCGCCCTTCGGCATCGCCCCGACGGCCGCGGCCGTCGGCTCGCCGTCGCGGAAGAGCACGACCAGCGGGATCGAAGAAACGCCGTACTTGTGCGCAAGGCCAAGCTCCTGGTCGATGTTGACCTTGACGAGCCTCAAATCGTCGTTCCGCTCCTCGACGATGCGCTCGAGCACGGGGTAGACGGCGTGACAGGGTCCGCACCATTCGGCCCAGAAGTCGACCAGGACTGGCTTCTCGCTCTTCAGGACCTCCTGTTCGAAGGTCTGTTCGGTGACGTCGGTTGCCATGGAATTCCTTTCGAGAGTAGTAGCGGGTCTAACGATCTCGGCGGACGGACTGTTCCCAGCTGCGCAACTTAGAATCGTCCGGGTGACGCCGTTCGCGCCGCTTCCGCGTGTCCCCGACCATCCTGCGCTCGAGCTCGAGATTCTCGAGCTCTGGGAGCGCGAGCGCACCTTCGAGCGCCTGCGAGAGCAGAACCGCGGCGGCCCCCGGTGGAGCTTCATCGACGGGCCGATCACCGCCAACAACCCGATGGGCGTCCATCACGCCTGGGGTCGGTCGCTGAAGGACCTCTTCCAGCGCTACAAGGCGCTCCGCGGCTTCGACGAGCGCTACCAGAACGGCTTCGACTCGCAGGGACTCTGGGTCGAGGTCGAGGTCGAGAAGGCGCTCGGTCTCGGCTCAAAACGGGAGATCGAGGAATACGGCCTGGCCGAGTTCACCGAGCGGTGCAAGGAGCGCGTGGCCACCTTCGCGCGTGTGATCGCCGACCAGTCCCGCCGGCTCGGCATGTGGATGGACTGGGAGTCGAGCTATTTCACCCACTCGGACACGAACATCGAGTACATCTGGCGGTTCCTGAAGGAGACCGACCGCCGGGGCTGGCTCTACAAGGGCCACCGCTCGACCCAGTGGTGCCCCCGCTGTGGCACGTCGCTCTCGCAGCACGAGCAGGCCGGCGACGACAAGTACCAGGAGCTCGTCCACCCGTCGCTCTACGTGCGCTTCCCTCTCGCCGAACGCGAGGGCGAGGCGCTGGTGGTCTGGACGACCACGCCGTGGACGCTGCCGGCGAACGTGGCCGCCGCGGTCCGGCCGGACGCCGAGTACGGGCTTACCGACGACGGTGAGTGGCTCGCCGTCGAGCGGGCTCCCGACCTGACCTTCACGCAGCGCCTTCGCGGCGGGGATCTGGTCGGGTGGCGCTACCACGGGCCGTTCGACCACCTTCCCGCCCAGGCCGGCATCGAGCACCGGGTGATTCCGTGGGACGACGTCTCGCTGCACGAGGGGACCGGCATCGTCCACATCGCCCCGGGCGCGGGAACCGAGGACTTCGAGCTCTCCCGTGTCCACGACCTCCCCGTGCTCGTGCCCGTCGACGAGGCGGGGCGCTTCGTCGAGGGCTACGGCGAGTTCGAGGGCCTCTCGACCGACGAGGCGCGCGACCCGGTGATCGAGTCGCTCCGTGCGCGCGGGCTGCTCGTCCGCGCCGAGGAGATCACGCACCGCTACCCGATCTGCTGGCGCTGCGGGACGCCGCTCATCTTCCGCGTCGTCGACGACTGGTTCATCGCGTGCGACGAGATCCGCCAGCCGCTGCTCGACGCGAACCAGGAGGTGGAGTGGACCCCCGCCTTCTATCGCAAGCGGATGAACGACTGGCTGCGCAACATGGACGACTGGAACATCTCGCGGAAGCGCTACTACGGGCTGCCGCTGCCGATCTACCCCTGCTCCTGCGGGCACGTGACGATCGTCGGGTCGCGCCCCGAGCTCGAGGAGCGGGCGGTGTCGGGGCTCGAAGGGCTGAAGGAGCTCCATCGGCCGTGGATCGACGAGGTCGTCATCCGCTGTGAGGCCTGCTCGGAGGAGGTTCGCCGGATCCCCGAGGTTGGCGACGCGTGGCTCGACGCGGGCATCGTGCCGCTGTCCACGCTCGGCTGGCAGAACCCCGTCTACGTCCCACACGGATACGCCACGGGAGCGGCTGCGGGATTGACCGAGGCCGATCTTCCCGACCACGCCTACTGGGAACAGTGGTTCCCGGCCGACTGGGTCTCGGAGATGCGGGAGCAGATCCGGCTCTGGTTCTACTCGATCTCGTTCATGTCGGTGACGCTGGTCGGGCGCCTGCCGTACCGGGCCGTCCTCACCTACGAGAAGGTGCGCGACGAAGCCGGTCGCGAGATGCACAAGTCGTGGGGGAACGCCATCGATGCGGCGGAGGCGCTCGACAACATGGGCGCGGATCCGATCCGC
>JBBRYK010000097.1:0-9187 GCA_038237665.1 Gaiellales bacterium | reverse complement strand
TGAAATAGCGCAATGAGCGTCGCTGCCGGCCAGGAGACGTGGGTCGGCCGGCCGCTACCGCGGCTCGAAGACGAGGCCCTGCTTCGAGGGCAGGGCCGCTTCATGGACGACATCGATCCCGTGCCCAGGGCCCGGCATGCCGCGATCCTTCGCTCGCAGCTCGCGCACGCCAGGATCGTGCGTCTTGATCCCTCGGCAGCGCTCGAGGTGCCGGGCGTCGTTGGCGTTCTGACTGGGGCAGACGTGGCCGCGATGTCGCGGCCGTTCCCGGTCGGGCTCGAGGACGCTCCTCCCTACTACGCCACCGCGCACGAGGTGGCGCGGTACGCCGGTGAGCCGCTGGCGGTCGTCGTCGCGCGCGACCGCTACGTGGCCGAGGACGCACTCGAGCTGATCGACGTCGAGTACGAGCCCCTCGAAGCCGTCCTCGAGGCCGAGCGCGGCGAGGTCGTCTCGGATCGCTCGTTCTCCTACGGAGACGTCGACGGGGCGTTCGACCGGGCCGACCTCGTCGTCAGCGAGCGCTTCCACGTCCCGCGCTGGTCGTGCACCCCGGTCGAGTGCTACGGCGTCGTGGCCGACTGGGACGAGCCCGCAGGCGTCCTGACCGCCTGGGCCAACTTCCAGGGCCCCTTCACCCTGCACTCGGTCGCCGCCGGAGCGCTCGGACTGCCCGGCTCCAAGCTCCGCCTGATCACCCCGCGCGACTCGGGCGGAAGCTTCGGGATCAAGGCGACGGTGTACGTGTACGTCGTCCTCTTGGGGCTGGCCGCGCGGAAGTTCGGCGTCCCGGTCCGCTGGACGGAGGACCGGCTCGAGCATCTGGCCGGGAGCGCGGCCTCGACCGCCCGCGCGACCGGCGTCGAAGCCGCCTTCACCGCCGACGGCGAGCTCCTGGCCCTCCGCTACGACGCGGTCGAGGACGTCGGCGCCTATGTCCGCGCACCCGAGCCGGCGACGCTCTACCGCATGCACGGCTCGCTCTCCGGGGCATACCGCGTCGCTGCAGTTGCGGCGCGGAACCGCGTCGTGCTCACCAACCGCTGCCCGACCGGGCTGAACCGAGGCTTCGGCGGACCGCAGCTCTACTTCGCCCTCGAGCGGACGATGGCGATTGCGGCAGCCAGGCTCAACCTCGACCCGGTCGAGTTGGCGCGGCGCAACCTGATCGGGGCGGACGCCTTCCCCTACCGGACGCCGAGCGGAGGACTGTACGACTCGGGGGACTACCAGGGCGCGGTCGACCAGGCGCTCGAGCTCTCACGCTACGACGAGCGGCGTACGGAGCAGACGCGCGCGCGAGAGGAGGGCCGCCTGTTCGGCATCGGCCTCGCCCTCGTGGTCGAGCCCTCGATCTCGAACATGGGCTACATCACGCTGGCCGAGCCGGCCGAGACGCGCGCGCGGAGCCTGCCCAAGTCGGGGAACGCCGAAGGGGCCACGGTCAGCGTCTCCCCGCTCGGTGGGGTGACCGTCCGGGTGGCGACGACACCCCAGGGGCAGGGCCACGCGACCGTCTGCGCCCAGATCGTGGCCGACGCGCTCGGCGTCGCGCCCGAGGAGGTGCAGGTGGTCACGGAGGTTGACACCTCGACATCGGCCTGGACGGTCGCGTCCGGGAACTACTCCTCGCGTTTCTCAGGTGTCGGGGCCGGCGCCGTCTACCTCGCGGCGCAGAAGGTGGCCGCGAAGCTGCAGTCGATCAGAGACCACCTCGGTGACGATTCCCTGTCGCTCCGGCGAGTGGCCGGCATCGCCCACTGGAACCCCGACGCGCTCCCGCGGGCCATGGAGCCCGGTCTGCACGAAACCGCCTTCTACGCAGCACCCAATCTGGCGCCGCCGGACGAGGACGACCGGGTGGCGTCGTCCGCCGCCCACGGCTTCATCTGCGACGTCGCAAACGTCGAGGTCTCGCGCGAGACAGGCGCAGTCGACGTGCTCGACTACGTCACCATCCACGACGCGGGCCGACTCCTCAATCCGCTCCTGGTCGACGGGCAGGTGCAGGGCGGCTTCGCGCACGGAGCCGGTGCTGCGCTCTTCGAGCGGGTCGTCTACGACGAGGACGGCAACCTGCTCACCGGCACCTTCATGGACTACCTCTGCCCGACGGCGCCCGACCTGCCGCCGTTGCGGATCGGCCACCGGGAGACGCCGTCGCCTTTCACGCCACTCGGCGCGAAGGGCCTCGGCGAGGGAAACACGATGAGCGTCCCGGTTGCGATCGCGAACGCCGTCGCCGATGCGCTCGGCGTCGAGAACGTCGAGTTGCCGCTCACTCCGCCGAGGGTCTGGGAGCTGATGGGTCCCGAGGCCGGGCCGTGAAGCCGGCGCCCTTTCTCTACGAACGCCCGGCGACCGTCGACGAAGCCCTTGCGCTCCTGGCGGAGCACGGCGACGAGGCGAAGGTGCTCGCCGGGGGCCAGAGCCTCGTGCCGCTGTTGAACATGCGCATGGCCCGTCCGACCGTCCTGGTAGACATCAACCGTGTTGGCAATCTTGACAACAGGTCTCGAATGGACAGCGCTGTTCGCTGCGGCGCTCTTGTCCGGCAAGCTGCCTTCCGCGGAGCTTCGGCCCTCGCCGACCGCTGCCTGCCCTACGTCGGCCACTACGCCACCCGCAACCGCGGCACGGTCGGAGGCTCGATCGCCCACGCCGACGCGAGTGCCGAGCTCCCGCTCGCGCTGCTGCTGTGCGGCGGCTCGGTCGTCGCGAGGTCGACGCGCGGCGAGCGCGAGATCGCCGCCGAGCGCTTTTTCCTGACGCACTTCACAACCGAGCTCGCTCCGGACGAGCTGCTCGTCGAGACGGTCTGGCCCGATCCGGGCCCGGGCGTCGCGTTCGAGGAGGTCGCCCTGCGCCACGGCGACTACGCCCTCTGCATGGCGGGCGCCGTCGTCCGGAACGGGACCGTCCGAGTCGGCGTCGGCTCCGTCGTCGACCGGCCGACCCTGCTCGAGGTCGATCCGGATCGGCCCGGGGAGTCGGCCGCGGCTCAGGTCGACCCGGCCGGCACGCTGCACGCCTCGGCGCGCTATCTGCGGCGGCTCGTGGCCGTGCTCGTCGACCGTGCTGTGACCGCGGCCCGCGCCGCGGCGTCCGAGGGTGGACCGTGACCGAGATCGAGCTGACGGTGAACGGACGTCGTGTCCGGGAGACCGTGGAGCCCCGGGTGCTCCTCTCCGACTTCCTGCGTCACACGCTCGGCCTGACGGGGACGCACGTCGGCTGCGAGCACGGCGTCTGCGGGGCCTGCACCGTGCGGCTCGACGGGGCCGCCGTCCGCTCGTGCCTCCTGCTGGCTGTCCAGGCCGACAGGTCCGCGGTCGAGACGGTGGAGAACCTGGCGCAGGACGGCCCGCTGACCCCGCTCCAGCAGAAGTTCCACGAGCTGCACGCGCTTCAGTGCGGCTTCTGCACGCCGGGCATCCTGATGGCCGCCGCGGACTTCCTCGAGCAGCACCCGGAACCGACTCGAGGACAGGTCGAGGATCTCCTCTCCGGTCACCTGTGCCGCTGCACCGGGTACGAGCCGATCGTCGAAGCGATCCTGGCCGCGTCCACCACGAGCAGCGCATGAACCTTGCGCAGAGCCTCCTGGGGGCGTGCGAGCGCCATCCCGAGGCGCAGGCGTTTCCCGGCCTGACCTACGGCGAACTGCCGGCCCGCATTCGCCGGATCGCAGGCGGTCTCGGCCTGGAGCCGGGCGAGCGCGTCGCGACCGTGCTCGACAACCGCCTCGACACCGCGTTGCTCTACTGGGCGGCGCAATGGGCCGGCGCGGTCGCAGTTCCGCTCTCGTGGCGCTCGCCGCCCGCCGAGCTCGAGTACTGCATCGAGGACTGCGGGGCGCGCATCGTGTTGCGCGACGGCGACCCGCTCCCCGACGGCTCCGACCATCCCGGTGCGCTCGAGCGGGACCCCGAAGAGATCGCCCTGCTGCTCTACACCTCGGGCACCACCGGCAGGCCGAAGGGCGTCCCGCGCTCCCACCGTGCAGACCGCGCCGGCGGCCTCTCCCAGGCGCTGCAGCACGGCTACCGCCCTGGTGACCGCACGCTCGGCGTGATGCCGCTCTACCACACGATGGGGATCCATTCGCTGCTCGCGATGCACCTCGTCGGCGGCTGCTTCGTCCCGCTCGCCCGCTGGGACGCCGTCGAGGCGCTCCGGTTGATCGAGGAGCAGCAGATCACCTCGCTCTATCTCGCGCCGACGCTCTTCCACGACCTCGTTCACCAGGCCGAGCACGCAGGCCGCGACCTCTCCTCCGTGCGCGCGCTCGGCTACGCCGGAGCCGCGATGACGAGCGCCCTGGTCGAGCGCTGCGCGCAGGTCTTCGACCCCGACGTGTTCGTGAACCACTACGGGTCGACCGAGATCTACACGTTCGCGATCGGCCCGGAACAGCAGCGCAAGCCGGGCTGTGCCGGGCGGCCCGCGCTCAATGCACGGCTCAGGCTCGCGCCGGACGGCGAGATCCTCTGCCACCTGGCCTCGGACGAGGCCTTCGCCGGCTACTGGCACCGGCCGGACGCGGACGCGAGAGCGATCCGCGGGGGCTGGTACCACACCGGGGACGTCGGTCACCTCGACGAGGACGGTGACCTGTGGATCAACGGACGCGTCGACGACATGATCATCTCCGGCGGCGAGAACATCCATCCGCTCGAGGTCGAGGACGTCCTCGCGCGGCACCCCGCCGTGCGCGAAGTGGCGGTCGTCGGCGCACCGGACGACCGCTGGGGACAGCGTGTCGTGGCCGTCGTCGTCACCGAAGGAGAGGTCGGCGCCGAGGAGCTGGACGCGCACTGCCTCGCCTCGGAGACGCTGGCGCGCTTCAAGCGCCCACGCGAGTACCGCTTCGTCGCCACGCTGCCGAAGAGCCCGGCAGGCAAGATCCTCCGGCGCTCTCTACGAGAGGAGGTTCCGGTCCCGTGAGCTACGACGGCTTCCGTGTCGAGCGCGACGCCGAGCGCGCGAAGGCGACGATCACGCTCGACGTCCCGGGCAAGCTCAATCGCGTCTCGATCGCCGCCCGCGGGCAGCTGGCCCAGGTGTTCGAGGAGCTGGGAGCCGACGAGAGCGTCCACGCGATCGTGCTCACGGGCGAGGGCGAGGCCTTCACGGCAGGCGGTGACATCGCCGGCTTCCTCGAGGCCGACCCGGCAACGCTGTCGCGACTGGCCTGGAACGTCGCCGCGCCGGAGCGCTGCCCCAAGCCGGTGATCGCCCGGCTACGGGGCTACGCGTTCGGGGTCGGGTTCGAGCTGGCGCTGGCCTGCGACTTCCGCCTCGCGGCCGAGGACGTAGTGCTCGCGCTGCCCGAGATCAAGCTGGGAATGATCCCCGGCAGCGGCGGGACACAGCGGCTCGCGCGCCTGATCGGGCTCGGCCGGGCGAAGGACGCGATCATGCGGGGCAGGCGGATCCCGGCCCAGGAGGCGCTGGCGCTCGGGCTCGTCACCGAGGTCGTGCCCGTGGACGAGCTCGACGAAGCCGTCGACCGGCTCGTCCACGAGCTGGGTCAGCTTTCTCCGCTCGCGCTTGCGACCGCCAAGCGCGTCCTGAACCACGCCTACGACGGGCCTCTGGCGCTCGGTCTCCAGCTCGAGGGCCTGGCCTACGGGCTCCTCCGCTCCAGCCACGACTTCCGCGAGGGCGTCGAGGCCTTCGGCGAGAAGCGGCCACCCCGCTTCGAGGGCCGTTGAGGCACCTCGCCTGGCTCCTGCCCGTCGGAGCCTTCGCCGCCGCGATCCTGGTCGGGCTCCGCTCCTGCGACTCGGACACGGCCTTCACCCTGGCGTCGATCCTCTGCCTGGTCACCGGCCTGCTGGCCGGCGGAATTCGCTTCATCCACCGGGGCCGCGAGGCGGACAACGTGTTCACCCTGGTCGGAGCGGCCTTCCTCGCCCTCGTGGCCCTCCCCGTCGCGGTCGTCACCTGGTTCGCGATGGTGATCGTCGCGGCCATTCACTGCGGCTCGTTCCAGGTCACGGTCGGTTTCCCCGGCCCTCCTCAGCTCTAGTTCATTTTTTCCAATCTGCGCAACAGAATCTGTTGCGCTACTCTGAGGTCATGCCGATCGCCACCGCGCGCAAGGTCGAGGCGCTCACCGTCGACTTCAAGTCGGGCGCAGCGGTCGCCGACCTGCTCGGGGTCAGCCGATCGCGCGTGAGCCGTTGGCTGCGCGGGGCCGGGATCGACCCGCTGAACGCCGAGCGCGTTGATCTCCTCGAGCTCGTCTGGTCAAACCTGCTCCGCCTCTACGACCCGGAGACCGCACGCTCGTGGCTCTTCGGCCTCAACCCCGCGCTGGGAGACCGCCGGCCGATCGACCTGATTCGCGCCGGGAAGGCCGAGGAGCTGATGACGGCGATCCGCGCCGAGCGGGCCGACTCCTTCGCTTGATCCTGTACCGCTGCTTTGCCTGGAGCCGCCGGGCGCGGCCGGCCGACCGTGACGGCGCCCTCTGGTTTCCGCGCTCCCTCCAGGGCGAAGGCCGCCACGACAACCCCGACGTCTACGGCTGCCTCTACGTCGCCGATCGTCCCGTGTCCGCGGTCGTCGAGCAACTCGCGAGGTTCCGCGGACAGCGGCTGACGGACGGAATGCTCGTCCGGCGCGGCCTCCCCCTCGCGCTCGCAGCGATCGAGCTGCCCGACAACCGGCGCATCCTCGACCTCGACGATCCAGGCGTCCTGGAGGCGCACGGCCTCCGCCCCTCACAGATCGCGACCCGGCAGCGAGCGACGACCCAGCCGCAGGCGCTGGCACTCCACCGACGCCACCCACGCGTCGCCGCGTTGCGCTGGTGGTCGACGTTCGAGGCGCTCTGGGCCAACTTCACCGTCTTCGACCGGGCCGCGGTGGAGCTGCGGCTGGCCGACGTCAGCCGCCTTCGCGTCACTGACCCGGCCGTGGCAGAGGCCGCTGAGCTGCTCGGGCTCGCCGGCTAGGTCAGCCTCGCTCGACGATCTTCCAGAACGAGTCCTTACGCGCGATCCGGTCGCCGCGGAACGTCCAGAGGTCGCAGCCGCGAACCCTGATTCGCTCGCCATCCGTCGTCGTACCGGTGAGCGTCCATTCGGACACGCCGCGATCGCCGCAGACGAAGTGGCTGTCGTCGCCGTAGTGCACGTCGGGGATGCCGGCGAATCGATCTGCAAAGCCCGCGCGAACGGCATCGCGTCCCTCGAACCTCCGGCCGGCAAAGTCAGCCCCGCGAGGAGCCTGGAAGACGCAGTCGTCCACGAACTGGGCGACGATCGCATCCGGATCGTGCGCGTTGAAGCCGTCGAGCACTGCCTTGAGCGTCGCCAGCTTTGCCTCCTCACTCATGAGGAGCCTTCCTGTCGGACCATCGCGATCGCCTCGACCTCGATCAGAAACTCGGGCAGGACGAGTGCGCTCACCTCGACGAGGGTGCTCGCCGGTCGCGCCTCGGCGAAGAACTCCTGCCGAACGGGATTGATTCGCGCGCGGTCGTCGATGCTGGTCAGAAACGTGGTCATCTTGGCGACGTCGGCAAAGCTCGACCCCGCGGCCTCGAGGATGAGACCGAGATTCGCGAAGACCTGTCGCGCCTGAGCCACGACGTCGCCGGCGCCGACGACCGCTCCGGTTGCGTCGACGGAGACGCAGCCGGAGACGAAGAGCAGGTCGCCCACCCGGACCGCATCGGTGTAGTGGCTGAAGGGCTCGGGAAGCCCTTCGACGCGGAACTCCTGACGATCTGCCACCGGACGAGGATAATCGTCCACATGGAGCCGAGGGAAGTCGTCGCCGAGCTGTGGCGCCGGATGGAGGCGCGCGACTGGGACGGAGTCGGCGAGCTCGTGGCTACGGACTTCGTGCTCGACTGGCCAGAGTCGCGTGAGCGCATCCGGGGCCGCGACAACTTCGTCGGGCTGAACCGCAACTACCCCGAAGGCTGGTCGATCGAGGTCGTGCAGATCCTCGCCGACGGGCCTCGCGTCGCCTCGGAGATCCGCGTCCCACACGAGGCGATCGGACTCCATTTCGCGACCTCGTTCTTCGAGGTCGAGGACGGCCGCCTCGCTCGGGGCCGCGAATACTGGGTCAAGGAGCTGGACGAAGAGCCGCCCGCTTGGCGCGCGCAGTGGGTCGAGCGAACGTGACCGCGGAGCCGCAGTTCGTCAGCTTCCAGAACGTCCGCGAGTTCGAGCTGGCGGCAGGCGTCACGGCCAGGCCGCTCTTCGGCGAGGGGGCGATGCTGAACCTGATCGAGTTCGAGCCGGGCGCGGTCGTGCCGGAACACGAGCATCCGCACGAGCAGCTCGGACTGGTCCTCCGCGGCACCCAGGTGCTCGTGGTGGCGGGTGAGGAGCATCCGCTCGGCCCGATGCAGGGTTACGTGCTCCCCGGTGGCGTCCGCCACAGCGCCCATTGCGGGCCCGAGGGCGCGACCGTGCTCGACGTCTTCCGGCCGGTGCGCGAGGACTACCTCGAGCGCTGGCACGCCGAGGCGTGAGCGACTGGGACGTTCCCGACCGTTTCAACTTCACACGAGACGTCGTCGAGCGGCTCAGCGGGCCGGCGCTGACCTTCGTCGACGCCGAAGGAAAGCGCTGCCGCATCACCTTCGAGGAGGTATCCGCACGAGCCGCACAGTGGGCTGCGCGGGTCCGGCGCAGCGGCATCGAGCGCGGCGACCGCGTCCTCGTCCTGGTCGGCAAGACCCCTGAATGGCATCCGATCATGCTCGCTCTGCTGAAGGTCGGCGCGGTGGGGATCCCCTGCTCGGAGATGCTTCGCGCCCGCGACCTCTCGTTTCGTGCGCGACACTCGGGGGCGAAGCTGCTGATCGCCGAACCAGCCGGTCGTCCGGAGATCGAGGCGATGGAACAAGCGCCGGCCGTCGTCTACACGGACGAGGCTGCGCTCAGTGAGGCCGACCCCGCGACCGCCGACACGGCCGCCTCCGAGCCGGCCTTCATCCTCTACACCTCGGGCACGACCAAGAACCCGAAGGGCGTCGTGCATACGCACGCGTACAGCTACGCCAAACGGCTGCAGGCAGAGCACTGGCTGGATGCGCGACCTGGCGACCTGGTGTGGTGCACGGCGGGCACGGGCTGGGCGAAGTCCGTCTGGAACGTGCTGCTCGGGCCCTGGAGCCAGGGCGCGGAGATCGTCCTCCACGAGGGCGGCTTCGAGC
>JBBRYK010000096.1:0-9231 GCA_038237665.1 Gaiellales bacterium | reverse complement strand
TGGTCCGCTTTCGCGGACATGCGGCGTCGCCGCCGAGTCGCAGGTTCGAATCCCGCCCTCTCCATTGTTCCTGCAAATCGGACGCTTTTCGGTGGCAATCGAAGAGTTTGTCCGATGCCGCCCGGGCCGTCGACGACCGAGAGGCGCCGACCCGCAACTGTGTCGTAGGAACATCGGTCCCCGCTGCCGAGTGGCGGGGCGTCGGCGACGCGCCCGAAGCTGATGCGATCATTGACGCCATGCCGATTGAAGCGCCCTGTCCGCATGAGGTCGTGCGCCGCGAGCGATCGCGAATCGTGGCGTTCCTAACAGCGCGCGGCGCACGCGATGTCCGCATCTTCGGCTCCGTTGCTCGGGGGGAAGACGACGACCGGAGTGACATCGACCTCCTGGTCGATCTCGACGGCGAGCGGTCACCGGGGAGCGAGCTGCTCGCGGTTCTGGGCTTGTCGGAGGAATTGTCCGAGCTCCTCGACGCGCGTGTTGATGTAGTTACGCCTCGAACGCTTCGACCGGAGGTGCGTGAGCTGGCGCTCGCCGAAGCGGTGCCGCTTTGAGCCGCCGCGACGAGCTTCGCCTGCGCGACATCATCGCTGCCATAGAAACAATTCGGTCTCATCTTGCCGGGGGTGAGTTCGACCGGAAGACAAGCGATGCTGTTCTCTACAACCTCGTCGTGATCGGGGAGGCCGCGGCGCAGCTCAGTGACGAGACGCGGTTGGAAGCTCCTCAGATCGCTTGGACGAGCATCGTCGGGCTACGCAACCTCATCGCGCACGAGTACTTCCGAGTTGATCTCGATGTCATCCAGGACATCGTGTCTGAGTCACTGGACCAACTCGAGCTCGCCGCGCGTCAGCTGCTCGACGATTGAGGCCCGGCTGGCTCAGAAGGACATGAACCGGCGAACGGCCTGCGACTGCCGCCGTGCGGAGGAAATCTTGCGCCGCCGTGCCTCGCTGGACGTCTGTGTGCCTCCCATCCAGGCAAGCTGGGCTCCGGCGACGACTGCTTAGGGCCGCACGACCGCGGGCTTCCGCGTGCCAAGTCTCCTTTACCATGTCCTGCTAAGGTAAAGGAATGAGCGTCATCTCCCGCAAGAATCAGGTCACTCTGCCGGTTGACGCTCTACGAGCGGCCGGCTTGGCGCCTGGCGACGATGTGCGCGTGCAGGCGGTCGGGCCGGGCCGCCTCGAGCTCGCCCGCACTGATGACATGGTCGAGGAGTTCGCTGGCGTTTTTGACGCATCCGTCTATCCAAACGGCTATCTCGACAAGCTCCGCCGCGAGTGGCCGTAGTCGTCTTCGACGCTGACGTCCTGATCGCGTATCTCGGCCGCGACGACTCCAACCACAGCGAGGCCGTCGAGCGGATGCGCCACGCGTTGGCGTCGGGAACACGACGCCTCGTGTCGGCGGTGAACTACAGCGAAGTCTTGATCGGGCCATTACAGAAGGAAGGCCTCCCAGGCGCGGAGACGGTCGACGCGATGCTCCTGCGTTTCGGCATTGAGACGATCCAGGTGGACATGGCGCTCGCACGCCGCGCGGCCGCCGTCCGCGCAAGGACCCGACTGAAGCTTCCGGGTGCATACGCGCTCGCTACTGCGATTCAGGCCGAGAAGCGCGGACACTCCGACGTGCGTCTCGAGACCTTCGACGAGAAGGTCATTAGGGCCTACAAGGCCCTTCATCCGCTCACACCCGATCTCGAATGAGACAGGGGCAACGCTTTGTGCCTCGGTGATCGAAGAGCTCAGCGAGCCTCCACCACTCGCCGGTGTTCGTGCTCGGTCGGTGGTGCGAGCAGCCTGTTCGGGTCGCCTGAGGCAATTGCCAATTTAGACAACAGACCCCTGGCGGAACGAGCCCGGCTCATGAGGGAACAGATGCGCTGACGACAGCGTTAGCGCTGGCGGTGCTTCTCTACAACTCGCAGGTCTCGGGCAACTGCTACAAGGTTCGCCTCCTGCTGGCCCACCTCGGGCTCGAGTACGAGCGGCAGGAGCTGGACGTCGTCGACCGATCCAACCGGGCCGAGGTGCTCGGCGACCTCAACCCGGCCCTACGCGTCCCGACCATCGTCCTCGACGACGGCCGCCCGCTGGCCGAGTCGGACGCGATCCTCTGGTACTTCGCCGAGGGCACGCCGTACGTTCCCGAGGATCGATTCGAGCGGGCCCAGGTGCTCCAGTGGCTCTTTTTCGAGCAGTACAGTCACGAGCCCAACATCGCGGTCGCCCGGTTCTGGCTCGGGTATGCGGGCGGTGCACCCTCCGCCGAGGCCCTCGAGGCCAGACAGAAGGGGGGTTACGCGGCGCTCGACGCCATGGAACGCCATCTCTCGAGCCGATCGTTCCTCGTTGCCGATCGCTACTCGATCGCGGACATCGCGCTGTACGCCTATACCCACGTCGCGGACGAGGGCGGTTTCGACCTCGGGAGGTACCCCTCGGTTCGTGGCTGGCTCGACCGCGTCGCGGCCCAGCCCGGGCACGTGTCGATCACGGCCTGAGCAGGTTCTCCCAAGGGGCGGGCGGCGGGCCCCGACCGGCGAGCCCGCCGCCTGACGTCGTCGTTCTAGCGCGCGACGGTTTCTGCCTCGTCGACGATCGTAGGCCCGGTGTGGTCGGGGAACCGGTCGAGGACTCCCGAGGCGAGCAGCCGCTCACGGGCCGCCTTTGCGTCGTCGTTGGAGGCGAACTCCACCTGGATGAACACCTCGTTCGTGTCGTCGGCACCGCGGAAGATCCGCCAGCCCTTCGCCGAGCGCCGCGCTCCCGGCGGGTCCTTGGCATCTGCTCCTGCGCGGCGACCAGGCCGACGTGCCGATGGGCGAGCGGCGCTGGTACCGAGAAGTCCTCTCCTAAAACCGCGCACGCATCGGAAACCCGGCAAGGCTCGATAGCCCGTTTGGCCGGCTCGGGCCGGCGGCGCGGCGCGAGAGCCGCGCCGCCGGGGCCGCGCCACGGTGTCAGGCACGATGCCTGGCACCGAGCCTGGCACCGGCCGATGCTTCACTCTGCGGTGATCGACCCGAAGAGACCGTTCTCTTCGTCGTTCCGGCCGGCCGTGAAGAAGAGCGTGTTCTTCGGTCCTGCCGCCGCACCGTTGCCGAACTGGAGCGCCCAGAGGCCGTCGATCGAGATCGGATGGCCATTCGCCTCTCTGAGCTTGCCATCGTAGGCCCAGCTTCCGTCCGACCGCTCCCGGTAGGCGTTGATCTGTCCGTCGCCGAAGTTGCCGACGAGCAGGTCGCCGCTGAACTGGCCGAAGTGGGCCGGCGCCAGCGCGAGACCCCAAGGCGCGTTCAACTGACCTTGCGAGGCGACTCGGGCCAGCAGATTCCCGTTCGTGTCGTAGACGTCGACGAAGCCGAGGCCTGGCCCGGCGATCTCGTCCTCCGCATCCGCGTCCTGTTTTGCGTAGGCCACGAAGATCCGCGAGCCGATCGTCTGGACGTCGAACGGTGCATAGTGGCTCGGCAGCCTCGGATCGACGAAGCCGCCGGCGGTGCTCATCGGCGCCCACGCCCCGTCGAACACGTCGATCCGGGCGTTGTGGAAGTCGGCCGCGCAGAGCTTCGAGCCGTGTGGGCTCTGGACGATCGCCAGGCCTTGTAGATCGCATCGGCTCGCCGCCAGGCCAGATGGGCGGCGCTAGTCCTCGACGGTGAGGTGCGTGACCGGTAGTGAGAAGCGGCTCTGCGCGGTCTCACCGCTTCCCTCTTCGAGCCACGCGGCGTCCTCGTCGGGGCGAGTGACGACGATCAGCTCATCCGCGGGGAAGGTGCGTAGGGCGTCCTCGATCGCTTTGACCGGGTCGGAGTCCCCGACACGGAACTCGACCTTGCCGGTCGGAGCCGCCTCCGCAATCTCCTCGGCCCGCTGCGCCGCCTCGGCGCGAGCGTCGTCCTCGGCGTTTGTGAGCCAGTCGAGCCTCGAGATGTCGGAGGCCGGGGCGACGACGAGTAGCTCCGCGTCTTCGCCAGCATGCGCACGGACGACCGCGCGCAGCTCGTTCTCCGGAACGGATGCGGTGGCGACGACGAGCAAGCGACGGGGCACGAGGTGGACCAGACTAGCGCCAGTAGCCGCGGTGCCTTCCGGCCCCTGCTCGAGGCCGGGGGAGGCGGCTTCGCCGATCGGTGCTGACGTGTCCCGTCGCCAGGGCCTTACCAACTGGCCCTCGCGAGTTGCGTACGCGCGCCTCAGAGCCGGTGTCGCGGAAGATCCGCCCTCATCAAACGGCCGGAGCAATGGTCGACCAAGACCCGGTCGGCGGTTGATGTCGAGCGGTGGAGGTTGAGGAATGGCAAGTCGGATCGCCGCACCGAAGCTTTCGAACACGCCGTCTGCCAAGGAGATCGCATGAGCCTCTTCGCGCATCCTGACGAGGGCTTTTCAACTCCGCCTCCACGGAGCTTGCCGAGCGAGTGCAATCCGAGCTAAGCGGTTCGGCGTAGTGGTTGGTGCGCGAAGTGTCTCCGACCGACTGAAGGAGCCAGCAATGATCCTTGTGGGACGCATTCAGGATTTGCCTAGGAGCCAACTATGACGGAGGCGAGTCTCTACGAAAGGCTGGGTGGCGCGTTTGCCATTGCAGCCGTGGTTGACCACTTTAGTGACGCGGTTGTGCGTAACCCGATCGTCGGCCAGAGGTCGGAGAACCCTGCCCTCCGTGAATGGCACACCAACAATCTGGGCAGACTTCCGGGGCTTAAATTCATGCGCACCCTGTGGGTCTGCAACGTTTCCGGTGGACCCTTCGAATATGCGGCGACGAAACCGGGCAGTACTCCTCTCGGCCTGGAAGTAGCTCATCGGGAGCTGAAGATTTCTCCGGCCGAGTTCGATGAAGTCGCGGCTGAACTTGGGCGATCGCTCGACTCCTTCAAGGTGCCCGAACGGGAGAAGGAAGAGGTTCTAGCTGCGTTTGCCGCACACAAGGGCGAGGTGACTGAGGGATATTCCTCCTAGTTGCGATTTGAGGGCAGGCGCCTTCAAACCTTCGGTCGTCGTCGCTCGGTCCGAGCGAACTAGACGGGCGGTGGCCATGGCAGGAGCGGCTCGATCCAACAGCTGATGTACCGACCCCGTCTACATAACCGGGGCTAGGAGCTAGGACCGATCGGCCAGATAGTCCACAACGATCTCGTCGACGTCGCCATCCTGCGGCAGTCCCAGGCCGAGGGCTCGCTCGGCCGAGGCGTAGCGAGGCCAGGTCCGGACGATCTCGACGACGGCAGGGTCCTCTCGGACCTCGATTCGGCCGACGGTGAGGCCCCTCGCGTTGCCGACCCGGCGGACGCTCTCGACCATCTCTCCGACCGTCACGGACAGGCTGGGCAGGTTGAGGGTGCGGTCGTCGCCCAGTCCTCCGTCGAGCTCGACCAGCTGCACGAGGCAGTCGACGACCGTGCGGACGCCGATGATCGGCACTCGTGTGTCGAGCGGCACGGGCAGGTCGTAGTCGCGGCCTGCCAGCGGCTCGCGGAACACGGCGCTCGCGAAGCTCGACGCCGCCGCATTTGGGCGGCCGGGGCGAACGATCACCGTGGGCAGGCGGGCCGTGCGCCCCCGAAAAAAGCCCTTTCGGGTGTAGTCGTTGACGAGCAGCTCGCACGCAGCCTTCGTCGCACCGTAGGTCGTCTGTGGCCCGGGCCGGGTCGTGTCCGAGACGGTCTCGGGCATCGCTGACCCGCCGAACACGGCGAGCGTGCTCGCGAACAAGAGCCGCGGCGCCTTCCCGGTCGCCCGGCACGCCTCGAACACGTTGCGCCCGCCGTCCAGGTTCACCCGCATCGCCAGGTCGAAGTCGCGCTCGCCGCCGGCGCTGACGATCGAGGCGAGGTGGAAGACGACCAGGTCGTCGCGGTCGACCAGCCTGCGCACGAGCTCCGCGTCGCAGACGTCGCCGATCACGACCTCGGCTCCCTCGGGCGGCGCCACGGGCGCGGGGGCAACGTCGAACAGTGTCAGGCTCTGGACGTCGTCAGTCGCCGCAAGCCGCCGCGCCAGCGCGAGGCCGATGAAGCCGAGCCCGCCGGTGATGACCACGTTCATGTCCGGCGACTGTTGCATCCGCGAAGCCCAGGGGGCAAGGTTGGCCACCTTGACCAGCCGCCCGCGTATCGCCGACGTCCGCGCCCTCGTGCTCGCCGGGGCCGGCGCCGACTACCACGACCAGCCGTCGGGTCACTGGATCGACGGCCAGATCGCGACGCCGATGAGCCGCTACCCGGAGTACCGGAGCACGCGCTCGTCATTCGGGCTGAACGTCCTCGGGTCGTTTGTCGTCGAGGTCGAGGCCGATTCCGGGGAGATCGGCGTCGGGGTCTCGACCGGCGGCCCGCCGGCGTGCTGGCTCGTGGAGCGGCACCTGTCCCGCTTCCTCGTCGACCGTGACCCGCGCCGCATCGAGCTGATCTGGGACCAGCTCTGGTGCTCCACGCTCTTCTACGGGCGCAAGGGGCTGGCTGTGAACGCGATCTCCGCGGTCGATCTGGCGCTCTGGGACCTACTGGGCAAGCTGCGGGGCGAGCCTGTCTCCGCGCTGATCGGCGGGGCCGTCCGCGACGAAATCGAGTTCTACGCGACCGGCCCGCGACCCGAGCGTGCGAAAGAGCTCGGGTTCGTCGGCGGCAAGCTCCCGCTCGTCCACGGGCCGTCCGAGGGCGAACAGGGTCTGCGCCGGAACCTGGAGCGTGCGGAGGCTGCTCGTGCGGCGGTGGGCGGCGACTTCTTCCTCGCCTACGACTGCTGGATGTCGCTTGACCTCCCGTACGCCGTTCGGCTGGCCGAGGGCCTCCGCCCGTACGGCTTCAAGTGGCTCGAGGAGGCGCTCCCTCCGGACGATTACTGGGGCTACGCCGAGCTTCGGCGCCGGGCGCCGCCCGGGCTGCAGATCTCGACCGGCGAGCACGAGGCCGGCCGGCACGGCTTCCGAATGCTGATCGACATGGGCTGCTGCGACATCGTCCAGCCGGACGTGGGCTGGTGCGGTGGACTGACCGAGCTCCTGAAGATCGCCGCCTACGCTGATGTGCACGGCGTGGCCGTGATCCCACACGGGTCGAGCGTCTATAGCTATCACTTCGTCGTCACGAGGCCGTCAACGCCGTTCGCCGAGTTCCTGATGATGGCGCCAGACGCGGGCGAGGTCGTGCCGATGTTCAAGCCCCTGTTCGTCAACGAGCCTGTCCCCGAGAACGGCCGGCTAGCGCTCCCCGACAGACCGGGCTTCGGCGTCGAGCTCGATCGCACGCTCTCGTTCGATCGCCCCTTCAATCGGTCGGATGGCATGGCATAAGATCGGTCGGACCCTTCGCGATCCTCGAGAGGATGGACACGCCGTGGCGGGCACCAAATCGTCCGAGGCCATGTTTCCGCGGATCGCGCGTGAGCCGCGTCTGTCCGACAAGGTCGCAGAGCTGCTGCTCGAGACGATCGTGAACCAGGGGCTCGAGCCTGGGGCGCGGCTTCCGTCCGAGCGTGAGCTCGGCGAGCAGTTCGGCGTCTCCCGCACGGTGGTCAGAGAGGCCGTTCGGGCGCTGGCCGCAAAAGGGATCATCGCCGTTCGCACCGGCAGCGGCCTGCGAGTCGCCGCTGTCGACGCCGCAGCCGTCAGCGAGTCGATCGGCCTCTACCTCCGCGGCGGCGCGCTCGAGTACCCACAGGTGCACGAGGTGCGCAAGCTGCTCGAGATCGAGATCGCCGGGCTCGCGGCCGAGCGTGCCGGCGAGGAGCACGCGACGCGCTTGCGTGAGATCTGCGAACGGATGGAGAAGTGCGTTGCACGCGGCGACGTCGAGACGGCGTCCAGTCTCGATCTCGAGTTCCACCGGGAGCTCGCTCGCTCGACCGACAACGATCTCTACCTGCTCTTGCTCGATTCCATCGGCGAATCGTTGCTCGCGGTCAGACGGGACAACCTGCGCAGGTCGAGCGCCGCCGCGGACGCCCTTCGCTCGCATCGCGACATTCTGGCGGGAGTGGAGGCAAGCGACCGCGAGGGCGCGCGCGAGGCCATGCGCCGCCACCTGGACAACGTCGAGCAGCACTGGCTCGACGCGCACCGCACAGACGGCGCCGGATGACTCAGATCCGCCGGCTCGACCATGTGGCCGTGGTCGTTCGCGACACCGACGAGGCGCTCGCGCACTTCGGGACGAAGCTCGGGCTCGAGGTCGTGCACTCGGAGGAGCTCGAGACGCCGCGCGTGCGGCTCACGTATCTCGATGCCGGCAACGCCTTCGTCCAGCTCGTCGAGCCGCTCGAGCCGGACGGTGAGCTCGGACGATGGATGGCGGCTCACGGGGAGGGGCTGCACCATGTGTGCTTCGGTGTCGACGATCCCCTCGCGGCGGCGGCGGCTTTCGCGGCCGACGGGGCGCCGGCGCCGGTGCAGGGCAGCGGGCGCGGCAGGATCTCGTCCTTCGTCCCGGGCCCGGCGCCTCATGGTGTCCGGATCGAGTGCACCGAGTTCCGAGCCGACGAGGACGCCGGCCGGAGACCGGGTTAGGCCACGACCCGCCGGCGCGAGAGCCCGAAGCGGTTGATCCGGAACGGCTCCAGCAGAGCCGGCCGCTCGCCGGAGACGACGAACTCGCTGATCGCCTCCGCTGCGGGCGCGCCGAGGGTCATCCCGAGCATCGAATAGCCCGTCGCCACGAACAGGTTTCGGAACTGCGGTGCCCTGCATCGGGAAGCCGATGCCGAGTGTGCGCGCGAGCGGCTGCGTCCACGATCCCGCTGCCAGCACGAACGCGTCCCTGGCGTAGTCCCCGTCCGCGGTCCGGACCCGCGCGCAACCGTCCTTCGGCCGTGTCGAATCCGGTCACCGGCTTCTGCTCCTCGATCTGCACGCCGTCGCGGCTGAGCCGAGCCGCCAGACCTGCCACGAGGGTGTCCGCGCGCACGTGCCACTGCTCGTCCATGTGGAACCCGGCGGTCACCTTGGAGGAGAGCGAGGGCTCGAGCTCTCGCAGCTCCTGCGCGTCGAGCAGCCGGTCCGGCAGCACGTAGCCGTGGCTCCGCATCCCCTGAAGCCCTCGCAGCACCTTCTCGGCGGTTCCAGCGTCGGCGGTCGCACCTCCATCGTCGTCGGGTCGAGCGGGGCGCGGCCCGAGAGGAAGAGCAGGTCGCCCCACCGGACCGCCGAGGAGATGAGCGGCTCGTTCCCGCCGACCGGGAGCCCGCCGAGCGAGACCTTCTCGACCACGCACCGATC
>JBBRYK010000095.1:0-9779 GCA_038237665.1 Gaiellales bacterium | reverse complement strand
GCCTCGGCGATCCGGCCGAGATTGAAAAAGAACGCGACGTCGCTCGGTTTCGTGCGGCGGATCGCAACGAGCGCGCACACCTGAATCGCGACCGCTCCGCCCAGGAGCATGAACGCGCCGAAGAGGTGGAAGACCAGGAGCCAGTCGTACTTGTGCATGCCGCGGGACGTAGCCTAAACCGGCGAGTGGACGCGACACAACGACATCTCGGCCTCCTGACGGAGACGATCGCCGCCGTCAACTCGTCGCTCGATCTCCAGGAGGTTCTCGACCTGGTCGCGACCAAGGTCGCCGAGGCCCTCGAGGCGGATGCGTGCTTCGTCTATCTGTACGACGAGCGGGCGGGCGAGCTCGTCCTCCGCGCGACGCACGGCACGAGCGTGGAGGAGATGACCCGCCGCCCGCGCATGCGGCCGGGCGAGGGGATCACCGGTGCCGCCGCAGCGGCGCGTGAGCCGGTCATGCTCCCGGCGCAGGCGCACCTCGACCCGCGGTTCAAGGCGTTTCCGAACCTTCCCGAGGACGAGTACGAGTCGATCCTCGCGGTGCCGATCGTCGACCGTGGGGAGAAGCTCGAGGGCGCCCTCAACGTGCGCACGCGAAGCCCACGGGATTTCACCGACGCGGAGATCCAGCTGCTGACGGCGATCGCCGCTCAGGTCGCCCAGTCGATCGAGCACGCGAAGCTGTACGCCGAGGCGCAGCGCCGCGTCGGCGAGCTCGAGGCGCTCGCGCGGATCTCCGAGGCGGTCTCCGAGTCGCTCTACCTCGAGGAGTCGCTCGAGGCGATCGTCAAGACGACGATCGACGCCGTCGGCGCGACCGGCGCGGCGCTCGTGCTCGAGGACGGCCGCATCGCCAAGCCGGAGGGCCGCGCCGGCAAGCACGCCGTCCGCCTGGCGCTGCGCTGGAAGGGGCGGCAGATCGGTGAGCTCGTCTGCGACCGCGACATCGCCTTCACCGAGGAGGAGCAGGAGCTGCTCGCCTCGATCGCCCGGCACGCGGTCGTAGCCCTGGAGCACGGCCGGGCGGTGATGCGCGGCGTCCTCGCCCAGGAGATCCATCACCGCGTCAAGAACAACCTGCAGACCGTCGCGTCGCTGCTCCGCCTCCAGGCGCGTGCGCCGGAATCGGTCGATCCGCGCAAGGCTCTGGACGACTCGGTCAACCGCATCCTCGCGATCGCCGCGGTGCACGAGGTGCTGACGGAGCGCCACGACGACGACGTCGATCTCGGTGAGCTGCTCGAGCGGCTGCGGGCGATGCTCGTGCAGGGACTGGGCGCGGCCAAGCGGGTCGAGGTGCGCCTCGAGTCGATCGAGCTCGCCGGCCAAAGGGCGACCGCGCTCGCGCTTGTCTTCAGCGAGCTGCTGCAGAACGCTCTCGAGCACGGCGGCGAGTCCGTTCAGGTCGAGCTCTCGCGCCGGGACGGCGACGTCGTGCTCTCGATCGCCGACGACGGATCCGGGATCGCCGACGACGCGGCCGGCACCGGCCTGTCAATCGTCCGCGCGCTCGTGCGGGACGAGCTGCACGGGAGGCTCTCCCTCGTCGAGGATGCCGGCACCCGCGCCGAGGTCGTCTTCCCGGTGTGACGAATTCGGCGCGTTGCCCGTGTGAAAACTGCGGCGTGCGCCTGTGCGGAGTCCGGCGATGTCGTCGGCGACAGACAGCACACGCGCGCAGACAGCGGCGACCCGTTGCCCGCGCGCAGTGAGCAGGTATTCGGGCCGCAGTGGGTGCCCGTAGCCGGGGTTCCGCCTGACGAACACCAGCGGTCGTGGCCGGGCGAATGGCATCAGCCTCTCGCGCGTCTGAAAAACTGGGTCGCGAGGCCCGTGCGCATTCTCGTAGCAGAGGACGAAACGATCATCCGCCTGGATCTCGTCGAGCTCCTGCAGAAGGCCGGGTACGAAGTCTGCGCGGAGGCCCACGACGGCGCCGAGGCCGTGGAGCTGGCGCGCGCACATTCGCCCGATCTGGCCATCCTCGACGTGAAGATGCCCAAGCTCGACGGGATCGAGGCGGCGCGGCGCATCCTGGATGAGCGGCCGATCCCGATCGTGATGCTGACGGCCTACGGCCAGGACGAGCTCGTCTCTCGCGCTGTCGAGGCCGGGGTCTTCGGCTACCTGGTCAAACCGTTCCGCGAGTCGGACCTCCTGCCCGCGATCCGCACGGCGAGTGCCCGACACGAGGAGCTGGCCGCCCTGCGCGAGGAGGCCGAGTCGCTGTCCGAAGCGCTGGCGGCGCGCAAGTCGATCGAACGCGCCAAGGGGCTCCTGATGGCGAAGGAGAACCTGACGGAGCCGGAGGCGTTCGCGCGGCTCAGGAAGGCCAGCCAGGTGTCCGGCCGGCCGCTCAAGGTGATCGCGGAAGCCGTGATCGCGACGCTGGAACCATGAACACCGACAACGTCGAGAACGTGCGTCGTGTGTTCGCGGCCTTCACGGGAGGCGATCCGCGCCCTCTCTTCGAGGTGATCGCCGAGGATGCGGTCTGGCTCGTCCGCGGATCGGTGCCGGTGGCGCGCAGGTATCTCGGGCGCAAGGACATCTTCGAGCTCTTTCGCGCAACCCGGCGGTTGACCGACGGGACGTATCGGAGCGAGCTCAGGTGGGCGCTCGCGGACGACGACCAGGCGGTCGCCGTCTACCGCGCGAGCGGCCGCCGTCTCGGGCGCACGCTGGACATCGACCAGGTGCTGCTGATCACCCTCCGAGACGGGTGCTGGCAGGAGGTCGTCGCCGTGCCGACCGAGTCCGACGCCTTCGAAGCGTTCTGGGCGTGAGGGAGCGCTCCTAGGGGTCTGGTCGGCCGCTGCGCGGCATTGAGCGCTGCGCTTTTCCGGGGGGCGTGAACCCCCCGGAAACTAGGTTTCCGGCTCGCAATGGCTCAAACGCCGGGATCGCGGAGCAGGCGTGCCAGCAGATCGGCCCTCTGGCCGAGGGAAGCGAGGATGACGTGCTCGTCCAGGGCGTGCGCGCCGCCGCCGACCGCACCCAGGCCGTCGAGGACCGGCACGCCGAGGGCGCCGACGAGATTGCCGTCCGAGCCTCCGCCAGAGGAGCCTTCACCGAGCTCGAGCCCGAGAGTCAGTCCGTGCTCGCGCGCCTTCGCGAAGAGACGGGCCGCGCCTTCGGAGCGCTCCAGCGGCGGTCGGGTCCAGCCTCCGCTCCACTCGAGGCTGGTGCCCGCCACCGAGGGCTGCAGAGCGGAGAGGGCGAGCTCCACGCGCGGGACGTCGGCGGCTTGAGTGATCCGGACGTCGATCTCGGCCCGCGCCTCCGCCGCGACCACATTCGCCCAGGTGCCGCCCTCGATCACGCCCACATTGACGGAGATTCCCCGCCCCTCGTCGTTGAGCGCGTGCAGGGAGATCACCTGACGAGCGAGCTCTTCGATCGCGCTTGCCCCCTCGCGCGAGTTCGTGCCCGAATGGGCCGCGCGGCCGCGGATCTCGAGCTCGAAACGGCCGAGCCCTTTGCGGGCGGTCTTCAGCCCGCCGCTCGGGAGCGCGGGCTCGAGCACGAACGCGGCGGCGACGCCCTGGGCGGCTTCCTCGAGCAGGGGCTTGCCCGTGCGTGACCCCTGTTCCTCGTCGGCCGTGAGGAAGACACGCATCGCCCTCCGCTCGGGGCCGGCGCGATGCAGCGCGGCGACGAGAATCGCGAGCCCGCCCTTCATGTCGTAGACACCCGGCCCGCGCGCGATCTCATCGTCGATCTGGAACGGCATCTGCTTCAGCGTGCCCTCCTCCCAGACCGTGTCCGTATGGCCGAGGAGCAGCAGCGGTGCCCCGTTCCCCGGCAGCTCGGCTCGCACGTGGTCTCCCTCGAACCGAATCTGGGCGCCCAGCGAATCGAGCTCGCGGGCCATCCGCTCCGCCACCGTTCGAACTCCCGGGCCGCCGGTCGGCGACTCGGTCTCGACCAGGTCGCGCAAAAGCGAGATGATCTCGTCGTCCGTCACAGTTCCTCTCCAGGAAGGAGTCTCACTTGTCAGTTGGCTACTACTTCAGCCCTGAGGGTATGACCGCCGAAAAGTACGACGACGTGACCGCCCGGCTGGAGGCCGCCGGAGCCGGCTCCCCTCCGGGTCGCAAGTATCACGTCGCCTTCGGCGAGGAGAAGGGGCTCTCGGTCTTCGACGTCTGGGACTCGAAAGAGTCGTTCGAGCGCTTCGGGCAGACCCTCATGCCGATCCTCCAGGAGGCTGGGGTCAACGTGGGTGAGCCGGCCGTCGTCGAGATCCACAACGTGATCATCGGCTAGACGTCAGGCCTTCTCGAAGAGCGCTTCCCAGCGGGAGAGAAGTCGGTGAAGCTCGTCGCGCGCCTGCCGGTGCGCGGTGAGCTTCCCGAGGTCCGTCCAGTCGTCGGCCAGCGCGGCCTCGAGCTCGGCGACGATCGTTTCCTGCCGTTCGATGTCGCTCTCGAGAACGTCGAGCGCCGTGGGAGCTTTCGGCTTCGGCGGCGCCGGCTTCCGGCGCTTCGTCTCTGACACGGTGCCAGGCACGGTGCCAGGCATGGTGCCAGGCACCTTTTCGTCGCGGCGCTTGATGTAGTCGGCCCAGCCGCCGTCGAACGAGCGGAGCGCGCCGTCCTCGATCGCGAGCGTTCGCTTCGCGACGGCGTCGAGGAGCGCCCGGTCGTGCGAGACGAGAAGCAGGGTTCCCGGGAAGGCCTCCAGCGCGGCCTCGAGGGCCTCGCGGCTCTCCAGGTCGAGATGGTTCGTCGGCTCGTCGAGCACGAGGAAGTTCGCGCCCGAGGCGACGACGAGCGCGAGGGCGAGGCGGCGACGTTCGCCGCCCGAGAGCACGGCGATCGACTTCTCGTGCTCCGTCCAGCCCGAGAACAGAAAGCGGCCGAGGAGCGACTGCGCCTGCGGGCGCGGCAGATTGGTGGCCGCCTGGGTCGCCTGGAGCACCGTCTGGCGGACGTCCAGCTCCACCTCCTGCTGCGAGAAGTAGGCGGGGATGACGCCGTGGCCGAGGTGCACGCGTCCCGACACGGGCTCGCGGTTCGCCAGCAGCGTCTCCAGCAGCGTCGTCTTGCCGGAGCCGTTCGGCCCGACGAGGCCGACGTGCTCGCCGCGCTCGATCGCGAACGACACCTGGCTCAGCAGGGGTTTGTCGCCCGCGGCGATCTCCAGGCCCCCGGCCTCGACCACCGTGCGACCGCTTCGCGGCGGCTTCAGGAAGTCGAACCCGAGGGAGCGGGTGCGCCGGGTGAGGAGCGCGATCTCATCGGTGACCTTGCTGCGCTCGCCCTTCAGCCGGCCGATCTGCGTCAGCTTGGCCTGCGCCTGCCTGGCCTTGTTCTTCTTGGCCCGGAACCGCTCGACGAACCGCTCGAGCCGGGCGATGTCCACGGCGTAGCGCTCCGCGGTCTTCCCGGCCGAGACGAGCCGCTCGGCCTTCTCGCGCCGCCACTCGTGCCACGGGCCGGCGAAGTAGGTCGAGCGGCCTGCTTCGAGCTCCAGCACCGCGGTCGTCGTCGCCTCGAGGAACCAGCGGTCGTGCGCGACCAGAATCACCGCCGCGTCGAGCTCGCTCAGCGTTTCCTCCAGCCATTCGAGGCTCTGGACGTCGAGGTGGTTCGTCGGCTCGTCGAGGAGGAGCAGATCCGGGTCGCCGGAGAGCACGCGGGCGAGCGAAGCCCGTGTGAGCTCGCCGCCCGAGAACGTGTCGAGCGCCCGATCGAGGTCGCCGTCGTGGAATCCGAGGCCTCGCAGGACGGCTGCGGCGCGGTCCCGCCAGGCGTAGCCGCCCGCATGCTCGAGCCGAGCCTGGGCCTCGCTGTAGCGCCTGAGCGTCGACGGGCCGTGATCCCCCGCTGCCATCGCGCCCTCGAGCCGGCGCAGGTCCTCCTCCGCCGCGACGAGATCCGCCGCGCCGGCAAGGGCGTACTCGCGCAGCGTCAGGCCGCGCTCGAGAGGAGGTCTCTGGTCGTGCAGCGCGACGCGAGTCCCTTTCGCGAAGGCGAGCTCGCCCCCGTGCAGCTCGGTCTCCCCGGACAGGATTCGGAGCAGCGTCGTCTTGCCCGCCCCGTTCGGGCCGGAGAGTGAGAGCCGGTCGCGGCGTTCGACCTTGAACGAGACGCCGTCGAAAAGCGGGGTGCCCGAGAGCTCCTTGCGCAGGTTGTTGGCGATCAGCACAGCCATGCAGGTAAGGGTACGGATGTGACCGCAGTCCTTTTGGCGTGCGTTTCGGCGTTCTCGTTCGGGGCGATGACCGTGGCGCTCCGGATCGGGCTACGAGCGGCACCGGACGCCTCGACCGCAGTGCTCGGAACGATCGCCCCGGCCCTGGGTGTAGCGCTCGTTGCCGTCCTCATCGAAGCTGCCCGCTCGGACCGGCTCGGCGTCTCGCATGCGTGGCCCTTCCTGCTCGCCGGGATCCTCGCCCCGGGCGGCTCGCAGCTGCTCTTCACGCTCGCGGTACGCGAGGCCGGTGCGTCGCGGACCTCGGTGGCCGTCGGAACGGCGCCCCTGGTGGCGGTGGCGATCGCCCTGATCGCGCTGGACGAGCCGCTCCGCGCGCCGCTCCTCTTCGGCGCTTTGCTGATCGTCGCGGGTGGGATCGCGCTGGTCAGCGAGCGCGACCGCCCCGAGCACGTACGGCTGACCGGTCTTGCGCTCGCGTTGCTCGCGACCGTCTTCTTCGCGACTCGTGACAACGTCGTTCGCCATCTGCTGGGCTTCACGGGCGCCGCTGCGCCCGGTGTCGCCGCGGCCGCCACGCTGTTGACGGGAACGGCGATCGCCGGAATCTGGTTCGCGCGCGCGCGAGCGAAGCCGGCGGCGGCCGTGTGGCTGCGATTCCTGCCTGCCGGGCTCTGCTTCGGGATCTCCTACGTGTGCCTCTTCGAGGCCTACCACCGCAGCAAGGTGACGGTCGTGGCGCCGCTGGTCGCGACCGAGTCGCTCTGGGGCGTCGTTCTCTCGGCCCTGATCCTGCGCCGCTCCGAGCTGGTCGGGCCGCGGCTGTTCCTAGGTGCGGCTCTGGTTGTCGGCGGCGGTGCGCTCATCGGGGCATTCCGCTAGCTCGTACAACGCAATCGAGTGGGAAAGATCCGATCCATCCCCCCAGAGCCACTCGACGCGGCGAGCTCCGCGGGCCAGCAGGGCGGCCTCTTCCTGCGGATTGACGTAGACAATCCGCAGAACACGCGGGCGTCGCCTGAGCGACTCGGCCAGGTGGTCCGCCACGCGCTCGAAGATCTCGCCGCGGAACGGGTTGAAGAAAAACGCGACCGTGAGATCGTCGGTGACGGAGAACTCGCGCGCGTCCTCGTTCACGAGCTCGACGTTCCGGCAACGAAGCCGGCCGCCGACGCGTGCGAGATTTTGCTCGGCGATCTGATGCAAGAAGGGCGACGATTCGACTCCGATCACCCGGCCGAAGGGGTGACGGGCCGCCTCGAGCACCACCCTGCCCTTGCCGGATCCGAAATCCGCAAAGACATCGTCTCTCGAGACGGCAATCCGTCGGAACACCCGCTTGAGGCCACGCCAGGGAGTCGGGAAGTACCCGAGGCCGAGCTCGCCGAGCCGGAGCTCGCATGCGCTGACGACGCGCCACGTCTCTCTGCCGCCGCGCTCGAACAGCAGCCGCGTGACCAAGGCCTTGATCTGTGCGGAGATCACTTGCCCGCCACTATGCAGGAGTGACTCGCGTCCTCGCCCTCGACGTCGGCACGTCCTCGACTCGCGCGCACGTGTACGACGAGCGCGGCCAGCCGGTCGCAGGCGCCCAGGCGCAGACCCGATACGAGCTGACCCACGGCCACGACGGACGCGCCGAGTTCGACGCCGACCAGCTCGTCGACGCGACCCGGGCCGCGCTCGAGGAAACGCTGCGCGAAGCCGGGGGCGGCATCGACGCCGTCTGCGCGGCCTGTTTCTGGCACAGCCTCGTGCCGGTCGACGCCGCGGGCAACGCGATCGGCCCGCTCCTCACCTGGCGAGACACCCGGTCGGCCGCAGCCGCGGAAAGGCTGGCGCGGAAGCTCGACGCCGACGCGATCCATGCGCGGACGGGCTGTGTTCTGCATCCCAGCTTCTGGCCTGCGAAGCTTTCCTGGCTCGCCGAGACCGACCCCGAGACCTTCGGCTCGGCTGCCCGGTTCCTCTCCTTCTCCGACTACCTCTACCTCCGCCTCGTCGGGGAAGGGCCCACGAGCGTCTCCATGGCCTCCGGGACCGGCCTCCTGGATGTCGGCAACCGGTGCTGGGATGCCGAGCTCCTCGACGTCCTGGGCCTCGACCCGCGTCGCCTCCCGCCGATCTCCGACGAGCCGGTGGGCGCGGGGGAGCCCTGGTTTCCAGCGCTCGGCGACGGTGCGGCCTCGAACGTCGGGGCCGGCTGCCTCACGCGCCGCCGCGCCGCTTTGATGATCGGAACGTCGGGCGCCTACCGGACAGTCTTCGAGGCTGAGTCGGCAACGCCACGGCCGGGCCTCTTCCTCTACCGGCTGGATGCCGACCGGTTCGTCGAAGGCGGATCGCTCTCCGACGGGGGAAACCTCTACGCCTGGCTCGCGCAGACCCTGCGCCTGCCGGCCGCAACCAAGCTCGAAGACGCTCCGCCTGACGGGCACGGGCTCACCTTCTTGTCGCTGCTCGGCGGTGAGCGCAGCCCGGGCTGGAACGCGCGGGCCCGCGGCGCCCTGACCGGCCTGAGCTTCGACACGACCGCAACCGATCTGCTGCAGGCGGCCCTCGAGGGGGTCGCCTACCGCTTTGCCGAGATCGCCGACCTGATGCCCGAGGTGACCGAGGTTGTGGGCACCGGCGCCGCGCTCCTTCTCGACCCGGCCTGGACCCAGATCCTGGCCGACGTCCTCGAACGGCCGATCGCCGTCTCGGGGGTCGCGGAGGCTTCGGCGAGGGGCGCCGCCATGGTCGCGCTCGAGCGTCTCGGCGAAACGCCGGAGCCGGCCCCGATCGGGCGGCTCTTCGAGCCGCGGGAGGAACGTTTCGAGGCGTATCGTTCGGCGAGAGAACGTCAACGGGCCCTCTACCGGAGCGTGACATGAGCAAGACCGACATCGAGCAACTCTCGATCGACACGATCCGGACGCTGTCGATGGATGCAGTCCAGCGCGCCGAAGAGGCCCACCCTGGTACGGCGATGGCGCTCGCCCCGCTCGCGTACCTGCTCTACGCGAAGGTGATGCGACACAGCCCCTCGAACCCGGACTGGCAGAACCGCGACCGCTTCGTGCTCTCCGCAGGGCACGCCTGCATCCTCCAGTACTCGGCCCTCCATCTCACGGGCTACAACCTCTCGCTCGAGGAGCTGAAGCGTTTCCGGCAATGGCAGTCGATCACCCCCGGACACCCGGAGCACTTCCTCACTCCGGGAGTCGAGGCGACCACCGGGCCGCTCGGCCAGGGCTTCGCCAACGGCGTTGGCATGGGGATGGCCGAGCGCTTTCTCGCCGACCGGTTCAACCGGCCGCACCACGAGATCGTCGACCACCACGTGTACGCGATCTGCTCCGACGGCGATCTGATGGAGGGCGTCGCCTCGGAGGCCGCCTCGATCGCGGGGCACTTCGGCCTCGGGAAGCTCGTCTACTTCTACGACGACAACCGGATCACGATCGACGGCGCCACGTCGCTCTCGTTCGATACCGAGGACAAGGGCAAGCGCTTCGAGGCCTATGGCTGGCACGTCCAGCACGTCGCCGACGTCAACGACCTCGCCGCTCTGCAGCAGGCGATCGAGGCTGCGCGGGCCGAGGCCGAACGACCTTCGCTGATCATCGTGCG
>JBBRYK010000094.1:0-9787 GCA_038237665.1 Gaiellales bacterium | reverse complement strand
GATCTCGTCCGCGAAGTCGAGCTGGAGCTCCCCTTCGGGAGCGAGGTGCTGGAGCAGCGCGCTCACATTGCGCGCGTAGAGCGAGCTCGCGTGGTACGGCATCGTCGCCGGGAGGTTCGTGAGCCCCACGATCGTCACGCCCTCTCGCTCGACTTCGGCGCCCGGCTCGGTCAGCTCGCAGTTGCCGCCCGCCTCGGCCGCGAGATCGACGATCACGGACCCGGGGCGCATCGCCGCCACGGTCGACGCCGGGATCAGCTTCGGCGCGGGGCGCCCCGGAACGAGCGCGGTCGTGATCACCACGTCGTAGTCGGCCATCACGCGGGAAAGCTCATCCTGCTGTCGCGCCTCCTCCTCCTTGGTCAGCTCCCGGGCGTACCCGCCTTCGGTCTCCTCGCCGGTGACGCCCAGGTCGAGGAAGGTCGCGCCCAGGCTCTCAACCTGCTCGCGCACAGCCGGGCGAACGTCGAACCCGGAGACCACAGCCCCCAGCCGCCGCGCGGTGGCGATCGCCTGCAGCCCCGCGACGCCTGCGCCGAGGACGAGCACCTTCGCAGGCGCCACGGTTCCCGCCGCGGTCATCAGCATGGGAAAAAACCGTGGCAGCCGGTCGGCTGCGATCAGCGCCGACTTGTATCCCGAGACAGTGGCCTGGGACGACAGCGCGTCCATCGCCTGCGCGCGGGTGATCCGGGGGATCGACTCCATCGCAAACGCGATCACGCCTCGCTCGCCGAGCCGCTCGATCCCCTCCGAGTCGGTCAACGGTTGCAGGAACGCGACGAGGACCTGTCCCTCGCGCAGCCGTCCAGCCTCGTCGGCGTTCGGCTTCTGCACCTTCGCGACTGCATCGGCGTCCCACGCGCCGCCTCCGACCGTCGCGCCCGATTGAGCGTACGCCTCGTCGAGGAAGGACGCCCGCGCTCCGGAGCCCGGTTCGACCTCGACCTCGAAACCCGCCTGAACGAGGCGTCCGACGCTCTCCGGGACGAGCGCAACGCGCCGTTCGCCGAGCGCCGACTCCCTCGGGACCCCGATCCTCACGGGCGCTAACTCTATTCGTTCATCATTCGTCGTCGTGCCGCGGCTGAGCCCGCTTCGAGCCGGGATCGCCCTCGCGGCGCTCGTCGGCCTCTCGACCACTCTGCGCTGGTGGGCGGCGGAGCGGATCCCGATTCCCTGGATCGCGCCGGACGAACTGCTGTACGGCCTGCTGGGGCGCAGCCTGTGGGAGCACGGCAACCTCCATCTGCTCGGGCAGCCGACGCGCTTCTTCAGCCTGGTCTCGCCGGCGCTCATCGGCGGTCCGCTTCGACTTGGGAACCTCAAAACCGGCTACGAGCTGCTGAAGGGGCTGCAGGGGCTCGCCATGTCGCTCGCAGCGGTGCCCGTCTACCTCTGGGGACGACGGTTCCTGACGCGCTGCGCGGCTCTCATCGCCGCGGCGCTGACGTTGGCGATTCCAGGGCTCGTCTACTCCGGCCTCGTAATGACCGAGGTCGCCTTCTACCCGATCCTCTTGCTCGCGGCGTGGGCGATCGCACGTGCGCTCGTCCGGGGCACGGTCAGCTCTCAGCTGCTCGCGCTCGGCGCCATCGCACTCGCCACGCTGACCCGTCTGCAAGCCGCGGTGCTCGTTCCCGTGTTCTTCACGGCGCTCACGCTCGACCTCGCCCTCGCGCGCGACGTCCGCCGGGCGCGCCGGTTCTGGCCGCTCGCGGCCGGCGTCGTCCTGCTCGCCGCCCTCTGGAGCGCCGACCGCCTACGCCATGGCGGCCCCCTCACACAGGTCCTGGGCGGCTACCAGGCCGCGGGCGAGACGCATTACTCCTTCGTGGACGCGCTCCGCTTCATCCTCTACCACGCCGAGTACACGCTCGTCTTCACGGGTGTCGTGCCGGTCTGCGCGTTTCTCGTGCTGCTAATCCAGGCGGTGGGCAGCCGGCCGGATCCCGACGTCCGCGCCTACCTCGCCACGACGACGGCGCTGACCGTCTGGCTCGTCGCGGAGGTCGGGGTCTTCGCCTCGCGCCACGTCGGGCTCTTGGCGGAGCGAAATCTCTTCGGGCTCGCGCCGCTCTTCTTTCTCGGCCTGATGCTCTGGATCGACCGAGGCCTCCCGCGCCCGCGGCTCGCGACGGCAGCGGTGGCCCTCGTTGCGGCGCTGCTGCTGGTCGCGCTGCCTGTCGCGCGGTTCACCTCCGCGGCCGCGCTTCCGGACACCTTCACGCTGATCCCGCTCTACCGGCTCGGCGTCCACTATCCGCAGCTGAACCTCGAGCTGATCGGGAGCGTGGTTCTCCTGGCCGGCGTCGCGGCCTTCGTGGCCGTGCCGCGCCGACTCGGGCTCGCCGTACCGGCGGCGCTTCTCCTCGTCTTCGCCGCCGTCTCGGTCTCGGCGAGCCGCGTGGTCGCGGGCCAGGCCGCGCTGCTCCAGCCGGGGACGGTCGGCTCCGATCAACGCTGGATCGACAAGGCGGCTTCCGGTCCGGTCGCCTACGTCTACACGGGCGACGTCTTCTGGAGCTCGGTCTGGGAGAGCGCCTTCTGGAACCGCAAGCTCGATGCCGTGTACGACCTGCTGCTTGCCCAGATTCCGGGCGGCCTGTCGCAGCCGTCGGTCGGGCCCAATGAGGATGGCCGGGTCGTGACCGCGGACGGGAAAGGGCTCAGCTGGCCCTACGTGGTCGCTTCGACCACCATTACCTGGCGCGGGCGCCGCATCGCCAAATCGAGCGCAGGCTTAGCGCTCTGGCGCCTCGAGCCGCCCTTCCGGATGGCGACGTGGGTGCAGAACATCCAGTTCAACGACGTCGTTGCCGAGCACGCCAAGATGTTCGCCTACAACTGCCGCAGAGGAATGTTTCGCATCCGTGTGCGGGCTCCGGGCCCGCGAAGCATCCGGTTTCTGCGGAACGACGGTGCATTTCGGCGCTTCGAGCTGGCTGCGGGGGACACGATTGCGCTGAACGTGCCCGTGTCGCCGCCTGAGGGTCACCGCCTCTGCTCGTTCGACCTGCTCACCAACGCGCCGGTCAACGTGCTCAGATTCGCGTTCGAGCCGGCGCGGCCGTGAGGCTCCTCGGCAGGTCCGGCTTCCTTCTCGCCGGGCTGGTGTTGGGCTCGACGCTCGTGCGCTTCGCAGCCGCGGGCGGCGTCCATACGCCCTGGATAATGCCCGACGAAGTCATCTACGGCGAGCTCGGCAAGAGCCTCTACAACTCGGGCCGCTTCGAGGTCCTGCACGAGCACATCGGTTTCTTCGGACTCGTCTTTCCCGCTTTGGTCGGAGGCCCGCTCTCCGTAGCCGATCTCGAGCGCGGCTACCACTGGCTGAAACTGCTGCAGGCGCTCGTGATGTCCCTGACGGCGGTGCCGGTGTATTTCTGGGCGCGGTCGCTCGTTCGCTCTGGGTGGGCCTTCGCCGCCGCTGCGCTGACTGTCGCCCTTCCCGGGCTCGCCTATTCGGGGCTCGTGATGACGGAGGTGGCCTTCTACCCGGCGCTAGTCCTCGCGGCGTGGGCACTCGCACGTGCGCTCGAGGGTCCGACCCTCCGGCGCCAGGGCTGGCTGGTCGCCGCCTCCGCGCTCGCGGCCATGACGCGGCTCCAGGCGTTCGTTCTCCTGCCCGTATTCATTACGGCCCTCGTGCTCAAGGCCGCCCTCGACCTCCGACCACGGGATGCATTCCGGCTCTGGCCCGCCGGCGCCGGACTGGTCGCGCTGGCGGGCGCGTGGGCCTCGTGGCGGCTGGCCGCGGACGGAAACCTGAGCGCACTCTTCGGCGCGTATTCGCCGGCGGGCGAGACGAGCTACTCCGCGAGCGAGGCGGGGCGGTACGCGCTCTACCACGCGGGCGACCTCATGCTCATGACCGGCGTCGTGCCGTTGTGCGCCGTCCTGCTCCTCATCGGGCTGCGGCACGAGCGCGGCGGGCTCACCGCCTATGTCGCGACGGCGCTGTCCCTGTGTGCGTGGCTCGTCGTCGAGGTCGGCGTCTTCGCGTCGCGGCACGTCGGGCTGCTGGCCGAGCGAAACCTCTTGCCCCTGGCGCCGGTCGCCTTTGTCGGGCTCGCCGTGTGGCTCGACCGGGGAGCCCCGCGGCCGAGGCTCGCGACCGCCCTTGTGGCCGTCGGTGCCGTCGCTCTCGCCGCGGCACTTCCAATGGGGAGATTCGCGGTCCTTGAGGCCTTCCCGGACGCCTTCACGCTGCAGCCGCTGATCGAGCACGCGGGACGGCATCCCGATCTGATCGCCACGCTCGCCGCAGGAGCGCTCGCCGCCGCCTTCGCACTCGTCCCACGCCGGTTCGTCGTGATCCTCCCCGTGCTGCTCGCCGCGCTTTTCATCTGGATCTCGATCGACGTCAGCCGGGAGATTCTCGAACGCGACCGCTTCGTCCAGGCGGCGTCGACCGGGCCGGACCGCCGCTGGATCGACCGCAGCGCGCACGGGCCTGTCTCGTATCTCTTCATCGGCGACGTCAACTGGCCAGCCGTCTGGCAGAACGTGTTCTGGAACCGCCGCATAGAGCGCGTCTACGACCTCGGCTCGGTGGGGGTGCCGGGTGGCCTGCCGCAGACGCGGGTCGAGGCTACGCCGGATGGCCGCCTTGCCGGCGTGACGACGTCCTACCTCGCCTCGCTCTACCCGGTGACCTTCGTCGGGCGGCCGATCAAGTCCGTTCAGGTCGGGATCGTCCTCTGGCGGCTCGATCTGCCGGCACGGATCTCCGTCTGGACACAGCGCGTCGCGGGCCACGTCCGCGTGCTGGCCTATGGCTGTCGCGGAGGCTCGCTGCGACTGAGGCTGCACGGCCCGCTGCCCGACAGAGTCGAGCTGCGTCGAAACGACTCCCTCTACGCTCGGGTCCGACTCGACGAGGGCGGACGCTGGAGTGGGACGATCCCAGCCCGCCCGCCGCGGCCGAACGGGCTCTGCACCTTCGACGTCGTGTCAGCGCCGGCCGTGACCGCGCCGACCGTCGCATTCCGCCGCTAGCCTGCTTCGATGCGCAGACTGCTTTGTGCGGCGTTCGCAGCGCTGGCGCTCGTCCCCGGCGGTTCTGCGAGTCCACGTGCGGTGCCGGCGTTCAAGCACGTGTTCGTGATCGTCTTCGAGAACAAGGAGCGTCCGTCCGTGCTCGGCTCAGCGCCGACCTTCGACACGCTCGCTTCCAGGTACGCGCAGCTGACGGGCTATCACGCTGTGACCCACCCGAGCCTGCCGAACTACCTCGCGCTCGTCTCGGGCTCGACGCAGGGGATCACGTCGAACTGCACCGATTGCGCCATCTCGGCGCCGAGCCTAGCCGACACGCTACGGCGAGCGAAGAAGACCTGGAAGACCTACGCCGAAGGTCTACCGTCGCCGGGCTGGACCGGGCCCTTCGCGGGCCGCTACGCGAAGAAGCACGACCCGTTTCTCTACTTCAGCGGCGTTCTCGAGCTGCCGGCGCAGCGCAACCGCGTCGTCCCGTTCGAGCAACTTTGGGGAGACCTCTCGCGTCACAAAATGCCCGATTTCGCGCTCCTTGTCCCCGACCTGTGCAACAGCATGCACGACTGCCCGGTCGAGACGGGTGACGCCTGGCTCGCCAACGTCACGAACGTGTTGCTCAAGAGCCCGGAGCTCAAGAACAGCGTGATCTTCGTCGTCTTCGACGAGGGCTTGACGGACGTCGGCGGAGGCGGTGAAACCCTTGCACTGGCGCTCGGGCCCACGGTTCGGCCGGGGTCGAAGTACGCGCCGGTCCTGAACCATTACGGGCTCTTGCGGACGATCGAGGACGCGTGGGGTCTGCGACGGCTCGGCCTCTCCGCGCACGCTCGTCCAATCACGGGGATCTGGAAGTAGCGCCCGCGCAAGGCCCGGCGCGGCCCGTCCAAGTAACACTTTGTTACTTGGACAGGTTCTTAAAGCGTCGCCCAGACCTCGAGCTTCGTCCGCGTGCGACGGACGACCTCGTCAGTGAAGTCCGAGGTGCCGGCATGCCCGCCGAGGTCGGCGGTCCGGACTCCCTCGGAGACCGCTTCGAGGCACGCCTCCCGGATCGCACGGCCTGCCTGGTGCGCTTCCTCGCCTCCATAGGCCAGCAGCGCGGCGCCCGCGAGAATCATCGCCATGGGGTTCGCGACGTTCTTGCCCTCGAGCGAAGGGGCGGTTCCGTGCGCCGCCTCCGCCATGACTGCTCGAGGCACGTACTCCTGGTTGAAGGCAACGAGCAGTGACTCCGAGCCTGCGATCGAGCCAAAGAGCGGGAGAACGAGATCCGAGAGGATGTCTCCGTCGCGATTCAGGGCGGGAATCACGAGCGGCGCGCCGGTGGACGCGACCAGGAGTGCAAATGTCGCGTCGATCAGCTGGGGCTCGTACGGGACGCCGGGATGGCGCTCGGCGGCCGCGTCCATCTCCTCCTTGAGCATGCCCTCATAGGTTGGACTGACGGTGTACTTGGGGCCGCCGAAGACCTTGGCGCCCGTGCGCTCGGCCTGGCGAAAGGAAAACTCCGCCACCGACCGGCAGATGCCCCGCTCGATCCGCTCGGTGCGGTACGCGACTTCGTCGTCGCCCTCGCCCTCGCGCCATTCCTTCGCACCGTAGGCATCCCCGACTGCCATCCGCACGATCGAGATCGGTGCGTGGACCCCGCCGAGCGGGACGACTCCTGGGATGCGCCTGCCGGTTCGGACGATGACCTGTCCGCCGATCTCCTCCCGCAGGATGCGATTCGGAGAGCCGACGTCGTCACGCCCTTCCGGCGTCACCGTTGCACCTTTCAGGCCCAGCCCGTGCTCGCGAATCGCCGCCGCTGCGTCGTAGACGATGCGGTTCTCGGTCGCCCGGCGTGACTCGAGCGACAGGTCGTAGCGCGGCAAGTCGAGCTCGATTCCAATCACCTCGGGCTGCAGAACGCGCAGCGCCTCCTCGAGCAACTCCTGTCCCGTCTGATCCCCCTCGAGAACGACGATCGTCTTGGCGTCCATCGCCCGCGCGATTCTACTGCGCGATTAGCGCGGCCCGGTCGTGGACAACATGTGCGCCTATGGCGCGTACAGGGGGTTGGCGACGCTTGGGCTCGAAGCGAGGATTTCGCTACGTCGACTCGCGCGGAAAGTCGATCACGGATGAGACGAAGCTGCAGCGGATCGAGACGCTTGTCATTCCCCCCGCCTGGAAGGACGTCTGGATCTCGCCGCGTGCAGGCTCCAAGCTCCAGGCGACCGGGGTCGACGCGGCCGGGCGACGCCAGTACCTGTACCACCCGGAGTACCGCGCGCAGCAGGAGCAAGCAAAGTACGACCAGTTGATTCGCTTTGCGGAGGCCCTTCCCGAGCTGCGTGCCGCGATGGCCGAGCACATGGAGCGCGATACCTACGACAGGCTGCGCGTGTCGGCGATCGCAGTGCGGTTGCTCAATCAGACCTGGTTTCGCCCAGGCTCGGAGCGCTACGTCAGGGAATCGCGGACGTACGGCGTGACCACGCTGACCCGGCGTCACGTCTCGGTGCGCGGAAACAGGATCGCGTTCAGCTTCCGCGGCAAGCACAAGGTGCTCGTTCGCACCGCTCTCGTCGACTCGGAACTCGCGGACGCAGTGCGCGACCTGTTGGCGCTGCCCGGCGGGCGGCGGGTGTTCCGATATAGGGACGAGGAGGGGAGGATCTCCAACCTCCACTCGCGGCGCTTGAACGAGTACATCCGCGAATACCTGGGTGAGGAGTTCAGCGCCAAGGACTTCCGGACGTGGGGAGGCACGTTGCTCGCTGGAATTGCGTTTGCCGAGCGCGGCCCTCCGGAGTCGGAAACCGAAGGCAAGCGCAGCGTCGCAGCGGTGATGCGAAGAGTCGCGGACCGGCTGGGAAATACCCCTGCCGTCACACGCGCTTCGTACGTGAGCCCAGCGGTCGTCGAGCAGTATCTCGACGGGCGCACGATCGAGGATTTCCGCCCTCGGCATTTACGGATCGTCACGGCTCGTGATATCGGCCTCGAGCTTGAGGAGCAAGCGTTGTTGAGCCTCCTGCGGTCGTGGCGAATTCGCCGTGCACGCGCCGCTGCCTAGTTCGCACCGGACAATTGCGCTAGGGTGGGCCACCCCCATTCAGGAATCTCAAGGAGGATCTTGGCTCGAAAGACAGTGCTCGTCTGCGACAGCTGCGGCAAGGAAGTCGGAGACAACAAAGGCGCGACGCTGCGCATGACATTCACGGACGCACGCCGCGGCGCGAAGCAGGCTGATCTGTGCGACGACTGCGCGGGCAAGATGCCCGGCCACGCGGCGGCACGACGCGGCCGCCGGCCGAAGTCAGCTACCGCCGCCGCCTAGCCGGTACCGGGAACCGGGCTCGGGCGGACCCGGGTCGCGCGCGAGGGCGACGCTTGCGCGTTCCTCACCACGCCGGTCAGCCCGAGCCGTTCGTCGACGCCGTCTGACGCCCTTTCGCGCACGTTCCGGCTTTCTCCAGGAGGCGGGCTCAAAGCCGTCCAACCCGGGCTCTATCCTGGGTGGGTGGGTCTTAGATTGCTGGCTGGCCCGGCGAATGCCGGGAAGGTAGAGCTCCTGCTCGACCGCTATCTCGACGCCCTTGACCGGTCGCCGGTCCTGATCGTGCCGAACCGGGCGGACGTCAACCGGATCGAGCTCGAGCTGGTGCGGCGACGGCCGGCGCTTCTCGCGGGCGAGATCGGTACGTTCGATGACGTCTTCCGCCGGCTCGCGCGATCTTCGCCCGCCGCTCGCCCCGTCGTGACCGAGCTCCAGAGGCTTTTCGTCGTGCGCCACGCGGTCACGACCGCCTCGCTGAACGGCCTCTCGCGGTCCGCACGCTTCGGCGGGTTCGCCGACGCTCTCCTGTCCGCGGTTTCCGAGCTCGAGTCGGGCCTCCTCGATCCGGCGGAGCTGGACGGCGACCTGGGCCGACTCTACGCCGCCTATCGCACCGAGCTGGACCGCCTGGAGCTCTGGGACGCGGATCTCCTGCGCTGCCACGCCGCCGAACGGCTCGCGAGCGACCTCGACGCGTGGCACGGTGAGCCCGTCTTCGCGTACGGGTTCGAGGATCTGACGGGCGCCGAGTGGTCGCTGCTCGAAGCCCTGTCGGCCCGCGCCGAGGTGACCGTGTCGCTTCCCTATGAGCCCGGCCGCGCCGCCTTCGCGTCGCTCGCCCGCACGGCCGAGGATCTAGCCCGGCTCGCGGACGGCGCCGTCGAAGAGCTGCCGCCGAAGTGGTCTGACTACGCGCATCCCGCGATAGCGCACGTCGAGCGGCACCTGTTCCACGACAAACCCGCGGTCGAGGCGCCGCCGATCGAGGGCGCGATCCGCTTCTTCGAGGGGGCAGGAGTCCGGGGCGCGCTCGAGCTCGTGACCGAAGAGGTCGCGTCCCTCCTGCGCGCGGGGATGGATCCCGAGCAAATCGGAATCGTCTGTCCGTCGCTCGACCTGCTGCGCGCGCCGCTCGAGACGGCGCTCGGTACGCTCGGGCTCCCGTTCGCCTTCGAGGGCTACGGCAAGCTCGGCCAGACCCCCTTCGGCCGGGCGCTGCTCGCCCTGCTCCGGTTCGCGTGGCTCGGCGGCAGCCGTTCCGACGTCTTCTCGTTCCTGCGGACCCCGTACTCCGGGATCCCGCGCCCCGGCGTCGACTTCGTCGAAGGGAGGCTGCGCGGACGCGCCGTGCACACGCCCGAGCGGATCGTCGAGGAGTTCGCGCAGCTTCGCGGCGCGCCGATCCCACAACTGGATGCGCTCCAAGACGCCGCCGACCCCGTCGGGGCAGTCCGCGAT
>JBBRYK010000093.1:0-9833 GCA_038237665.1 Gaiellales bacterium | reverse complement strand
TCAGGTAGACGACCATCGCCGGGATCCCGACCTGGCGGCCCAGCAGGATGTGCTCGCGCGTCTGCGGCATCGGGCCGTCGGCCGCCGAGACGACGAGGATCGCGCCGTCCATCTGAGCGGCGCCGGTGATCATGTTCTTGATGTAGTCGGCGTGCCCCGGGCAGTCGACGTGGGCGTAGTGCCGGTTCTCCGTCTCGTATTCGACGTGCGCGGTGTTGATCGTGATCCCGCGCTGACGCTCCTCCGGAGCGTTGTCGATCGACGCGAAGTCGCGCGCGGTCGTATTCGTGCCCTGCTCTGAGAGCACCTTGGTGATCGCGGCCGTCAGCGTTGTCTTGCCGTGGTCGATGTGACCGATGGTGCCGACATTGAGATGCGGCTTCGTGCGCTCGAACTTCTGCTTGGACATTGGGTCCTCCGAACTCCTCTCTTAGCTCTGGGCGTCGACGATCTCGCCGGCGATCGATTGAGGCACTTCCTCGTAGCGATCGAACTGCATCGTGAACGTGGCCCGGCCCTGCGTCGTCGAGCGCAGGTCGGTTGCGTATCCGAACATGGTGGCCAGCGGAACATGGGCCTTGATCGCCTGGGCGTTGCCCCGAGGCTCGAGCCCTTCGACCCGCCCGCGGCGTGAGTTGAGGTCGCCCATGACGTCGCCGAGATAGTCCTCGGGTGTCACGACCTCGACGGACATGACCGGCTCGAGCAGCTTCGGCTTCGCCCGCTTCATGGCCGACTTGAAGGCCATCGAACCGGCGACCTTGAAGGCCAGCTCGCTCGAGTCGACGTCGTGGTACGAGCCGTCTTTCAAGAGCACGCGGACGTCGACGACCGGATAACCGGCCAGGACGCCCGATTCCATCGCCTCCTGGATGCCCACGTCGACGGCTGGGATGTACTCCTTCGGGACCTTGCCGCCCACGATCTTGTCCAGGAACTCGTAGCCCTCGCCCGGATCGGTCGGCTCGAGGTCGATCACGACATGGCCGTACTGGCCGCGGCCGCCGGTCTGGCGGACGAACCGCCCCTCGATCTTCTGCACGGCCTGGCCGATCGTCTCGCGGTAGGCGACCTGCGGACGGCCGACGTTGGCGTCGACCTTGAACTCGCGCATCAGGCGGTCGACGATGATCTCGAGGTGCAACTCGCCCATCCCTGAGATCAGCGTCTGCCCCGTCTCGTCGTCGGTGCGGACGCGGAAGGTCGGGTCCTCGTCGGTGAGCCGCTGAAGGCCTTCGCCCAGCTTGTCCTGGTCGCTCTTCGTCTTCGGCTCGATCGCGACCGAGATCACCGGATCCGGGAAATCCATCGACTCCAGGCGGATCGGCGCCGATTCGATGGCGAGCGTGTCGCCCGTCGTCGTCGCCTTCAGCCCGACTGCTGCAGCGATCTCGCCAGCACCGATCTCGGTCCGCTCCTCACGGTGGTTCGCGTGCATCTGCAGGATGCGGCCGATGCGCTCGGTCTTGCCGGTCGTCGTGTTCAGAACACGGTCGCCGGCCTTGACCTGGCCCGAATAGACCCGGAAGTAGGTCAACTTGCCGACGAAGGGGTCGGACATGACCTTGAAGGCGAGTGCCGCAAACGGCTCGTCGAGCGCCGGCCGGCGCGAGAGCTCGTGGTCCGTACGCGGGTCGATCCCCTGCACGGGCGGAACGTCGAGCGGGCTCGGCAGATAGTCGACGACGGAGTCGAGCAGCGGCTGCACGCCCTTGTTCTTGAAGGCGGAGCCGAGCAGGACCGGGGTGACGGTGGCATCGAGCGTCGCCTTGCGGAGAGCGCGCCTCAGCATCTCCGGCGTCACCTTCCCCTCGTCCTCGAGGTAGGCGTTCATCAGCTCGTCGTCGTGGTCGGCGACCGCGTCGATCAGCTGGTGGTGGTACTCGCTCGCCTGCTCGGAAAGCTCGCTCGGGATCTCGATCGTCTCGATCGTCATGCCGAGGTCGTCATTCCAGACGAGCCCCTTCATCTCGACGAGGTCGATGACGCCCCGGAAGTGCTCCTCCTGCCCGATCGGCAGCTGGACGGGCACGGGCCGGGCACCGAGGCGGTCGACCATCGACTGCACCGCGCCGAAGAAGTCCGCGCCGGTGCGATCCATCTTGTTGATGAACGCGATGCGCGGCACGCGGTAGCGATCGGCCTGCCGCCAGACCGTTTCGGACTGGGGCTCGACGCCGGCGACCGAGTCGAAAACGGCGATCGCGCCGTCGAGGACGCGCAGGCTGCGCTCCACTTCCATCGTAAAGTCCACGTGCCCGGGCGTATCGATAATGTTGATACGAAAGTCGCGCCACTGCGCCGTCGTGGCAGCAGACGTGATCGTGATCCCGCGCTCCTGCTCCTGTTCCATCCAGTCCATGACGGCGGCGCCCTCGTGGACCTCGCCCATCTTGTGGGTGCGGCCGGTGTAGTAGAGGATCCGCTCGGTCGTCGTGGTCTTGCCGGCGTCGATGTGGGCCATGATCCCGATGTTCCGGACGCGATCCAGCGCCGGAACGGCCTGCTTTTCGATCGTCGCCATCGCGGTCGTCACCACCGGTAGTGCGCGAAGGCCTTGTTCGCCTGCGCCATCCGGTAGAGGTCGTCCTTGCGCTTGAAGGCGCCGCCCTGCTGGTTGAGTGCGTCCAGGATCTCCCCCGCGAGCTTCTCTTCCATCCGCTTCTCGCGCCGGTCGCGGGCGAAGCCGACGATCCAGCGGACGGCGAGCGTACGGGCACGCCGCTGCGGCACCTCGACGGGCACCTGGTAGTTCGCGCCACCGACGCGGCGGGAGCGGACTTCGAGGACAGGTGTGACGGTCTTGACCGCCTGCTCGAGGACTTCCACCGCAGGCTTGCCCGAACGCTCGGCGACCCTGTCGAGCGCTTCGTAGACGATCTTCTCGGCGGTCGACCGCTTGCCGCGGGTCATCACCTTGTTGATCACCTGGGTGACCAGCACCGAGTTGTGGACGGGGTCCGGGTCCGGCGTACGGACCTGAATCTCTGCGCGCCGCGGCATTAGGTCGGCCTCTTCGCGCCGTACTTGGAACGGGCCTGGCGGCGGTCGGCGACGCCGGCCGTGTCCAGAGCGGCCCGGATCACCTTGTAGCGAATGCCGGGCAGGTCCTTCACGCGGCCGCCGCGAACGAGCACGACCGAGTGCTCCTGCAGGTTGTGCCCCTCCCCCGGGATGTAGCTCGTGACTTCCATCCCGTTCGTCAGCCGGACGCGCGCAGCCTTTCGAAGGGCCGAGTTCGGCTTCTTCGGTGTGCGCGTGAACACGCGCGTGCAGACGCCCCGCTTCTGCGGAGCACCCTCGAGGTGCGGCGTCTTCGTCTTCTCGGCGGGGGTCTTCCGACCTTTCCGAACCAGCTGATTGATCGTGGGCAATGCTCTCCTGGGTTTACGCGCTCACACAACAAAGGTCGGCCGGGCGACGCCCTGCCAACCAGACCGGGCATGGTAGCGAAGCTTGTAACCCTCGTCAAACAGCGGGAAACCGGGCTTCGAGCCGATTCTGCCCGGCATCCCGGCGTCCTTGTGCGGTTCGAATGGGGCTGGAAAGATGGGACGTGGGTAACTACAGTGAGCCGTAGGCCGCCGGTACGAGGGCGCCCCTCAGGGGAGAGGGGAACAACAACCAGAATCGAGGGCATTGAGGCTGCGGTGAAGACTGTTCTCGTCTCTCTCGGAACGACGCTGGTCACGCTGATCCTGGTCGGGATCGGCATCTGGCTTACACGCCGCTCCGAAGCGTCCACTCAGGAGCGGATGACCCTTGTCATCCGCGAGCTGCACGAGCGCATGGACACGATGCGCCAGGACCTCCACGCCGCTCTCGAGACGGCGCAGGAGGAGGTGCGGCGGAATCGCTTCGTCGGCGAGCTCGCCGGTTCGATCGACCTCGACGAGGTACTGGCCCGAACCCTCGATGCCGTAGGTGCTCTGCCGGGGGTCGACGCGGCTCTCCTCATGATCACGGTCGTCGACGGCGAGCCGATCGTCGAGGTGACCGGGATGACGCGCGAGGAGGCCGAGGAGTACCGCGTCTCGCCGCCGCCCGCCGGGTCACGGCTCCGGGCGCTGACGATGACCTACGAGCCTGCCCTCGAAGAGGAGACCGCGATCCGCCGCGGCCTGGCGGTGCCTGTCCACGGCGAAAGCGACCAGATCGGACTGCTCAGCGTCTTCACGCGCTTGCCGGACGAGCCGATCGCCGATCTCGAGGTCGAGCTCGAGTCGCTCGCGCTTCGGGCCGGGCCTGCGATCGAAAACGCACGGCGATTTCGAGAGGCCCGGCAGCTCGCCGACCTGGATGCGCTGACCTCGCTCCACAACCGTCGCTACTTCCACGAGACGCTCGCCCGAGAGGCGGCTCGGGCGCACCGATACGACCGGCGCCTGGCCCTGATCCTGCTCGATCTGGACGACTTCAAGGCGATCAACGACCGGATCGGCCACCTGTCCGGCGACTCCGTCCTCGCCGAGATCGCCGAGCGCATCCGCGAGGTCGTACGGAGCGCGGACATCGCGTGCCGCGTCGGCGGCGACGAGTTCGGGGTGATCCTGCCGGAGTCGACGCTCGAGGACGCCGACCAGTTGTACGCGCGGCTCCGCGGCGCCGTCGCAGCGCGGCCCACGACCCTCGCTGGGGCACTGACGGTGTCGGCCGGAATGGCCGAGCTCAAGAGCGACGACGACCCGACGTCGTTCTTCGAGCGCGCAGACGACGCGCTGTACCGCGCCAAGGCCGGCGGCAAGGGCCGCGTGGTCGCCGAGGAACAATCCCCTTCGGCCGACAACAACGCCGTCTAGAGATTCACTGACAGGAACGGCAGGAACGGGCTCAGGTCGATCGCGCCGACGTCCGGCAGGTCGTCGCGGGTGCACACGATCGTCTTCAATGCGGTCGTTTGCCGCGAGGTCGTCCAGGCGTCGAAGGCATCGCCCTGCGAGAACCAGCGCAGCGCGGTTCGGATTGCGGGCCGCACCAGGGCGAGTGGAAGCGCGCCCAGCGCCTCCGCCTCGGTGAGCGGCGTGACGACCACGGGCCCATGGCTCGTCCAGATCGTCGTCGGGACTCCGGTGGCGAGGGCGAAGACCCGGTCCGGCGCGACGCCCTCGATCGCATACCCGGCCTGCCTCCGGTCGAGCCACCACGCGGGTGCGTCCGTCTGAACCCGGCGTACGAGCCTGGTCGGATAGGCGGCGAAGAACGTGCGGATCGCCTTCTCGGCCGGAGCCCGGCCGGCAAGGGTGGCCTGGATGCGGACGCGCCGCACGTCGTCGGCGATCAGTGCCCGGGCCGTGGCGCGCGACGCGTGCAGCTGCGCGAGCGCCGCGTTGTAGGCGGCGCCGCTCCCGTTGAAGGCAAGCGAGATGGTCGCGCGTTCTGCCGCGGCAATATCAGCCCCGCTGATCGGCACCTGCTGTTCCTCGACGAGGCGCTGGAGCAGCGCTGTGAAGGCGACCTGCCGGTCACCGAGAACCAGCGCGAGGGCGTCGATCGAGGCGGTCTGGATCGCCAGATCGCCGGCGACGCACTGGACGCCGGCCGGTAGAGCGTCGATCTGGCCCTCGCTGAGCGACCCGTCGAACCCCTGTCCGCCGGCGGCCGGGCCGTCGCAGAGGGTGGAGTCCCGGGCCCAGACGAAGACGCAGGCCGCACTCTTCTTTTCCTCGTCACCCGACTTGTCCTGCGAGAACGTAGCCCAGCCCCAGGACCAGACTGAGGCGATGCCCGTCTCGCGCGCGACCTGCTTCGCTGCGAGCGCCTCCCACTTGACGACCTGGTACCAGGCGCTCGCCGGCTGCAGCCCCGAGCGGCCGCCGGGGCTGTTCTGGAAGCCGAGGACGAGCCCGACGCGCGAGGGCGGAATCCCGAGCGCGGTCAGATTGCGGACCGCCTGGCGAAGCGACCGGCGCATCAGCCGGCTGGCGACGATCGGCCCCTGCCTCCACATCGACGGCCCCGAGAAATAGACCTCGGGAACGATGTCGCCGAACTGCGCCGCCTGCCGCCACCAATCCGCGGCCGAGCCGCCGGTGTACGGCGCGGAGGGCAGAAGCAGGAACGGCCGCGCCCCTCGCGCGGCCAGCTGGCGCAGGAGCTCGAGAACGTTCTCCCGGTAGCGCGTGTTAGTGGCGGTCCAAGGCGTCGTCGTGCCCGGCCCGTTCAGCTCGTTCAGTGCCACGAGCGGCGTGGGACAGCCACCCGAGGCGTCCACGGCCCTCTCGTAGAGCCGCTGGGCGGCAGCCGGAATCGTCGCTGGGTCCTTCGGGCTGGAGGTCGTCCCTGCGATGTCGCCGAGCCGCATCTGCCAGAAGATCGTCTGCGCCCCGTAGCCGCGGAGCTTGGCCGGCACGGTTGGCCCGCCCTCGGTGGCGGCGATCACGCCCGGCCTGCCCCAGATCCAGTACCGGAACGAGACGGATCCGGAGGCGAAGTCGATCCACCAGGGCTGCGCGTCGGGTAACCCGCACTGCGCGGCACGGGCGTGCGGCGTCTGCGCAAGCGCGCACGCGGCCGCGAGGGCGAGGAGAACGGCGAGCCGCTTCACCACGGTCACGTGTACCACACGGCCCCGCCAGGCCCTTCAAACCTGCGCCGTATTGGCACCCGGACCCGTCCCCGGGAGCCATGGCGGGGGTCTGGCCCCTGTCGTGTCCGCTCGAGCCAGGTCCGCGGCCTGATCTCGCATGGTTGAAGGGCTTCTGTCGCGCGTCCGCAAACGGGGCCTGTCTAAACCGCCAGACGTGCTCGTTGTCTAATTAGCTAACGCTCTTGACAGTCGCGTAGCCACAAGCAGTTGCGGCCGGAGCCCGGCTTGCCCGGGCGGGAGGGCCAAACAGGCCTTTGGCGAAACGCCAGCGACACGAAGCGGGGCCCCCGTTGAGGGGCCCCGCTCACGTGTATTCAGCCGGCGCGAAATTGACGTAGGCGGATTTCGCGACGCTACTCGTTATCAAGCGGCGTATCGACCTCGGGCACTTCCCCGGCCTCGCCGGCGTCGTGCGAGCTCGTCGTCTCCGCCCCCGGCTCGCCGCCGAAGTCGATTCCGAGAGCGGCGAAGTCGATGTCGCTGCCGTCGGAGCCGATCTCCTCCAGCGCGGCGAGCAGCTGCTCCTCGGTCTCGGGCCGCGTGTACGCCGACGGCGGCACCTTGTCGGAGGGGCCGATGTCGATCCCGCGGTAGCGCTTCAAGCCCGTCGCCGCCGGGATCAGCTTGCCGATGATGACGTTCTCCTTCAGGCCGAGAAGCCGGTCGACCTTGCCTTCGATCGAGGCGTCGGTCAGCACCTTCGTCGTCTCCTGGAAGGAGGCGGCCGACAGGAACGACTCCGTCGCGAGGGAGGCCTTCGTGATCCCGAGGATCAGAGGCGCCCAGGTTGCCTGTTCGCCCTTCTCGGACTTCACGCGCGTGTTCTCGCGCTCGAGGACGACCTTGTCGACGAGCTGGCCCGGGAGGAGCTCGGTGTCGCCGGCGCTCTCGACGCGCACCTTCTTCATCATCTGACGGACGATCAGCTCGATGTGCTTGTCGTGAATGTCGACGCCCTGCGAACGGTAGACCTTCTGCACCTCACCGACCAGATAGACCTCGGTCGCGGTCTCGCCCTCCGGCCCCCGCTTCAGCTCCAGGAGCTCCGACGGGTTGAGCGATCCCTCGTGCAGCGGATCACCCGGCCGCACGACGTCGCCCTTCTTCACAAGTAGACGCGACCGACGAGGAAGCTGGAACGTGACCTCGGCGAGAGGTTCGCCGTTCTCGTCCACGCCCTCGGGGTAGATCGTCACCTTCGGCCCACGGTCGGTGTCCTCGATGTCGACCCGGCCGCCGACCGTCGCCAGCGTGGCGGCGCCCTTCGGGTTGCGGGCCTCGAAGATCTCGACGACTCGCGGCAGGCCGTGCGTGATGTCCGCGCCGGCGACGCCGCCGGTGTGGAAGGTGCGCATGGTCAGCTGCGTGCCGGGCTCGCCGATCGACTGGGCGGCGATGATGCCGACCGCGTCGCCGATCTCGCAGATCTCACCGGTTGCCAGGAAGATGCCGTAGCAGGAGCGGCACACGCCGAACTCGCTGCGGCACTTCAGCACCGACCGGACCGGGAGCCGCACCTCTGCGGCCGACTCCTCACCCAGACCCTCGATGATCTCCTCCAGCAGCGGCGGCGTGATCACGTCGCCCTTTCCGGCCAGCTTCCTCTTTCCGGGCTTCCCGGAGGAGAGCGGCTTGTAGACGTCCTCACCGAGCACTCGTCCCTGCAGCGACCGGTTCGTCCCGTCCACCGTGAAGATCGGCAGGTTGATGAAGGACTTGGTCTTGCAGTCCTCCTCGCGAATGATCACGTCCTGCGAGACGTCGACGAGACGGCGGGTCAGGTAGCCCGAGTCGGCCGTCCGCAGCGCGGTGTCGGCGAGACCCTTGCGGGCGCCGTGGGTCGAGATGAAGTACTCGAGCACCGACAGGCCTTCCATGAAGTTGGCCTTGATCGGGCGCTCGATGATCTCGCCCTTCGGGTTGGCCATCAGGCCGCGCATGCCGGCCAGCTGGCGGATCTGCTTGAAGGATCCGCGTGCACCCGAGTTGGCCATCATGAAGATCGGGTTCAGCTCGAAGAGCGTGCGCTCCATCGCCTCGGCGACGGTGTCGGTCGCCTCGGTCCAGATGTTGACGATGCGCTCGTGGCGCTCCTCCTCGGTGATCAGACCGCGGTCGTATTGCCCGTGCACCTCGGCCACACGCTTCTCGTACTCGGCGAGGATCTGCTCCTTCTCGGGCGGGATGACGATGTCGTTCTTCGAGATCGTCACGCCCCCCTGCGTCGCATAGCGGAAGCCGAGCGACTTGATCTTGTCGAGCACTCCGGCGATCGAGTGTGCTCCGCAGCGCACGACGAGCTCGGCGATGAAGCCGTCCATCTCCTTCTTCGAGAGCGTGCGGTTGATGAACGCCGGCATCTGCTCCTGCGTGGTCCCGCCCTCCTGCAGCGTCCGCTCGACCTCGCGGTTGAAGATCACGCGGCCGGGCGTGGTGAGCAGGAGCTCTCCGTTCCAGCGGTACTCGATCGCCTGCTGCAGCCCGACCTGTTCGGCCTCGACCGCGAGCTCGACCTCCTCCTCGGAGCCGAACCGCTTCGGACGCGGCTCGATCTCCTCCGAGGTGAGCGCGGACAAGTCCTTGTCGGTGTACGTGAGGTAGTACCCGCCGAGCACCATGTCCTGCGTCGGGGTGGTGAGCGGCCGCCCGTTCGCGGGCGAGAGAATGTTGTTCGAGGAGAGCATCAGGATGCGCGCCTCGGCCTGGGCCTCCGCCGACAGCGGGAGGTGGACGGCCATCTGGTCGCCGTCGAAGTCGGCGTTGAAGGCGTGGCACACCAGCGGGTGTACCTGGATCGCCTTGCCCTCGACCAGCACGGGCTCGAAGGCCTGGATGCCGAGCCGGTGCAGCGTCGGCGCCCGGTTCAGCAGCACCGGGTGCTCGGCGATGACCTCCTCGAGCACGTCCCAGACCTCGGGCACCATCGAGTCGACGTACTTCTTGGCCGCCTTGATGTTCTGCACCGACTTGCGCTCGACGAGCCGGCTCATGATGAACGGCTTGAACAGTTCCAGCGCCATCAGCTTGGGCAGTCCGCATTGGTGCAGGCGGAGGTGGGGCCCGGCCACGATGACCGAACGCCCTGAGTAGTCGACCCGCTTGCCGAGCAGGTTCTGCCGGAACCGGCCCTGCTTGCCTTTCAGCATGTCGGACAGGGACTTGAGCGGCCGGTTGCCGGGACCGGTCACGGGTCGACCGCGGCGGCCGTTGTCGAAAAGCGAGTCGACGGCCTCCTGAAGCATCCGCT
>JBBRYK010000092.1:0-10370 GCA_038237665.1 Gaiellales bacterium | reverse complement strand
TGGAGGCGTTGCCCGAGCTGGGCGAAAAGCGCCCAACGAAGAGTGCGAGCAACGTGACTCCGGCGGCCGCCAGGAGAAGCAATGCGTACTTGCGCATTTGGTGCGGCTCCTTTCTCTCTTGACGGCCGGTAGGGGTCGGTTAATGGCCGTCGTACGCCGCTCATTCGGCGGAGCCGCCAAACCGGTTCGGACCTCTCGGAAACGGTGCGGCAAACGGCACTCGATCGGCGATCGGCGGCCGTCACACTTCGGGTAACGGGGGCTGCTGACCCCGTTACGAAAGTGTCACGCCCCGGCCCGCGGCTAGCCGAGTCCGTTGTCTAGGTAGGCAACGAATCTAGGTCAGCGCGGCGGGCTGCGGCGTCGCGAGGACACCGAACTCCGCGAGCAGGTCGGCCAGCGTCGGCTCGCCCTGCTCCTCGAGGCGGTACGTCACGCGCAGGGCAGGCTTGCCCAGCCGGATCAGGCGGCGGAGGTCGATCGGGGTCCCGATCAACACGAGCTCGGCGTCCGAGCGCGCGATCGTCTCGCGCAGGTCCTCCATCTGCTGCCGGCCGTAGCCCACCGCCGGGAGGACCTCCGAGACGTGCGGATACGCGGCCAGCGCCTCGGCGATCGAGCCGACGGCGAAGGGACGCGGATCGACGAGCGCTGCGGCTCCGTTCGCCCGGGCGGCGAGCGCCGCGGCGCCGTAGGCCATGTCGCCGTGGGTCAGGGTCGGCCCGTCCTCGATCGCCAGCACACGTTTGCCCGCGATCTCCGCCGGGTCGCCGTCGACGGTCACCGGCGACGCAGCCAGAACCACGCGCGCAGCCGGGTTCACGTCGCGGATCGACCCGAGCACGGCGTCGATCCCGGCCTGCGTTGCGCTGTCGACCTTGTTCACGACGCAGACGTCGGCCAGGCGCAGGTTCGTCTCGCCGGGGTGGTAGCGGAGCTCGTGGCCCGGGCGGTGCGGATCGACGACCACGATGTGCAAGTTCGGGCGGATGAAGGGCGTGTCGTTGTTGCCGCCGTCCCAGAGGATCACGTCGGCTTCCTCCTCGGCCGCACGGAGAATCGCCGCGTAGTCGACGCCGGCGAAGACCGGGTTGCCCTCCGTCAGGTGCGGCTCGTACTCCTCACGCTCCTCGATCGTGCACTCGGCGTCGTCGAGGTCCTCGTAACGCGCGAAACGCTGCACGGCCTGCTTCGCCAGATCGCCGTACGGCATCGGATGCCGGAGAACCGCCACACGGCGGCCGGCCTCGCGCAGCAGGCGGGCGACGTAGCGCGTCGTCTGGCTCTTGCCCGAGCCGGTGCGGACGGCGCAGACGGCCACGACGGGCTTGGTCGATTCGAGCTCCGTCGAAGCGGCCGAGGCGAGACGGAAATCGGCGCCCGCGGCGAGCGTCCGCGAAGCGATGTGCATGACGTGCGCGTGGCTGACGTCGGAATAGGAGAAGAGCACCTCGTCGACGGCCAGCCCAGTCACGACCTCCTCGAGGTCGTCCTCGGCGACGATCGGGATCCCCTCGGGGTAGGACGCTCCGGCAAGCGACGCCGGGTACACGCGCCCGTCGATGTTCGGGATCTGCGTGGCGGTGAAAGCGACGACCTCGACGTCGGGACGATCCCGGTAGAGGAGGTTGAAGTTGTGGAAATCGCGTCCGGCCGCACCCGCGATCAAGACCCGCCGACTCACTGCATAAAGCATATGCAGGGGGCCAGGACAGTACGGCTGAGGCCTCTCTAGCGGACGCGTTCCCGGATGCGCTCGGCGACCGCTTCCATCTCGATCGACGAGCCGGCGACCTCGCGAAGCAGCTGATCGGCATCGAGGCGCGAGCCTTCGGCCCAGAGCTCGCGAAGGAGCGACCCCGCCTCTCGGCGGGCGAACCAGTCGTTCCCGAACTCGCCGCGCAGGAACTCCCGCAGCTGCGCCTCGAGGGCCCAGGACCGCAGGTATTCGGTGACGTAGAAGCTCGAGTCGACGTCCGCCAGGTAGTCGGTCGGGCTCGGCGTGATCTTCAGCGCGTCAGCGAGGATCTCCGGGTACCGCGCGCGCATCGAGGGGACGTCGTCGGTCGAGTGCAGCTCGAGCTCGTAGAGCAGCTTGCCGCAGTACCGGCGGGTGATGTAGAGGAGCTCTACGGCCCCTTCCCGGGCGAAGTCCTCGGGGCGAGGGAAGTCCAGGCGGCGCGTCAGCCACGCGGGCTCGTTGGTCAGATGCTGCAGAAGCGAGGCCCAGCCCTCGGTGACGGCGAGGTCTCCGAGCCGCCGGTCCTCGACCGGAAGGTCGGCCGACGTGTTGGCGTAGTGCTCCGCATGCCCGGCCTCGTGGAAAAGGCCCGCCCAGTCGTCGGCGCCGCCGATCGGCTGGATGACGAGGACGACCCGATCCGGCACCTCGATCGGGACGCAGAAGGGCCGCGGGCTCTTCTTCGGACGCTGCTCGACGTCGAGCTCGATGTTCTTCTGCGACCGCAGGTCGATGCCCAGGTCGGCCAGCGTGCCCTCGAGTGCGGGCAGCATCTTGTCCTCCGGGAAGGCCTTGTCCCAGTTCGCTGCGCGAAATAGGCGTGCCACGTCCCAGCGCTCGGCTTCGTCGAGCGAGACTCCGACGCGCTCCCGGAAGAGCCGGTCGATCGCGTCCTCGTAGAGCTGCTCGGTCGAGTCCAGCAGCTCGCGGCACTGGTCGGCCAGCTCCTCGAGCCGGAAGCCGAAGCGCTCGTAGAGCTCGCGGTACGTGGACGCGCCCAGGTCGTGCGTGGCGCGCCGGTCGACTTCGGACGCCTCGAGGTAGATCGGGTTCAGGTGCTCGTCCGTAAGCGCGTTCCTGGCCGTCTCGAGCCGCTCTCGCTTGGCCCGATCCGGCTCGTTGGCGATCGTCGGGCGAAGCATGCGGAACGGGATCGTCTCGCCGTCCACCGTCGCCTCGAGCTCCGCCTCGAGACCCGCCAGGCGCTCGGAGTGCCCCCTCGTCAGCTTGCCCATGTAGCCCTCGCAGGCGAAGCGCCACAGCTGCCGGACGCCGCGGTCGGCGTCGACCACCTCACCCAGCGCCTGCGCGCGCTCGAGCTGGGTCAGCTCGTCGAACTCGGCGTAGATGCGCTCGAGCTCGAGCGTGTCCTTCAAGCCCGCGAAGTGGAGGTAGTACTCCTCGTCGAGCGCGGCGATGAAGCGGTCGGCGCGCTCGCGGTAGGTATCGAGCTCACGCGCTGTCGGCGGGGCGCTGGTCACGGCCGCCATAGGATACGGATGTGCACACGATCTCCCTGAAGACGGAGCGGCAGACACAGCTGGTCAACATCACCGACCAGGTCTCGGCCGCGCTCGACGGCTCGAACGGCGCTTCGGCGGCGCTCGTCTACGTGCCGCACACGACCGCGGGCGTGACCATCAACGAGCACATCGACCCGGACCTGATGAACGACTTTGCCGATGCGCTGCAGAAGATCGTCGACGACGCCTGGCAGTGGAAGCACGAGGACGCCGACGGGCCGAACGGCCCCTCACACGTCCGCGCTGCCTTGATGAGCCCGCAGGTGCTGATCCCGTTGGCCGACGGCCGGCTCGCGCTCGGCACCTACCAGGGCATCTTCTTCTGCGAGTTCGACGGCCCGCGCGAACGCAAGATCTACGTCACAACGCTGACGTAGGCGCTGAGGTGGCCCGGCGCGACTAGGGTGGGCCCGTGGCCGCGCCCGTCGCCAGGGACCAGGAGCTCGAGCTCGAGATCGATTCGCTCGCCTACGGCGGGAACGGCGTCGCTCGCCTGAACGGATTCGTCGTCTTCGTCCGCCGCGGGCTACCCGGAGATCGCGTCCGGGCGCGTGTGACGAAGGTGAAGAAGAGCCATGCGGAGGCGCTCGTCGTCGACGTGCTCGAGCCGGGTCCCGCGCGCGTCGAGGCTCCGTGCCAGCACTATCCGGCCTGCGGCGGCTGCCGCTTCCAGGACCTGGCCTACGAGGCTCAGGTGGCGGCGAAGGAGGCGTGGGTCGCCGATTCCCTCCGGCGCATCGGCGGCCTGGCCGAGCTCCCGCTCGAGCCGATCGTCCCGGCCGAGTCGACGTTCCACTACCGCAACAAGCTCGAGTACTCGTTCACCCGGACTGCGTCGGGGCCCGCGCTCGGGTTTCACAAGGCCGGCCGCTGGGACGAGGTGCTCGAGCTCGAGCGCTGTTGGCTGACGACCGACCTCGGCAACGCCCTCCGCGCGGCCGTCGTCGAGTGGGCCCGCGCGCAAGGGCTCGAGGCGTACGACCAGGCCGAGCACACGGGGTTCTTGCGCCATCTCGTAGTGCGGGAGGGCCGCAACACCGGCCAGGCGCTCGTCGTCCTCGTCACCGCGCCGGGACAGCTACGAGGCCGTGAGGAGTTCGCCGCCGCCGTCCAGCGCTTCCCGGAGGTCCGCTCGGTGCACTGGGCGGTCAACTCGACCGCTGCGGAGGTGACGAACCTCCCGACGACGCTCCTGGCCGGAGACGAGGCGATCGAGGAGGAGCTGCTGGGCAGGCGCTTCCGCGTGCGGCCGAACGCCTTCCTCCAGACCAACACGGCCATGGCCGAGCGGCTCTACCAGCTGGCGATCGAGTACGCAGGGCTGACCGGGAACGAGACCGTCTACGACCTCTACTGCGGGATCGGGACGATCGGGCTCTGCATGGCCGAGCGCGCGCTGACGGTCTGGGGGGTCGAGATCTCGGAGGAGTCCGTTGCGTGTGCCCTGGAGAACGCCGAGCTGAACGGGATCGCCAACGCCGCGTTCTATGCCGGTGAGGTTGCGGACGCGGTCGAGGAGCTCCAGTCGCGCGCGGGCGACCCCGACGTCATCGTCGTCGACCCGCCGCGGGCCGGCCTGACGGGGAAGGCGCTTCGCCGTCTCGGGCGGCTGGAGGCGCCGCGGATCGTCTACGTCTCCTGCAACCCGACGACGCTGGCCGGAAACCTGAAGGAGCTGACCGGTGAGTTCGGCTACCGGCTGGAGCGAGCCCGGCCGGTGGACATGTTCCCGCACACCCCGCACGTCGAGACGGTCGCGCTGCTCACGAAAGCCTGAGTCTCTGCTCGCGCACCGCCTGCCAGAGCCGGTCGGCGTTCACGAGCAGGAAGCCCAGCGACAGGGCCGGCAGCGCGGGAAGCCCCGGCCGGTCGAGCCAGACGGTGAGCACGATCGTGAGCCCGAGCAGCGCGATCATCGCGACCCAGGTTGCGGCGACGCGCAGGCGCCACCGCGCCGCTGCGGCGAGGAAGAGCGCGAAGAAGAGAAGGTCCGGCACGCCCAGGGTTGCCGCGTCGTGCTCGCCCGGGAAGCGAAAGGCGAAGGAAAGCGCCGAGACGCCGCCCGGGTGCTTGATCAGGTGGCTCGTGGGACCCTTGAACACCGACCAGATGTCGACCGCCTGGATCAGGACGGCGACGAGCGCGACCCAGACGACGCTCTCGAAGTAGCGAAGGAACCAGAAGGCCAGCGCCGTCGTCGCGGCGAGCTTGAAGAAGCTCGCGATCGCGGTCTGGTCGGCGACCTCGAGCGCGGCGGCGATCGCCGCTGCGGCGAGCCCGACGGCGACGAGGTGCTTCTCTGGTGCGTCGCGGAGCGGGAGGACCAGCCAGACCAGCCCGAAGACCGCGGGGAAGAGGACGCCGGCGATGAAGCCGACGTCCCACCAGGTCGAGAGGTTCGGGAGCCACGGCGCGGTGCCGTAGAAGACGGCGAGCGCGCCGAGCAGGACCCCGAAGCAGACCCATCTGCGGCGGGTCAATAAGGCGGGAGCTCCGCCCACCAGGGGCCGAGTGCTTTGAAGGCCTTCCAGAACGCGGTCTTCGCCGGCTGCTCGTCCAGCGACTCGTCGATGTCGGGCACGTAGAGCGCCTCGATCGTCGGTGTGAACCGCTGCAGCTCACCCACCTGGACCTCGACGCTCGTGGAGAGCGGGAACTCGAGGCTGTTCACGAACGCGACCGTGCGCTCGCCCATCAGCACGACGAGCTTCGGCTGGACGATGTGAAGCTCGCGGGCGAGCCACGGGCGCGCATCGGCCTCGTCCTGCCCGGCAAGCTTGAGGCAGTTCGTCCCGTACACGGCCATCGGATCGACGTGCAGCCGCTGGAACGACTTCTTCAGCGCCTCTCCGGCACGGCCGTAGAAGGCGACGCCTTCCTGAAGCTCCGCGGGCCGCGGCTCGTACTTGAGCAGGAAGACGTCGGCGAGCGGGTGGCCGGAGCCCACGACAGGCGCTGCGCCCTGGGCTGCGCCGGCGATCTCGTGCCCGAGATCGTTGATCTCGGCGATCGCCTTCTTCAGGTAGCGCTCGTAGATTTCGTCGGTCGAGGCAGCGGGCACGCGCCGGGTCCTCTTCTCGGCTAGCGAACTCTTTCCTTGGCCTGGGCCATCCACTTCAGGGACTGTAGGTAGAGCAGCGACCGCGGTCGCCGCAGGATCTCGGCGCTTCGTAGGCTGATCAGGAATTCCTCCGGGGTCCGAAAGGCGCGCAGGCGCAGCGCGCCGGTCCCGACACCCTGGAGGACGTGTGCGTCGGAGCCTGCGCCCATCGTCAGGTTGTACTTGCGCGCGAAGCGGAGGGCCTCGTCGTTGTAGCCCTCGAAGAGCAGGCGGGCGTTGTAGACCTCGAACACGTCGATGTCCGCGAGGTGACGGTGGATTGTCGCCGGATCGGGCACCGTGTGCATCCGGTCGAAGGGGTGGGGGAGATAGACGAGGCCGCCCTGGTCCCGGATCGCCGCGATCGTCTCCTCGAAGGGGAGGCCGCGCGGGATCTCCTCGGAGAGGAACAGGCCGATCACCTCGCCCTGACAATCGGTTTTGATCTCCTCACCCGGGATCACCGTCAGCGGCCGGCCCTTTGCCAGCTCGACCGCCTCGAGGGCTCCGCCGAAGACGTTGTGGTCCGTGATCGCGATCGAGCCGAGTCCCTGCGCCTCGGCGTGGTCGAGGAGGTCGGCGACGGGTACGCGGCAATCGCTCGACCATGAGGTGTGCATGTGCAGGTCGGCAACGATCCAGTCGCGGTCCTCTAGCGGATCGGCCGGTGGGCGGGCGGGCTGCCGCCGGCGGCGAGCGAGCCCGCGGTAGAGCTCGTCCAGCTCCCGGCCCAGGGCCGGGAAGCTCTGGGCCTCGGCCGCCTCGCGACCCGCCTCCTCCACCTGTTTGCGGTACTCGTCGTCTTCGGCCAGCCGCGCGAAGGCGGCGGCGGCGAGCTCGGGCTGCTCGTCGAGACCGGGCGGAGAGGCCACGGCGGCTCCCGAAGCGGAGGCCTCGAGGCGGAGCCGCTCGAGCCCGGTGGGGGAGGGGATGAAGACCGAAGCCTCGTTGAAAACCGCCGCGCGGGCACGTCCGTCGCGGCCCAGCCGAAGGTGGACGCGGCCGCGTAGCCCGCGCGGAACGTAGGGCCGGCCCGTCAGGGGCTTCGTGCGCAGCAGGACGAGCTCCCAGCCCGGGAGCTCCTCGAGCAGGCCGAGAGCGGAGCGAAGCAGCATGCGGTCGGTCGGCCGCCATTCGAGCACCGCGGTTCTCTGCTTCGGCTGGGGGCGGAAGAGCTCGAGGTCGACGCCGAGCGGCACGAGCCGGAAATCGCCCGGAAAGCGTTCGGCTGCCGCTGCGGCGACCTCGTCGGAAACGGCCGTCAGTGCATCGAGCCGCCCGAGTAGACGTTCGCGCTGGGCCTTGGAGGGTGGGTAGCCGAGCCGCTCTTCCGAGAAGAACGTGGCGACCGCAAGGCCCGGGGCGTCGCGAAGCGCGAGGTAGGAGAGGCTCGGCAGGCCCGGCTCGAATCCGTGGACGACGTCGAACTGGCCGCGACGCAGGGCGAGCGAGAGATTCGCGCGGACGCCCACCGGGACGCCCATCCGGCTCCTCCGGGAGATCGGGAATGCGGGGCCGAGAGCGATGACCTCGGCATCCGCGCCGTTCAGCAGCGCCCGCCTTCCGGCGACGAGGTCGGCGGCCCGCCCGGACGGGGCCAGCACGGTCACCTTGTGACCCAGGCGGCGGAGCTCGGCGGCCGCGCCGGCCACGTGCTCGTTGACGTCGTGAGGCTGCGACCACGCAAACGGCGTGACCAGACAGATTCGGAGGCCCATCCCTGAGGCCGAGTCTAGCCCTACGTAGCTGTGGGAGGCGCCCAGCCAATCATGTGTCTTGGCCTTGGCCGCGACAACGGAGTCTCGTGGATCGCGATGATCGTTGTCAATAGAGACAATAGAAACGCTCGCCGTTCTCGACGCGTGCGAAACTCTTTTGCATGTTGTTGCTGATTCGACGCACCGGGAGTGTGGTAGCGCCGTACGTTGCTGGGAGTGCGACTTGAGCGCGATCGAGCTCCCAAGCCTGGCGATCCCCGACGCTCAGAAGAGTGCTTTCACCGAGGCGGACGTTCACTCGAAACTCTTCGAACCGGACATGGTCACCCTGGGATATCCCGCGCGGACAAGCGGTCAGGCGGAAGGCGATTACTTCCTGGAGCAGCACCGACTCGCCGTGTGGCGCCTGAAGTCGCAGAAGGCGCGTGGCTTCTACGACGGGCTCTACCTGATCGGCAACGCCCCAGTCGTGCTCTGCGAGTTGAAGCGTTACGACGCGCTCGACTCGCAGCAAGCGCTCGACAGCGCGATCGCTCAGCTCCAGGGCTACGCGAGAAGCGAAGACTTCGAGGAGCCGCCGCCGTTCCTCCTCCTGTATTCCGGAAAGCCCTCGAGCACGTGTTTCTTCCGTCGTGCCGGTATGGCTAAGCCGGCCGAGTACGAGCCTCTCCCGGACATCTGGAGCTGGGAGCGAGTGAGGGCGTTCCAGCTACGCGGCGAGTTCGCCCAGGAGATTGTTGGTCCCGACCGGCTCCGTGCCATCCTCCTCCACCACCTCGACGCGATCGAAAACGACCTTCGCAGTCAGGTTGTCCAGGCGATCCGGATCGTTAAGGAAGAGTCTGGCCTCGTCGGGGAGTTCGGCAAGTGGCTCAACGCGCGGCCGATTGCGAAGCAGCGGATGCGGGAGCTCTACGAGCGCAAGGTCGCCGAGGTGGGCCGTGACAACGAGCGGCAGGTAGCTGCCGAGATGGTCACGCAAGCAGCGTTGAACTATCTGAACAAGGTCTTCTTCCTCAACCTCTGCGAAGACCGACATCTCCCCGGCTTCTACCGAATCATGCGTGAGTTCCTGCCCCGAAGCCGGTCGGAGACGTCGCCCACGACGGCGGCCGTCTTCCTGGCATTGCTTCGCCGCCGCATTTACGACGCCGCAGGTGATTGGCCAGCGGAAGATGAGAATGCCTATCGCGCCCTGCGGCAAGAGCTCGCCCCTGAGATCCAGGCCCATGTAATCGAACAGAACGCGTGGCGCGACCTGATCCGCGTCGCGTTCGATCTCGCCGCCGAGCACTTCCCGCTCGTCTACCGAGAGGATGCGTTCGACTACTTCCGGCCGAGCAAAGACGTTCTTGCGGAGCTCATCTACGACCTTTCAACCAAGAGCTTCTCCGGGCTGACCAATCGGCATGTCGGGGACATCTACCAGAGCATGCTCTCGGCTCGCAGACGGCAACAGGCGAGGCTCGGGGCGTTCTACACGCCGCACGGCGACGTCACCTACATGGTCTCCAAGCTCAATCTTGAGAGCGGGTCGCGAGTACTTGACCCCTGCATGGGCTCGGGACACTTCCTGGACGGCATCTACGAGCGGCTCATCGAGCTCTACGCAGAACAGGGGCTGAAGCCGAAAGACGTGTACCGCCAAATTGTCGAACATCAGGTCTACGGTGGCGACATCGACTCCTTCGCCTTGTCGCTTGCCGCGATCCGCGTATTTCTGCTGAGCGACGAGCAGATCGAAACGAAGCCGAAGCTCTTTGTCCACGACATGCTTCTCCATTCACCCGAGCGGCCGCAACGGGAGTTCTTCTCCGAGGCCGAAAGCGTCGTCGCCGATCCGCAGGTCGACGACATTGCCGAGATCGACGAGGTCGAGTTCGACGCGGTCGTCGGCAATCCGCCGTACGGCGCCCGTAAACCCGAGTACAAGAAGCGCGTCTATGCGCGCCTGTACGGCCAACGGGCGGCCGACCGAAACGCCGGCAGCATCGGTACGGGCGACGGTGACAGCTACGCGATGTTCTTCGCCAACGGCGTCGAGCGACTTCGCGAGTGTGGTCGGCTTTCGCTGATCACCAACGACAGTTTTCGGACGCTGACGACGCACTCCGCGCTTCGGCAGTACATCCTCGACCGCTGCAAGATCGTCGAGATCCTTCTCACCGACACGAAGCACTTCGAGGGGGTGAGCTTCCAGTTCGCCGGGATGGCGATCACGACGCTCGAGAAGTGCTCGGATGCGGAGGCCAGGGCGGCGAACGTTATGCGGCTCGTCGATTACATCC